>NZ_JAAGMH010000079.1:0-187489 GCF_010548505.1 Streptomyces sp. SID14515 | reverse complement strand
GTGGCGGGCGGGCTCCCAGGTGCGGTTCCGGAGGCGGGCAAGCTCCCGGGCGCGGTTCCGGCGGCGGGTAGGCGCCCGGGGGCGGTTCCCGTGGCGGGCGCGGGCTCCCGCACGGGCTTCGGGGCGGTCGGGGCCGAGGGCTTCGGTGCGGCCGGCTCCGGTTCCTGGTGGAGGAGCTCGGTGTGCAGGGCGCGCAGGGCCGGGCCCGGCGCGGTGCCGAGGCGGTCGTCCAGGAGGGTGCGGACCTCCTCGTACGCGGCCAGCGCCTCGGCGGGGCGTCCGGCGTCCCGCAGGGCCGTGATGCGCAGGACCTGGAGCGGTTCGTCGAGCGGGTGGGCGTCGCAGAGCGCGGCGAGCTCGGGCAGCGCGGCCCCCGCTCTGCCGAGGGCGAGGAGGGCGCCGAGCGCGGCGCGGCGCGCGTCGAGCCTGCGGGCCTCCCAGCGGGACGCGGTCGCCGTACGGTCGGGCAGATCGGCCAGGGCGGGCCCGTTCCACAGGGCGAGGGCCTCGCCCAGGACGGCGAGGGCGCTCGCGGCGTCGCCGTCCTCCAGCGCCCGGCTCCCCTCCCCCGCCAGCCGCTCGAAACGGTGCAGGTCCACCGCGTCCGGCGGGGCGGCGAGCCGGTAGCCGCCCGCCACGGACTCGACGGCGCTCCGGCCCAGGGCCCGCCGCAGCCGCCCGACGAGGGCCTGGAGCGCGCCGGCCGCGTCGGCGGGCGGGTCGCCGTCCCACACCTCGTCGACGAGGACGCCGGCCGGGACGGTCCGTCCGGGGCGCAGCGCGAGAACGGTGAGCAGGGCGCGCAGCCGGGCCCCGCCGAGGGCGACGGCCGTACCGTCGTCGCGGAGTGCCCGGGTGGTGCCGAGGATGCAGTAGCGCACGGGCCCATTGTCCGTGACGTTGCGGGGCGCGGCGTTGACAGGGTGGAACTCCGTCACCGGTCCCCGACGTTCCCGCCCTGTCGGAACCGTCGAAACCGTACGATCGCCCTTCCCGGGCCCGCGCCCGGTGCCACCCGCCCTTCGTGTCCCCCACCTCAGGAGTCGAGCACCGATGACCACCGCAGCCAGGACCGGCGACCGGAGGATCAGCCCGGTCTTCCTCGGCATCGCCGCCGTCACCGCGGTCGCGGGCTGGGCGGTGTGGACGGGTTTCGCGGACGCCACCGGCTTCGCGGTCTTCCTGTTCGTCACCGGGGCCTGGATCGTCTCGCTCTGTCTGCACGAGTACGCGCACGCCCGTACCGCGCTGCACAGCGGGGATCTCTCGGTCGGGGCGAAGGGCTATCTGACGCTCAACCCGCTGAAGTACACGCACGCGCTGCTCAGCATCGTGCTGCCGGTGCTCTTCGTGATCATGGGCGGGATCGGGCTGCCCGGCGGCGCGGTGTACATCGAGCGCGGCCGGATCCACGGCCGGTGGAAGCACAGCCTGATCTCGGCGGCGGGCCCGCTGACGAACGTGGCGTTCGCGATCGTCTGCACGGCCCCGTTCTGGCTGGACGCGCTCGACGGGGTGCCGCGCGCCTTCCAGTACGCGCTGGCGTTCCTGGCGATGCTCCAGGTGACGGCGGCGATCCTGAACTCCCTGCCGATCCCGGGCCTGGACGGCTACGGGGTGATCGAGCCCTGGCTCTCGTACAGGATCCGGCGGCAGGTGGAGCCGATCGCGCCGTTCGGGCTGATCGCGGTGTTCGCGATCCTCTGGATCCCCGAGGTGAACATCGTGTTCTTCGACGCGATCCACGCTCTGCTGCGCGGACTCGGCGTCGAGGAGTACCAGCGGTACTGCGGTTACGACCTCTACCGCTTCTGGCGGGGCCTCTTCGACGAGCAGGATCCGGGCTGCGCGGTGGGCTGACCGCGCGGCCCGGACGGCGCCGTTCCCGCGATCTCAGGCCGGGACGGCGGACGTCGTGCGGGGCTCCCGCTTCCGCTTCTCGCGCAGGGCGGCGGCGAGGATCGCCACGGCCACCCCGCCGAACGCCCAGGCGCCGAGGATCCACAGGGCGCCGGTGGTGGCGTTGCCGTCGAAGTAGACGGTGTTGCGCACCACGGTCGTCCCGGCCCCCGGTGGCAGGGCCTGGCCGATCGCCGCCCAGAACGGGGGCAGCAGCGAGGACGGATAGACCCCGCCGGAGCTGGGGTTGCCCAGGACCGTGAAGATCAGGATGGTGAGGCCCAGGCCGACCGTGCCCGCCACCGACTGGAGGGCGACGCCCACGGCGCCGGAGGCGAACACCACCAGGGTGCCGATCCCGACCAGCTCCCAGAACGCCCCCGGCAGGCAGTCCAGCACCGGGCCGACGATGAGCGCGCCGCCGATGCCCGAGACGAAGCCGTACGGGAGCATCGCGGCGAGCCGGACCAGGGTGCGGCGCAGGGTGGGCTTCTTGGAGCCGGCCGCCATGTTGAGGGCCGAGGCGGCGAGGTAGCCGCCGATGGTCCAGCTGAGGACGAGGTAGAAGGACGACAGGCCCCGCGAGTCGCCCGCCGAGGGCGCGCGGAGGTCGCGTACGACGATGGTCCGCTCCTGCGCCCGCGCGACCTCCTGGAGGATCTCCGTGGCCGCCGTGGTGGCCGACGGGCCGCCCGCCGAGGCGACGAGCAGGGTGTCACTGCGGCTCGCCGGGTCCACGACGAGGGCGGCGTCGGTGCGCCGGTCCAGCAGCCGCGCCCGTGCTTCGGCGCGGTCCGCGACCGGGGTGACCTGGAGGGGGTCGCCGGGGAGTGCGTCGAGCCGGGCCACCAGGTCGCGTTCGACGGCGGGCGGGGCGACCAGCGTGATCGGCACCTTGTGCGGCTCGGGGGCGTGGAAGGCGCCCATGTAGGAGAGCGCGAAGCCCAGCTGCAGCAGGAGCACCCCGAGCATGACGAGCGCGGACCGGGTGGAGACGGCATCGCGGACCTCCCCCAGGAAGCCCCGGTCCCCTTCCGCCGCCCGTGCGGTCGATCCGATCCCGGATCCGGGCCCGTACCCGTCGTCCCTCGCGTCTGCCACGCGGTCCTCCCTCGTCGGCCCGCCACGGCCGTGGCGAGGCCGTCACATGGTCGGCCCTGGGCGGCGCCCGGTCTTCGGGACGCGCCCCACGGGCGAGCCCCTCGACCCGAACGGCGGAGGGACGGCGAGAGCCGGGGAGGCGGGGAGTGGAGGGGTGGGCGGGAGGGTCAGCCCGCGTCGGCGGCGGTCAGCACGCGCTGCCTGCGTACGTAGTACCAGGTCATGTTCGACGAGAGCCCCGCGATGAGCACCCAGACGATCCCGAGCAGACTGCCCTGTACGAAGGAGACCACGGCCGCGGCGACGGCGAGGACGCAGACGACGAGGGCGTAGAGAGCGATACGGGGCATGGGGGTCGACTCCTGTCGGGAACGGGTCGCGGTCCCGTCCAGTGTCCCCCATGCCCCGTTGTGCCCCGCCCGTGGGAGCCCTCCCCGGGGCGCGGCCCGGTCAGACGTCGGTGGTGCGCAGCCCGGCGTGGGCCTTGTAGCGGCGGTTGACCGAGATCAGGTTGGCGACCAGCGACTCGACCTGGTGGGCGTTGCGCAGCCGCCCCGCGAAGATGCCCCGCATTCCGGGGATCCGGCCGGCCAGCGCCTGCACGAGGTCGGTGTCGGCCCGCGCCTCGCCGAGGACCAGCACGTCGGTGTCGATCTCCTCGATGGACTCGTCCTGGAGCAGTACGGCCGAGAGGTGGTGGAAGGCGGCGGTGACACGGGAGTCCGGCAGCAGGGCGGCGGCCTGTTCGGCGGCGCTGCCCTCCTCCGGCTTGAGGGCGTAGGCGCCCTTCTTGTCGAAGCCGAGCGGGTTGACGCAGTCGATCACGAGCTTGCCCGCGAGCTCGGAGCGCAGGGATTCGAGCGTCTTGGCGTGGCCGTCCCACGGCACGGCGACGATCACGATGTCGCTGCGCCGGGCGCACTCCGCGTTGTCCGCGCCCTCGACGCCGAAGCCCAGCTCGGCCGCCGCCTGTTCGGCACGCGCCGCGTCCCGGGAGCCGAGGGTGACCCGCTGTCCGGCGCGGGCGAGCCGGTAGGCGAGGCCGCGCCCCTGCGGGCCGGTCCCGCCGAGCACGCCGACGCTCAGGCCGGAGACGTCGGGAAGGTCCCAGGGGTCCTTGGCGGGGGGCTTGGGCGCGCTGCCGCTGTCCTGTGTAGTCATGGGCCGACCCTACTGCCAGGTAGTGCCCGGGAAGCCGCCTCCCGGGCCCTCCGTCCCGGACGCCGCGCGGTCCTCCGTTCAGGTGAAGGAGCGGCCCGCGGGCCGCCGGCGGTGTGCGGCCGGGGCCCGCAGCCCGGCCGAATCGCGGTCCCGGGGCGTACCGGAATATCTGCTTGCCCGGAACGCCCGGCAGTACGGATCATGGCCCCTCGTGACCTCAGCGCCTCCCTCGCCCTCCGCCTCCCCGTCTCCTCCCCCGTCCTCGCCGTTGTCGGCCCGGATCCGCGCCCTGCTGCCGGACCTCTCGCCGTGGCGTTCCTCGGCGGACTTCCGGCTGCTGTGGGTGCAGGGCCTGATCACGTACTTCGGCAGCTTCATGGCGCTCATCGCGCTGCCGCTCCAGATCAAGGACCTCACGGGCTCGCCGCTCGCGGTCGGGGCGATGGGCGCGGTCGAGCTGGTGCCGCTGGTGGTCTTCGGGCTGTACGGCGGGGCGCTCGCGGACTCGGTGGACCGCCGCCGGGTCATCCTGCTGACCGAGGCGGGGCTCGGGGTGCTCGCCGCGATCCTGCTGGTGAACGCCCTGCTCCCGGAGCCGCTGCTGTGGCCGCTGTACGTGGTGGCCGGCGGGGTGTCCGCGCTCGCCGGGCTCCAGCGGCCCGCGCTGGACTCGCTGATGGCCCGGATCGTGCCGCACAAGCAGCAGACGGCGGCGGCCGCGCTGAACTCGCTGCGCTGGCAGATCGGGGCCATCGCGGGCCCGGCGCTGGCCGGTCTGGTGGTGGCGTACGCCGGTCACGGCACGGCGTACGGGGTGACGGTGTGCACGTTCGCCGTCTCCGTGGTGCTCTGTCTGCGGCTCTCCCCCGCACCGCCGGCCCGTGACGCGCGGAAGCCGTCGCTGCGCGGGATCGTCGAGGGCGCGCGGTACGCGTGGAGCCGGCCGGTGCTGCTGGGGACGTACGCGATCGACCTGGCGGCGATGTTCTTCGCCTTCCCGAACACGATCTTCCCGTTCCTGGCGGACGAGCTGGACGCGGAGTGGTCGCTGGGCCTGATGTACGCGGCGGGCTCGGTCGGCTCGCTGGCGCTGGGGCTGACCAGCGGCTGGACGTCACGGGTGCGCAGGCACGGGCTGTTCGTGGTGTTCGGTGCGACGGCGTGGGGTCTGGCCATCGCCGCGGCGGGCTGGTTCTCCAGCGTGTGGGTGGTGCTGCTGTGCCTGGCCGTGGCCGGGGCGGGCGACATGCTGAGCGGGCTGGGGCGCGCGACGATCTGGAACCAGACGATCCCGGAGGAGCTGCGGGGGCGGCTGGCGGGCATCGAGGTGCTCTCGTACAGCATCGGCCCGCAGCTGGGTCAGGTGCGGGCCGGGGCGATGGCCGGCTGGACGGGGACCCGGTCGGCGATCTGGACGGGCGGGGTGGCGTGCGTGGCGTCGGTGGCGCTGTTGACGGCCGCGCTGCCGAAGTTGGTGCGGTACGACTCGGAGACGGACGAGGACGCGGTGCGGAGGCGGGAGGCCCGGGTGGAGGGGTGACCCCGGGGCTCCGCCCCGTACCCCGCTCCTCAAGCGCCGGAGCGGCTGGAAAGACGGAAAGACGTCCTCAATCGCCGGACGGGCTTGAGGTTCCGCCGGGCGGGCTTGATTTGCCCTTGTCCTCGTCGTGCCATTTCGGGTCCGTGTCCCACTGCAGGTTACGGTCGCGGGCCGTGTCCATGGCGTGCTGGGCCGCCTCGCGGGAGGTGTAGGGGCCGAAGCGGTTCTGGGCAGGGCACTCCGGGCCCTCCTCGACCTTCTTGTGCTCCAGGCAGTAGTACCATTCGCCCGGTTTGCCGACCGTGCGCTTCTTGAACAGGGCCATCGACGGCTCCTTTCCTCCCTGCCATGGTGCCCCGGGGCCGCTGGTTAGACTCGCTGGCATGTCTGGCCAGTCGCTTCTCGTACCAGGGGAGATCACTCCCGTCCGTTCCGTACCCGGAAACATCCGGCGTCCCGAGTACGTGGGGAAGCCGGCTCCGAAGCCGTACACCGGCCCGGAGATCCAGGACGCCGACACCATCGAGCGGATGCGCATTGCGGGCCGTATCGCCGCGCAGGCGATGGAGGAGGCCGCCAAGCACATCGCCCCGGGGGTCACCACGGACGAGCTCGACCGGGTCGCGCACGACTTCATGGTCGATCACGGCGCGTACCCTTCGACGCTCGGTTACCGGGGCTTCCCGAAGTCGCTGTGCAGCTCGCTCAACGAGGTCATCTGTCACGGCATCCCCGACTCCACCGTGCTGCGCGACGGCGACATCGTGAACCTGGACGTCACCGCGTACATCAACGGGGTGCACGGCGACAACAACGCCACCTATTTCTGCGGTGACGTGGACGAGGAGTCCCGGCTGCTGGTCGAGCGCACCCGGGAGTCGCTGAACCGGGCGATCAAGGCGGTCCGGCCCGGGCGTCAGATCAATGTGATCGGCCGGGTCATCGAGTCGTACGCGAAGCGGTTCGGCTACGGGGTCGTCCGCGATTTCACCGGGCACGGGATCAATTCCTCGTTCCACTCCGGTCTGATCATTCCGCACTACGACAGCCCGCACGCCACCACGGTGATGCAGCCGGGCATGACGTTCACCATCGAGCCGATGCTGACGCTGGGCACCCACGAGTACGACCTGTGGGAGGACGGCTGGACCGTGGTGACGAAGGACCGGAAGCGGACGGCCCAGTTCGAGCACACTCTGGTGGTCACGGAGACCGGAGCGGAGATCCTCACCCTCCCGTAGATCACCACACTCCCTGGATCACCACACTCCCCAGATCACCCCAAAGCGACCAAAAGGGCACCCTTCGCTCCCTTCGGGCGTAGTTTTTTACCGACAGGCAGTCGGGAACCAGTTGACTTAGGTAAACCTAAGTAGGAGGATCGGGCCTACCGGCACGCGCCGCCGCACCGTCGCGGCGGTCGCCTGCCGATATTTCCGTCTCTTTCTGGACTTCCCGTCCCCCTCGGTCCCCGGAGGCCCGCCTTGGACGCAACCGCCACCGTCACTCCCTTCTCGACGCTGATCCGCACCGCGTCGCACGAACAGCACACCGAGGCCGAGACCTCGACCTTCATGGGTGACCTGCTCGGCGGGCGGCTGGGAGTGGACGCGTACACGCGCTACACCGAGCAGCTGTGGTTCGTGTACCGGGCGCTGGAGGAGGGTTCGGAGGTCCTGCGGAACGACCCGGTCGCCGGCCCGTTCATACAGCCCGAGCTGATGCGCTCCACCGCGCTGGAGCGCGACCTGGCGCATCTGCGCGGGGCCGACTGGCGCGCGGGCCTGGAGGCGCTGCCCGCCACCGTCGCGTACGCGGACCGGGTCGCGGAGTGCGCGCGCACCTGGCCCGCGGGTTATATCGCCCACCACTACACGCGCTACCTCGGCGACCTCTCGGGCGGCCAGATCATCCGCGACAAGGCGGAGAAGACCTGGGGCTTCGAGCGCAAGGGCGACGGCGTGCGCTTCTACGTCTTCGAGGAGATCACCAACCCGGCCGCCTTCAAGCGGGGTTACCGCGAGCTGCTGGACGCGGTGAACGCTGACGACCTGGAGAAGCAGCGCATCATCGAGGAGTGCAAGCGGGCCTTCGCACTGAACACCGCGGTCTTCCGCGAGTTGGGCGAGGTCTTCCCGCTCAGCGCGTAGCGGCGGCGGGTGAACGCAGGGCTGTGAGCGCACGGCTCCACCGGAGGATTTGGTGGAGCCGTGCGCTTTTCCCGTTTCCGCCTTTCCCCTTTTTGCCGCAGGAAAGGCGAACGCCGGCCGGGTGGTCACGCTGCGCGTCGCCGCGAGCGGTACGGTCACCGAACTCCAGGACGTGCGGCAGGAGAAGGCGGACGTCACCGGATCCGCCGAGGCGGGCGACCGGTTCGGCGAGCAGGTCTCCGTCGTCAACACCTCGCCCCGGAACACCGGTACGACCACGACGATGCTGCTGGCCGTCGGCATCCCGGGCGAGAACGAGGGCACGGTCGTCGACTCCGGCGCCATCCAGACGTTCTCGCTGCTCGGCGCTCCGGGCCTCACGGACCGCTGGAAGGGCGGCCTGCCGGCCGTCGGCAAGGCGTTCGGCGGCGCGCTCCGGTAGAGCGGCGGAACGGGCCGTCCGGGGCTCAGCCCCGGACGGCCATCAGGACGCGGCCCCCGACCTCCACCGTGCCGTCCGGCGCGGGTGCGGTGAGGATCTGGGAGCCGCGTCCCTGGGTGATGTTGAGGGCCCGGCCGAGTCGCGCGCTGAGCAGCAGGGCCGCCGCGCCGGTCGCCTCGTCCTCGACGATGCCGCCCTGCTCGCCGCGCCGCGGGAAGGCCCGCGCGCGCACCCGCCCGGCGGCCTCGTCCTCCCAGGCCCAGGCGTAGAGCCAGCCCTCGCCGGGCGGCGGTCCCAGCAGCGCCTCGACCTCGGCGGCCGTGGCGTACTGCTGGAGCGTGCGCGGCGGGACCCACTCGGGGCGGGCGGTGATCCAGGTGAACTCCCCGTCCTGGCGCGCGAACACGTCCCCGACCGCCAGCTCAAGGACCTCCAGGTCCAGCAGCCAGGCGGTGCCCACCAGCGGGTGTCCGGCGAACGGCAGCCGCAGCCCCGGGGTGTGGATGTCCACCCGCCCGCGCTCCGGGTCGTCGACGAACACGGTCTCGCTGAAGCCGAGTCGCCGGGCCAGCTGCTGCCGGGACGCCTCGTCGGGGTGGCCGCTTCCGTCGCGTACGACGCCGAGGGCGTTGCCGTGCCGGCCGTCGGGTCCGCAGAACACCCGCAGGACGTCGATGCCCCGGGGTACGTCGTAGTCGTTCACGGGGGCATTCAAGCACTGTGCGGGGTCGGGGCGGGAACCGAGCGGGTACGGCCGCGGGGCCGTACCGGCGAGCACTGCTGCTGCCGGTACGGCCCCGGGGGACGTGCGGGTGGTGCGGGTGGGTCAGGCGGTGACGTCACGGCGACGGCGCGCCGCGATCACGACACCGGCGCCGGCCGCCACGACGACGCCGGAGGCGGCGATCAGGGCGCCGGTCGGCAGGTCGGAGCCGGTGGAGGCCAGGGCGCCGGAGCCGCCGACCGAACCGCCGGTGGAGCCGCCGACCGTGCCGCCGCCGGTGGTGGAACCGCCGGCCGTGGAGCCGCCGGTGGAGGAACCGCCGGTGGAGCCGGAGCCGCCGGTGGAGCCGCCCGGAAGCTGGGCGTCCTTGTCGATGGAGACCGCGACGTTCAGGGCATCGAGCTCCTCACCCTTCTTGTAGAAGCCGCCGAACGCCTTGGCGCCGTCCGTGGTGAGCGTCGCCGGGACGTTCTTGAGGTTCACGATGCCGCCCTTGGCGGCGAGCGCGCCGGCGGGCACCTTCAGGTCGGCGAAGGACAGGGCGGTGAACTTGCTGACCTTGCCGGTCTTCTGGTCCTTGGAGGAGACGTCGGCGAGGAGCGTGCCGGAGGTGCCCTCGATGTCGACCTTCAGGTTGCTGATCGACAGGTCGAGGACATACTCGCCCTTGGTCTCGTGGCCGAGGAAGCGCACCTTGCCCTGGAACGCGGCGTCGAGGGTGTTCTTGTCGGCGTCGAGGAGGCCGGTGGCCTTGGTGAATCGGTAGCCGTCGGCGACGGTGGTGGCGCCGCCGCTCGTCTCGACCTTGCCGTGCGCGATGTTGCCGACGACGTACGAGCGGAACTTCTCCTTGACGCCCCAGTTCAGGGTGCCGTCGACGACCGGGCCGCTGACGGGCGCGGCGGTCTCGGAGGCGGTCGGGGTCGGCTTGCCGGTGGGCTCCTCGGTGGGGCCGGTCGGCTGGCCCGTCGGCTGGCCGGTCGGCTGCTCGGTGGGCTTGCCGGTCGGCGGGGGCGTCACCGGGGGCGTGGTCGGAGGCGTGGTCGGGGGCTTGGGGGCCTGCTTGACCGACAGCGTCACCGGGTCGAGGGCGGAGCCCTCGGCGTAGAAGCCGGCGAAGGCCTCCGCGCCGTCCGCGGTCAGGGTGGCCGGGATGTCGGCGAAGACCATCTCGCCGCCCGCGCCGCCGCCCGGCTTGACGGCCGTCATGTCGAGCGCGGCGATCGGGGCGTCGTCCTTGGTGACGACGGTGCCGTCCGTCTTCTTGCTGGTGAAGTCGGCGGTGATGGTACCGGTCTCGCGGCCCGTACCGGCCTTGATGTCGCTCAGCTTGACGTCGAGCACGCCGTGGTGGCCCTCGAACCGGACGCTGCCCTTGAACGCGGTGTCGGAGGCGTGCGTCCCGGTGTCGTAGGTGCCCTTGCCGTCGGTGAAGGTGAACACACCGTTGCCGTCGGCCTGCTGGGCGCCGTCCGCGACGGTGATCTTGCCCTGCGCGATGGGGCTGACGATGTACTTGCGGAAGGACTCCTTGACGCCCCACTCCAGCTTGCCGTCCACCAGCTCCAGCTTCGGAGCGGCGGCGGGACCGGCCGCCGGGGAACCGGCGGCGAGGGCCGGGAGGGCGAAGGCGGTGGCGCCGAGGGCGGCGGCCGTGGCGACGGCCGCGGCGAGGGCTATGGGGCGGCGGGTTGCTGCCATGTCGGTGTGTCTCCTCAAGGGACAGGGGGCGGAAGCGAAGCGTGGGGGGAGGGGGTGATGGTCCATAAGGCACGCATGGGGGTGCCGGGTCAGGAAGTCGGGGAGGCGTCGGGGCCCGCGTCGGCGGCCGCGGGGGCCTGCCGCGCGCCTCGGCGGCGCAGGGCGAAGAACGCCGCTCCGGCCGCGGCGAGCAGCAGCACACCGCCGCCGATCGCGGCGTACGTGCCGGTGCCGGGGCCCGAGTCGGAGGCGGCCGCGACCGGTTCGGCGGAGGGCTCGGCCGAGGCCTTCTTCGTGGGCTCGGCTGCGGCGGTCGGCTCGCTGCCGAGGTCGGGCAGCGCGGGCAGCTGGGCCTTCTCGTCGACGGCCACGGCGAGCGAGACCGGGTCCATCGCGGTGCCCGCCTTGTACATGGAGCCGAACGCCTTGGCTCCGTCGGCGGTGAGGGTGGCGGGGGCCTCGGTGAGGGTGGCGAGGCCCTCCTTCGGCGCGAAGTCCTCGGCGGCGAAGGTGACGATCGGGACGTTCTTGGTGGTCTTGCCCTCGCTGGTGACGTCGGCCGACAGCGTGCCCTCGCCCTTGGCGACGGCGACGGTGACCCCGGCGAACTTCAGGTCGAGGTCGTGGGCGCCGGTGAAGCGGATGCTGCCGCTGAAGTCCGCGTCCAACGTCTGCTTCTTCGCGTCATACGTCCCCTTGCCCTGCGGGAAGCGGAAGAGGGCTCCGCCGTCCTGGGCGCCGTCGGCGAGCGTCCACTTGCCCTGGCCGATGGAGCCGGTGACGTACTCGCGGAAGGTGCGGCGTACGCCCCAGTCGACGGCGGCGTCCTCGAAGCGGCCCGCCTTCTCCTTCTTCTCCGCCTTGTCCTTCTTCCCGTCCTCGTCCTTCTTCTCGTCCGGGGCGGACGGCTTCGGCTCGGCCGCGCCCTTGGTGTCGACGGAGAGGCTGATCGGGTCGAGCGGAGTGCCCTGGGTGTAGTAGCCGGCGAAGGCGGAGGCGCCCTCGGCGGTCAGCGTGGTCGGGATGTTGGTGAGGGCGATGGGGGTGGAACCGCCCTTCATGTTGATCCCGCCGAGGCCGAGCTTCGCCAGCGGCACCTGGGAGCGGTTGGAGACCTTGCCGGTCCCCCGCTCCTTGCTGACCATGTCCGCGAAGAGCGTGCCGCTGCCGCCGTCGATCCGGACGGTGGGCCGACTGATCGTGAGGTCCAGCTCGTTGCTGCCGTCGGCCTTCGTGTGGCCGGTGAAGTGCACCCCGCCGGAGAAGCCGGAGCTGAACGCCCCGGTGTCCGGGTCGTAGGAGCCGGTCGCCGAGTGGAAGCGGAACTGGCTGCCGCCGACCGTGGCCGCGCCACCGGTCAGGTTCCAGCTGCCGTTGGCGATGGGCCCGGTGACGTAGCTCTGGAAGGAGGACTTGATGCCCCAGTCCAGCCGGCCGCCCTGCACCGTGCGGCTTGCCGCTTGCGCGGTGGCGGCGGGGAGCAGGGCTCCCAGCAGTACCGCGAGAAGCGCGACGGCGAGCGCGCGGGCCGATCTGGACGACAGCATGAGAGACCCCTCCGAGGGCTGGATACGCAGGTAAGGCTAACCTAAGGTATTCCCAGCCTGTGCCGGAACCCCTCCGCCACCTCCACCATCTCCACACATCCGAACCACCCACCGCACGCCGCGGAACGACAGGACGGTGCCCAGTGCGCATCTCGCAGGACTTCGCCCCGACGGGCCCGGACACCGGACGCACGGCCCGCCGTCGCCCGGCCCGGGGCAGGGCGGCCGCCGCCCTCACCGCCGCCGTGGCCTTCGCCCTGGTCCTGACCGGCTGCGGCGGTGACGGCGGCGGCGAGTCCGCGCCGAAGTCCGCCAAGAGCGGCGCGGACGCCGACCGGGTCGAGCCGCTGGCCGCCCCGCCCGCACCGAAGTTGCCGGTGACGGTCGACTCGGCGGACGGCACGAAGGTCACGGTCGACTCCACCGACCGGATCGTGCCGCTGACCGGATCGCTCAGCGAGATCGTCTTCACGCTCGGCTTCGGCAAGCAGGTCGTCGCCCGGGACATCACCGCCACCTTCGAACAGGCGGAGAGGCTCCCGGTGGTGACCCGGGCCCATGACGTCTCGGCGGAGAGCGTGCTCTCGCTGAAGCCGACGATCGTCCTCGCCGACACCACCACCGGACCGTCCGAGGCGATCGACCAGATCCGCGACGCGGGCATCCCGCTGCTCGTCGTCGAACCGGCCAAGGGGCTCGACGACGTCGGCCGCCGTATCGACACCGTCGCCGAGGCCCTGGGCGTACCGTCGGCCGGTACCGAGCTGAAGGAGCGCACCGAGAAGCGGATCGCCGACGTCCAGAAGTCCATCCCGGCGCCCGAGGACGGCAAGAAGCCCCGGGTCGCCTTCCTCTATCTGCGCGGTTCGGCCTCCGTCTATCTGCTGGGCGGCGCGGAGTCCGGGGCCAGTTCGCTGCTGGAGGCGGCGGGCGCGGTCGACGCGGGCAAGGAGTCGGGCCTGAACAAGGACTTCACCGCCATCACCAGCGAGGCGCTCGCCAAGGCCGCGCCGGACGCGATCCTCCTGATGACCAAGGGGTTCGAGTCGGTCGGCGGCATGGACGGCCTGGTGAAGATCCCCGGTATCGCGGAGACCCCGGCCGGCATGGACCGCCGCGTGGTCACAGTCGACGACGGGGTGCTGCTCAACTACGGGCCGCGCACCGACCGGGTGCTCACCGAGATCGTCGAGCAGCTGTACGCGAAGGGCGGCAAGGGCCAGTGACCACCTCGTACGAGGAACGCACCGAGCCCGTGGGGAAGTCCACGGGCAAGGGCGCGAAAGGGCCGAAGGACGCGGAGGGCACTGCCCCCAAGTCCCCCCGCAGCAAGGCGTTCGTGCTCACCGCGGTGCTCTCCCTCGCCCTGCTCGCCGGCTGTCTGCTGTCCGCCGCGATCGGCGCGTACAACATTCCGCTCGGCGACGTCCTGTCCTCCGTGCAGCACCGGATCGGGCTCGGCGGCCAGGAGTTGGACCGGGTCGGCGAGAGCGTCCTGTGGAACGTACGGCTCCCCCGGGTCGCCCTCGCGGTGCTCGTCGGCGCGTCGCTCGGCTGTGCGGGCGCCCTGATGCAGGGCGTGTTCGGCAATCCGCTGGCCGAGCCCGGCGTGATCGGGATCTCGGCGGGCGCGGCGGTCGGCGCGGTCGCCTCGATCGCGCTCGGGCTGTCCTTCTTCGGCAACTGGACCATCACCGTCTTCGCGTTCGTCGCGGGCCTGGCCACCGTGCTGCTCGTCTACGCGCTCTCGCGCTCCGGCGGCCGGACCGAGGTGGTGACGCTGATCCTCACCGGTATCGCCGTCAACGCCTTCGCGGGCGCGCTGATCGGGCTGTTCATCTTCTTCGCGGACAACGCGCAGATCACCCAGATCACCTTCTGGCAGCTCGGTTCGCTCTCCCAGGCGACCTGGCCCAAGGTGCTGGCCGTGCTGCCGTGCGCGCTGGCGGGGCTGCTCATCGCCCCGTTCTACTCGCGCAAGCTGGACCTGCTGGCCCTCGGCGAGCGGCCCGCCCGGCACCTGGGCGTGGACGTGGAGCGGCTGCGGATCGTGCTGGTGCTGGTGGTGGCGCTGCTGACGGCCGCCGCGGTCGCCGTCGCCGGGATCATCTCCTTCGTCGGACTGCTCGTCCCGCATCTGCTGCGGATGGCGAACGGCCCCGGTCACCGCTTCCTCGTCCCGGGCAGTGCGCTCGGCGGCGCGCTGATCCTGGTGGCGGGCGACCTCGCGGCCCGTACGGTCGCGGCCCCCGCCGAACTGCCGCTCGGGGTGCTGACCGCGCTCTTCGGCAGCCCGTTCTTCTTCTGGCTGCTGCGCAGGACCCGTCGTAAGCAAGGTGGTTGGGCATGAGGACGCTGAGAGACCTGTTCGCGGTACGTCCCCGGGAGCTGCCCTCGCCCGTCGCCGCCGGCTCCTGTGCCGTCGAGGCGGTCGGCCTGTCGGTCCGGCTCGGGCAGCGGCAGGTGCTGGACTCCGTCGATCTGACCGCGCACGCGGGCGAGGTGGTCGCCCTGGTCGGGCCGAACGGCGCGGGCAAGTCGACGCTGCTGGCGGCGCTGGCCGCCGATCTGGCCCCCGGGAGCGGCGAGGTGCGGATCGACGGCCGCCCGGCCCAGGCGTGGTCCGCGCCCGAACTGGCGCTGCGCCGCTCGGTGCTGCCGCAGTCCGCCGCGCTGTCCTTCCCGTTCCCGGTGGAGGACGTCGTACGGATGGGGCGGGCGCCCTGGGCCGGTACGGAGCGGGAGGACGAGGACGACGCGGCGGTGGCGGCCGCGATGGCGGCGACCGAGGTGACCCGGTTCGCGGGCCGCCCGTTCTCCGCGCTGTCGGGCGGTGAGAAGGCCCGGGTGGCGCTGGCCCGGGTGCTGGCGCAGCGGGCCCCGCTGATGCTGCTCGACGAGCCGACCGCCGCGCTGGACCTGCGCCACCAGGAGCTGGTGCTGCGGATCTGCCGGGAGCGGGCGGCCGCCGGGGACGCGGTGGTGGTCGTGCTGCACGACCTCGGCCTCGCCGCGGCGTACGCGGACCGGGCCGCCGTGCTGCACGACGGGCGGATCGCGGAACTGGGCGCGCCGGACGAGGTCTTCACCGGTGAGCTGCTCGGCGAGGTCTACCGGCAGCCGGTGGAGGTCTTCCCCCATCCGCGTACGGGTACGCCGTTGATCGTGCCGGTGCGTCAGAGCTGAGGCGGTTCCGGGCCTGTCCTCGCTCAGGTCACGGTGTGGACGCTGTATCCGGTCCCCGCCCGCACGCCGTTCACCGCCCGGGTAGGGTTTCGACGGTCAGTGCGGGCGACGGATTCAGAAGGCGCAGAAGCAACGGATGACGAGACACCCTGGACTGGGTCGGCTGACGGCGGGGCTCGCGACGGCGACGGTGCTGTGCCTGACCGCGAGCGGCTGTGTGACGGTGCACGGGGAGCTCGAAGTGCTGCCCGGGGCGAAGAAGTCCGAGGCCGCGCAGGCGCTGAAGGACTTCACCGACGCCTACAACGCGGCGGACAAGGCGTTCGATCCGGCGCTGGACGCGGACCGGGTGACGGGTTCGCTCGGCGCGATCAACCAGGCGGGTCTGAAGGCGCGGCAGACGTACAACCCGGACGGCAACAAGGCGCACAAGCCGCTGGTGCTGGACGACGCGACCTACGTCATCCCCAAGAAGGCGGGCTGGCCGCGCTGGTTCCTCGCGGACACCGACTCCAACCGCGACCAGGACGGCGGGAAGCTGGACACCCGCTGGCTGGTGGTGTTCGTACGGTCGGGCCCCGACGCGCTGTGGAAGGCGTCGTATCTCGCGGTCGTCCCGCCGTCCCAGGTACCGGAGTTCACCCTCGACGAGGACGGGCTCGCCACCCCGGTGGAGCCGGAGGACGAGGCGCTTGCCGTCGCCCCGGCGGACCTGAGCACCTCCTACACGGCCTATCTGCGCGACGGTGAGCCCGATGTGTTCACACCGGGCACGGCGACCTCGGGCTGGCGCGAGGCGCGCCGGACCACCCGGCGGGCGGGGTTCTCGTACCAGTACATCGACCAGCCGCTGTCGGGGGCGACGTTCGCGCCGCTCGGGCTGCGCACCGAGGACGGCGGGGCGCTGGTCTTCTTCAGCAGCAAGCACTTCGAGCGGCAGACCGCGGCGAAGGGGCTCAAGCCGGAGGTCAACGCGGATGTGAAGGCGCTGCTGACCGGCGAGGTGAACAGCAGCCTCACCAAGGAGCGGGTCTCCAGCCAGCTGGTGCACGTGCCGCCGCGCGCCGAAGGGGCCGGCGCCGGTTCCGACGCGGGCTCCGGCGGCAAGGTGCGGATGCTGAACCGGCTGCCGGGCCTGGTCGCCGCGAAGGGCGAATAGCGGCGCCGGCCGCCGAGCCGTCAGCGGCTCAGCGGCCAGGCGATCGAGTCGTGGTCCAGCTCGCTCTGCTCGGCGCTGCCCGCGTACCGGGCGCAGGCGTCGGTGAGCGTCTCCAGCAGGGTCAGCGGGTCGGGCAGCTCGTGCTCGGGGCCGCGCACCCAGTGGACGTCGAGCTCACCGGGAAGGCGGGCGGGCGGCAGGAGGACATAGCTGCCCCGGCAGTGCCAGCGCAGGCCCGGGTGGGCGTCCATGGTCTCGGGGTGGCAGTCCAGCTCGCAGGGCCACCACTCGTCCTCGTCCTCGGGGGTGCCGCGGGTGGCGGTGAAGAAGAGCATCCGGTCCTCGCCGGACTGGGCGACCGGGCCGACGTCGATGCCCGCGTCGAGAAGACGCTCCAGGGCGCTGCGGCCGGCGGTGAGCGGGACGTCCAGCACATCGTGGATCATGCCGGTCGCGGTGATGAAGTTGGCCAGCGGCTGGCCGGCGGCCCAGCGCTCGATCTGGGCGCGGTCGGTGGTCGACTGCGTCTGCCAGGCGAAGGAGACGGGGTGCCGGGCGGGGGTGGGACAGCCGATGCGTTCGCACGAACATCGGTATCCGAGGGGGTGGGCGGCGGGGGCGATGGGCATGCCCGCCTCGGCGACCGCCAGGAGCAGCCCCACTCTGGCCGACTCATCGGTCTCGGCCCCCGGTGATTTGGGACGTCGCCGCAGCCACTGGGAGATCCTGCTCTCTGTGCCGCGGAAACGGCCGGAATCGGCGCCCATCTATCCCCTCACCTCAGCAGTTCACCTCAGCGTTGCCTGTCCATGGTCGCACCATCCTGCGGTTCGGGTGGCCAGAGTTCACCAGCGAGGCCGTGTACCACTGCACCGAGTGAGCACCATCACGTCCGATGTCACCACATAACGGATAAGGATCACCGCCGGGTCAGGGCCGCGGGGCGAGGCCGCCGAGGGTGTAGTCGACGATCGCATCGGCGTACGCGTGGGTGAGCGGCTGGGTCCGGAGCAGCCAGCGGTGCATCAGCGGGCCGATGAGCAGCTCCAGGGCGATCCGGGGGTCGACGTCGGCGCGCACGTGCCCGGCCTCCTGGGCGGCCCGCAGCCGTGTGACATACAACGCGAGCTGCGGTTCGAGCAGCTTCTCGACGAATTCGGCGCCCAGCTTCGCGTCCACGATGCCCTCGGCGGTCAGCGCGCGGGTGGGGATCTCCAGCGCCGGGTCGTTCAGCTCGTCGACGGTGGCCCGCAGGACGAGCCTGAGGTCGGCGGCCAGATCGCCGGTGTCGGGGATGCCCTGACCTGCGTCGGCGGCGCCCCGGGCGGGGTCGCCGGACTGCGCCGCGGCCTCCTCCGCCGCCCTGCCGGCCAGGTCCAGGAAGGCTTCCATCAGCACGGCGGCCTTGGAGGGCCACCAGCGGTAGATGGTCTGCTTGCCGACCCCGGCGCGGGCGGCGATACCCTCGATCGTCGTACGCCGGTAGCCCACCTCTGTGACGAGGGCGAGGGCGGCGTCGTGGATCGCGCGGCGGGAGCGGTCGCTGCGGCGGCTGGAGTCGGGTGCCTTGGTGGGTGCCATACGGCCAATCTAGCGCCGGGCGAGCCGATACGTATCGTCTTGGTACCGGTATGTATCGTCCTGTCCCCGTACGTGTCGGCCTGGTGCCGGTACGTACCGCCTCGGTGCCCGCGTACGTATCGCCCTGATGGCCCTGACCGGGCGGTCCGGTGAACCACCCGATCGGTTCACTGCGGATCCGGCGCGCACGGCGCACCATGGGCTCACGCACAGACCGTGCGCATCCCACCGTTCCGCGGCCACCGCCGCCGTTCGCGAGGAGCCCGAGTTGAACCGTGACGCCACCCCTCGTCGCTACCTGATGTGCGCACCGACGCACTTCCGGGTCACCTACTCCATCAACCCGTGGATGGACCCGTCCAAACCCGTCGACCTGCCGCTGGCCCAGACCCAGTGGGAGGACCTGCGCGACCGCTACCGCGCCCTCGGCCACACCGTGGAGCTGCTCACGCCCCGCCCGGACCTGCCGGACATGGTCTTCGCCGCCAACGGCGCCACGGTGATCGACGGCCGGGTGCTCGGCGCGCTGTTCGCGTACCGGGAGCGGTTCGAGGAGGCCGGGGCCCACCGGGACTGGTTCCGGGAGCACGGCTTCGCCGAGGTCCATGAGCCGGAGCACGTCAACGAGGGCGAGGGGGACTTCGCCGTCACCGCCTCGTATCTGCTGGCCGGGCGCGGCTTCCGCTCCAGCCCGCTCTCGCACGCCGAGGCCCAGGAGTTCTTCGGGCTGCCGGTCGTCGGGCTCGATCTGGTGGATCCGCGCTACTACCACCTGGACACCGCACTGTGCGTGCTGGACGCGGCGGCCGACGAGATCATGTACTACCCGGACGCCTTCTCCCCCGGCAGCCGGGCGGTGCTGCGCCGGCTGTTCCCGGACGCGCTGCTCGCCCGGGAGGCGGACGCGGCGGCGTTCGGCCTCAACTCGGTGAGCGACGGGCGGCACGTGCTGCTGCCGCAGGGCGCGACCGGGCTGCTCGATCCCCTGCGGGACCGGGGCTTCGAGCCGATTCCGATGGACCTGGGCGAACTGCTCAAGGGCGGCGGCAGCGTGAAGTGCTGCACCCAGGAGCTGCGCGGCTAGCTGTCCGGCTGCGCGGCTAGATCTCCGGCTGCGCGCGGCTGGCTCTCTGTGCTCTCCGGCGGCCAGGGATCGCCCCAGGCGACGTTCCTGGCCGCCCGGTAGAGCTCGCCGTGGCGCTTGGTGACCGTGGAGCGGGCGAGCCCTTCGTCGCGGGTGCACAGCTCCAGCAGGACCTGGCCCTTGCGGATCTGCGGTCTGCGGGTGATCCGGGCGGCGGTCGGGGCGGCGGGGAAGCGGGTGGCGACGACGTAACTGAACTTCTCGTCCTCGTGGCTGAGCGAGCCGCCCTTGACCTGCCGGTGCAGCGAGGAGCGGCTGACCCGGGCCGAGAAGTGGCACCAGTCGGCGCCGGGGGCGATCGGGCAGGCCTCGCTGTGCGGGCAGGGGGCCGCGATGCGCAGCCCGGCGGCGATCAGCCGGTCACGGGCCTCGATGATCCGGGCGTACCCGTCGGGGGTGCCGGGCTCGACGATCACCACGGCCTGCCCGGCGGCCGCCGCCGCGTCGACCAGCTCGGTCCTGGCGTGGGCGGTCAGCTCCTTGAGCACATAGCTGACGGTGATCAGGTCCACCGGGTCCAGTTCCAGTGCCGCACCGATCCGGGCCTGCTCCCAGCGGGCCTTGCGCAGCGCCGGCGCCCCGGAGGCCTCGGCCAGTTCGCGGCCGAGCGCGAGGGCCGGTTCGGCCCAGTCCAGGACGGTGGTGGCCGGGCCCTCCCAGACCCCGGCCACGGCCCAGCTCGCCGCGCCGGTGCCGCCGCCGACGTCGGTGTGGGTGGCGGGCGTCCAGTCGGGCGCGGCCTCGACCAGGGCGTCGAGGGCGGACCGTACGGCTTCGAAGGTGGCGGGCATGCGGTACGCGGCGTACGCGACGACGTCGGAGCGGTCGCGCAGGATCGGGGCGTTCGTCGGGGTCTCCCCGCGGTAGCTGGCGATCAGCCGGTCGACGGCCTGCGTGGCCTGTTTGGGCGGCAGTCCGTCGAGCAGCCCGGCCAGCGCCGCGCGCAGGGACTGTGCGGTGGGGAGGGTGACGTTCACCGCCGAATTGTAGGCGGAGGCGACCCGGCGGACGCATTCCGCTTCGCCGCCGCCGAAGGGGGTACGGGAGACCACGCGGGCGAAGCTGCGGGCCCGCACAGCAGTTCCACGTAACCGGTACGGAACAGGAATCCGGCGAACTCCACGCCACCGGAGGCCTGTTGCTACGCTGGCCCGCGCGTGGACGGCACGAGATCACGATGGTCCAGCGGGGGAGCCATGAGACAGAAGATCGTGCGGCTGGCCCTGGTCGGCGGGGTGGTTTTTCTCGCCCTGCTCCTGCTGCTGGCCACCTGCGGCGGCAGCCCCGACGGCGGCGGGAAGGACGACGCGGCCCCCGGGACGGCGAAGCCGGTGCTGCCGAGCGCCGGACCGGTGACCCGGCTGACGGTTCCGCCGCAGTACACGACGGACCGCGGCTGGGAGATCATCGGCTCCTCCCCCGATGTCGCCGTCTCCCATGCGACGGGTCTGCTGGCCTATCTGGAGCGGGCCGAGGAGAACCGCTACCGGCTGCGCACGGTCGACACGGCCACCGGCGAGCTCGGCTGGAAGAGCCGGGCCTGGCGGCCGCCGGACCCGCTGCACTACCCGAAGCTCGCCACGGTGGCCAGGGGCGACCGCCAGTTCTTCGTGACCTGGTCCTACGGGAAGGTCGGCGACGGGCTGTCCCCGTCGAGCACCTTCCTCGCGCTCGATCTGTACGACGTCACCAACGGGAAGCGGCAGCGCGTCGAGGTGCCGTGGTCCGGGGCCCCGGATGTCAGCACGACCGGACCGGACATCGTGATCAGCGACGCGAAGGCGAACAGCACCCTGGTCGACCCGGTCACCGGCGAGGTCTCCGAACTGGGCGCGGCCGAGCTGAAGTACCCCAAGGGCTGCCCGGCCTGCAAGCAGCTCACCGAGGTGCACGGTCAGACGGCCGAGGGGCTGCTGCTGGGCGGGGCCCGGGAGTTCTGGGTGCGCGGCGGCTGGTTCAGCCGGAACGTGGCGCCCAAGGGCACCGAGCGGGACAGCGGTGTGGTGACGTCGATGACCCCGGACCAGGTGCTGGCGAAGTGGGCGCCCGCGAAGAAGACCAAGCGGGCGGCGACCCACGAGCTGTGGGCGGTGCACGACGCGGCGACCGGCGAGGTGCTCGCCTCGGTGGAGTGCCACCGGCCCGCCATAAAGCCGGGGCGCTACCCGCAGGCGGTCCTCTCGCCCTCGGGCGAGTATCTGATCGCCGGGAACCTGGCGTTCGACCTGGAGGCGAAGCAGGGCCGCTGCTTCGAGGACGAGGGCGGCACCGCCCATCTGACGCTGGCCACGGTGACGGACGACGGCATCGCGTACGGGGCGGAGAACGCGCGCGACGCCTCGGAGGCGCTGTCCGGCGGCGGGCTCCCGGTCGAGATGGACTTCGCCACCTGGAGCACCGAGCGGCTGTCGCGCAACGCCCGGCTGCCGGGGACGGAGACGACGGGCGTCGGGGTGTTCCGCTGGACGGACCGGCAGGACCGCACGCATCTGATCGGCTACCCGCGCACGGGCTGAGCCCGCCCGATGCCGGCTCCGTCAGAGGCCGGATCCCTCAGCCCCTCAGCCCCTTATTCCCTCAGAGGCCGCCCTCGCGTCCCGCGCGCTGCCAGGGGCGGCACAGGAGCAGGAAGCAGGCCACCGCCGCCACCGCGCAGACCACCTGGACGAGGGCCATCGGAACGGCCGTGTCCTCCCCCGCGATGCCGACCAGCGGGGAGGCGATGGCGCCGATGAGGAACGAGGACGTGCCGAGCAGCGCGGAGGCGGAGCCCGCCGCGTGCTTGGTCCGCATGAGGGCCTGGGCGTTGGTGTTCGGCATCGCGAGGCCCATCGCCGACATCAGGACGAACAGCCCGGCGGCGACGGGGACGAGCCCG
Organism: Streptomyces sp. SID14515; assembly: GCF_010548505.1. Classification (NCBI taxonomy): domain Bacteria; kingdom Bacillati; phylum Actinomycetota; class Actinomycetes; order Kitasatosporales; family Streptomycetaceae; genus Streptomyces; species Streptomyces sp. SID14515. The sequence continues at coordinate 165,276 of NZ_JAAGMH010000079.1, read as the reverse complement.
ACCTCGCCGAAGACGCCGGTCGTCATGAGGAGCAGCGCGACGGCGGCCAGCACGATCACCGCGAGGCCGAAGCCGAGCACCTTGTCGAGGCTGAACCGGCCGACGAGGAGCTTGCCGTTGATCTGCCCGACCGCGATCAGGCCGATGGAGTTGAGCCCGAAGAGCAGGCTGAAGGTCTGCGGCGAGGCCCCGTAGATCTCCTGCACGACGAACGGCGACGCGGAGATGTAGGCGAAGAGGACGGCGAAGGCGAGGCCGCCCGCGATCATGTAGCCGGTGAAGACCCGGTCGGCGAGCAGTCCGCGCATGGTGCGCAGGGCGTCGGTGACGCCGCCGGTGTGGCGGTCGGCGGGCGGCAGCGTCTCGTGCAGCCACTTCCACACGACGAGGGTGAGCGCGATGCCGACGCCGGTCAGGACGACGAAGATGCCGCGCCAGTCGGTGACCCGCAGGACCTGGCCGCCGATCAGCGGCGCGATGATCGGGGCGACGCCGGAGATCAGCATCAGGGTGGAGAAGAACCGGGCCATCTCCACGCCGTCGTAGAGGTCGCGCACCACGGCCCGTGCGATGACGATGCCGGCCGCGCCCGCGAGCCCCTGGAGGAGGCGGAAGCCGATGAGGAGTTGGGCGGTGGGGGCCAGGGCGCAGATCGCGGTGGCGAGGACGTAGACGACCATGCCGAGGAGCAGCGGCTTCCGGCGGCCCCAGCGGTCGCTCATCGGTCCGACGACGAGCTGGCCGAGCGCCATTCCGGCCAGGCAGGCGGTCAGGGTGAGCTGGATGGTGGCGGCGGGGGCGCTCAGCGAGTCGGTGACCGCGGGGAGCGCCGGGAGGTACATGTCCATGGACAGCGGCGGCAGTGCGGTGAGTCCGCCGAGGACCATGGTGACCAGGAGCCCGGTGCGCCGGGCCGCCTTCGCCGCCGGGCCGGGCAGGCCGTGGGCTCCCTGCGGACCGGGGGTTCCGTGCGGACCCGGGGTTCCCGGCAGACCGGGGGTTCCCGGCAGACCGGCGGGGGCGGTGACCTGCGGGGCCGCCGGGTCGACGGAGAGGGCGCCCGCGTCGCCGTGCGGGACGGTCGGGCCGCCGTCGGCGCCGGGACCGGTCCCGAGGCCGCCGTCGGTACCGGGGCCGGTCCTGAGGTCCGCGTCGGCTCCGGGACCGGTCCCGGAGGTGGGTATGTGCGCTCGCTGGGACCGGCTGCCGCCGCTGTCCGGCATTCTCTTCTCCACATCGTTGAATCCGCATCTATGCTCTCAGCTCGGCCGGAGTGGTCGATACCTTTTTCGGGCGGGCTGGAGTGGCGGGCATGGGCGAGACGGTGCGCTGGGGTGTTCTGGCGACGGGCGGCATAGCCGCGACCTTCACGGCGGACGTACGGAAGCTGCCCGACGCCGAGGTGGTGGCCGTCGCCTCGCGCACGGAGGCCTCCGCGCGGGACTTCGCCGGCCGGCACGGGATCGGGCGGGCCTACGGCAGCTGGGCGGAGCTGGTCGCCGACGACGAGGTGGACGTGGTGTACGTGGCCACGCCGCACTCGGCGCACCACGCGGCGGCCGGGCTGGCGCTGCGGGCCGGAAAGCATGTGCTGTGCGAGAAGGCGTTCACGCTCAACAGCCGGGAGGCGCGGGAGCTGGTGGCGCTGGCCCGGAAGCGCGGCCTGTTCCTGATGGAGGCCATGTGGACCTACCTCAACCCGGTGGTCCGCCGGCTGACCGAGCTGGTCCGCGACGGGGCGATCGGCGAGATCCGTACCGTACAGGCGGACTTCGGCTTCGCGGGCGACTTCGCTCCGGGGCACCGGCTGCGCGACCCGGACCTGGGCGGCGGGGCGCTGCTGGACCTCGGGGTCTACCCGGTGTCGTTCGCGCAGCTGCTGCTGGGCGAACCGGACCGGGTGCAGGCGGACGCGCTGCTGTCGCCGGAGGGCGTCGACCTGAACACGGGGATGCTGCTCGGCTGGGAGTCGGGGGCGAACGCGCTGCTGTCGTGTTCGATCGTCGGCCACCATCCGACGGCGGCCACCGTGATCGGCACGGCCGGGCGGATCGACATCCCGCGCGACTTCTTCCACCCGGACCGCTTCGTGCTGCGGCGGGCGGGCGCGGAGCCGGAGACGATCACCTCGGGGCCCGGTCCGCAGGGGCTCTCCGGCATGCAGTACGAGGCCGTCGAGGTGGCGCGCGCGGTGCGGGCGGGCGAGACCGAGTCCCCGCTCGTACCGCTGGAGGGTTCGCTCGCGGTGATGCGGACGCTCGACGCGGTACGGGACCGCATCGGCGTCCGCTATCCGGCGGACCGCTGAGCCCGGTGGCGCCGGGGTGAGGCTTACGCGGGCGTGAGCCCGGGGTTCCCCGCCTCCGTGACGAAGGAGGCCGCCGTGGCGAGCGGCGCTCCGGGGGTGGTGACGGCCGCCACCGTACGGAAGTCGGCGCGGGCCTCCTTCGTGCCGAGGGTGACGAGCGCGTAGCCGCGCCGCCCGTTGTAGTGCTTCAGGTGCGGGTTGGCGCGGGTCTGGTTCTCCCAGTTGGCGGGCCGGTCCGCGCCGTCCTTGCCGCTGGAGATGGAAGTGGTGACGATCTCCGTGCCGACGGTGCGCGAGGCGGGGTCGTCGAAGTCCTTCTTGAGGTCGAAGGCGTAGGAGACGTGGACGTCGCCGGTGAGGACCATCAGGTTGTCCACCCCGGCGGCCTCGGCCCCGGCCAGCACCCGCTGCCGGGAAGCCGGGTAGCCGTCCCAGGAGTCCATCGACAGCTTGTAGGCGTCGGTGGGCACATCGCGCCGCCGGGCGAAGGTGACCTGCTGCGGGACGACGTTCCAGGTGGCGTCCGAGGCCCGCCAGCCGTCGATCAGCCAGCGTTCCTGGGTGGCCCCGGTCATGGTGCGCGCGGGGTCCTCGGACTCGGGTCCCGGGGTGCGCCAGCCGTCGCCGTACGCCTGGTCGCTGCGGTACTGGCGGGTGTCGAGGATGTCGAACTGGGCGAGCCGGCCGAAGCGGAGGCGGCGGTAGAGCGTCATGTCCGGGCCGGTGGGGCGCTGCGGGGTGCGCAGCGGCTGGTTCTCCCAGTACGCGCGGTACGCGGCGGCCCGGCGCAGCAGGAACTCCTCGGGGGTGACGTCGTTCTCCGGGATCTCGCCCGCGTAGTTGTTCTCGGTCTCGTGGTCGTCCCAGGTGACGACGAAGGGGTGGGCGGCGTGGGCGGCGCGCAGGTCCGGGTCGGACTTGTAGAGGGCGTAGCGCAGCCGGTAGTCCTCCAGGTTCTGCGTCTCGCGGTTGTAGTGCGCGGGGAGGGTGCGGTCGGTGTAGTTGCGGGCGCCGCCGGTGGCGGTGACGGCGTACTCGTACAGATAGTCGCCGAGGTGGAAGACGACGTCGACGTCCTCGGCGGCGAGGTGGCGGTGGGCGGTGAAGTACCCGTCGTGATACGCCTGGCAGGAGATGGCGGCCAGGGTGAGGGAGCTGTTACGGGCTCCGGGGGCCGGGGCGGTGCGGGCGCGGCCGACCGGGCTGGTCCAGCTGCCGGTGCGGAAGCGGTAGTAGTAGATCCGGCCGGAGTCGAGGCCCCGGACCTCGGCGCGGACGCTGTGGGCGAACTCCGGGTGGGCGGTGACCGATCCGCGCCGCTCGATACGGCGGAAGCGCTCGTCGCGGGCCACCTCCCAGCGCACCTCGACCCGGCCGCCCGGCAGCCCGCCGCCGGGCTCGTAGGGGCGCGGGGCGAGGCGGGTCCAGATCAGGACGGACGTGGGGTGCGGGTCGCCGGAGGCGACGCCGAGGGTGAACGGGTCCTCGGCGATCCGGCGGGAGTCGAGTTCGGCGGCGCTCGCCGTGCCGGCGGCGGGCAGGTTCACGGCGAAGGCGAGCGCGGCGGCGGCCCCGGTCGCGGTCAGGAAGCGCCTGCGCCCCACACCCGGTTCGAGTAGCCGTGCGGCGGTGCGGAGTTCGTTTGCTGGGGTGCTCTGATCGGGCGTCATGATGGTCTGTGCGGCTGTCATATGCCCCTCCTCAGCCCGGATGCTGTCGGGATTCATGGCAACCGCCCGCAACGACTCACCGTTGTCGCGTGCACAACATCCGCATGGCGGGTCGATGAGCACCGCGTGCCCCGTGCACGGATCTGTCCCGTACGCTCCCGGGCCATGAACACTGAGCAGACCCAGCAGAAAGTCGCCGTCGTCACAGGTGCGGGTTCCGGGATCGGCCGGGCCGTCGCGCTCGCCCTCGCACAGGCGGGCTGGTCGCTCGCGCTCGCGGGCCGGCGGGCCGAGCCGCTGGCGGAGACGGCGGCCGCCGCCGGGGACACCGAGGCGCTGTGCGTCACCACGGACGTGACGGACGCCGACGAGGTCGCCGCGCTCTTCACCGCCGTACGCGATCGGTTCGGCCGGCTGGACCTGCTGTTCAACAACGCGGGCACGTTCGGCCCCGGCGGCGTCCCGCTGGAGGATCTCGCCGCCGACGACTGGCGGGCGGTCGTGGACGTGAACCTGACGGGTGCGTTCCTGTGCGCACAGGCGGCGTACCGGCTGATGAAGGAGCAGGCCCCGCAGGGCGGCCGGATCATCAACAACGGCTCGATCTCCGCCCACGCACCGCGCCCGCACTCGATCGCGTACACCGCGACCAAGCACGCGATCACCGGGCTGACCAAATCGCTGTCACTGGACGGCCGGCCCTACCGGATCGCCTGCGGGCAGATCGACATCGGCAACGCGGCGACGGAGATGACCGAGCGGATGCGGACCGGGACCCTGCAGGCCAACGGGGAACTGGCGGTGGAGCCGGTGATGGACGCGGCCGACGTGGCGCGGACGGTGCTGCACATGGCGGAGCTGCCGCTGGAGGCGAACATTCAGTTCGCCACGGTCCTGGCGACGAACATGCCGTACGTCGGACGAGGCTGAGCCCACACGTGATCACATTCGATCGAATCTCGCCCGAACCAGCCATCATCTGACCGGATTTGCGGATTTCTCTCCCTATGAAGGAGCAAGCGCATGCTGTCCGTATGATCGCATCCTGTTACGCCTTCACCAGAACGACACAGAAGGAACACCGCATGCGCATACGCACCGCTGCGCCGATCGCCCTGGCAGCCGCCACCGCACTGGCCGGCTCGCTCCTCGCCACGGCGGCCCCGGCCACGGCGGCCGCCCACCAGGGCGGGCTGCACTTCGGGACGGTTCAGTACGACGGCCCCGGCAAGGACGACCGGTCGAAGAAGTCACTGAACGCCGAGTGGGTGAACATCCACAACAACGGCAAGAAGAAGGTCCAGCTCAAGGGCTTCAAGGTGAAGGACAACACCGGCTACACCTACACCTTCGGCAGCTACAGCATCGGCGCGGGCAAGACGGTCAAGCTCCGCACCGGCAAGGGCAAGAACGTCTCGGGCACCGTGCACTGGAACCGGGGCTCGTACGTCTGGAACAACACCGGCGACAAGGCCCGGCTGATCAAGCCGAACGGGAAGCTCCAGGACTCCTGCTACTGGAAGAAGTCCACCAAGGCGAACAAGGGCGTCAAGAACTGCCACTGATCCACCGGGTGGGGCCGGTCGCGGAACGGGGGGCCGCGACCGGCCCTTCTCGCGCGCCGCACCGGGAATGAGGGGCGCGGCGGCGCGGTTGGAGTGGTGCATGACACATGATCACGGGCCCGAGGTCCTGCGTTACACCGCCTTCTCCGCCGACCCGGCGGGCGGGAACCCCGCCGGTGTCGTCCTGGACGCCTCCGGTCTCGACGAGGAGCGGATGCTCGCCGTCGCGGCGGAGGTGGGCTACAGCGAGTCGGCGTTCCTGACGGAGCGGACCGGCGAGGGCGCGTACACGATCCGCTACTTCAGCCCGAAGGCCGAGGTGCCCTTCTGCGGCCACGCCACGGTCGCCACGGCGCTCGCCCTGGCGGAGCGGGACGGCCCGGGCGAGCTGGAGTTCGCCACGGCCGCGGGTACGGTGCCGGTCACCGTCGTCCGTGAGAACGGCGAGCTCCGCGCCACCCTGACCAGCGTGGTCCCGCGGGTCGAGGAGGCCGAAGCGGCCGACCTGGCGGAGGCGCTGGCGGCCCTGGACTGGGCGGCCGCCGATCTCGACCCGGCCCTGCCGCCCCGGATCGCCTACGCGGGGGCCCGGCACCTGGTGCTGGCCGCCGCCACCCGGGAGCGGCTGGCGGACCTGGAGTACGACTTCGCGCGGCTCGAAGCGCTGATGCACCGGCTGGACCTGACCACCCTGCAACTGGTGTGGCGCGAGGGACCGGAGCTCTTCCACGTCCGCGATCCATTCCCGGTGGGCGGGGTCGTGGAGGACCCGGCGACGGGCGCGGCGGCGGCCGCCTTCGGCGCGTACGCGCGGGAGCTCGGGGTCGTACCGGAGGCGGCCGTGCTGACCCTGCGCCAGGGGGCGGACATGGGCCGCCCCGGCACGCTCACCGTCGAACTGCGCGCGGACGACGCCCGCGTCCGGGTCAGCGGAACGGGCGCCCGGATCCGCTGAGGCGCGGCCGTACCGGGTCGCGGATCAGCCGGCGGCCCTCTGGGCCCCGGCGGGCTCCTCGGCCGGAGCGACGTGGGCGAACCAGCGCTCCGTCTCCTCCGGTTCGAGGGCGCGCTCCAGGACGGCGTCACCGCGCATCCCCGGGAAGAAGCGCCCGGCCGGCCAGGACCGCCGGTCGGACGGCTCGTCCAGGACCAGCAGCCGGACGTCCTCGACGACCGGGATGTCGGCCGGAGCGCCCTCGTTCCCGATCGGAGCGCCGTCCGGGGCCGCCAGCTCGAAGGAGCCCACGGTCTCCATCTGCCCGGGGGTCTCCCGGCAGACGGCCGCCTCCTGCGGCGACGGCGCGTGGCCCTCCACATGGCCGCCGCCTATGAGCGCGTCGGCGAGCAGGGTGTGCAGCTGGAAGTTGTCCCCGATGCCGGAGATCCGCAGGAAGTACCCGGTGCCGCTCGCCCGGTGGAGGGCCACGAGCGGTTCGTCGTCCAGCACCAGGAGGGCGTGGGCGAGCGACCTGAACTCCTGGCCGGACGCCTGTGCCACGGTGGTGAGCAGACGCAGCAGCTCACGCCGGGACGCGACCCGGGCGCGCACCTCCCGGTGGTTCAGCAGAGCGACGGCCGCCATCTCCCACTGGCGGAGCGTCCACCAGCCGAGCGCCGCGTCGAGGCCCGCACGCTCGACGACGTCCTGGCCCGGCTCGCCGTCGCGCGGCACGGGAAACGGTCCGCCGCCGGTCGCGGCCCACGCGTCGGCGAACGCCACGGCCTCCTCCAGCGCCGACCGCAGCCCGGCGAGCACGCCCGGCGCGCAGCGCTCGGCGTCCGCACCGCGCTCGACACAGGCCCCCACGAGGACGGCGACGACGGCACGGGGGCCGGGCGGTACCCGGTCCAGTACGGCGGCGAGCCGCGGCCCGCCGTCCAGCACCTCCGACTCCTTGGCCTGGCCGTAGGTCTCCTGCAGCCGGAGGAAGGCCTTGCCGGACCGCTTGGCGTCCTGCGCGGCCGAGGCGGCCTCGAAGTCCGCGACGGCACCCCCGAACCCGGATTTACCGAATATCATTCCAGCACTTTATCGACGTACCGCCGGGAACCACGAAGCCGGTCACCACCAAGACCTTTCACACGCACCGCCACGGCTTCCCGCGCCCACCGCGACGGCTTCGCGCACGCACCTCTGCGGCTTCGCGCACGCACCGCCGCAGGCTCCCGCGCTCCTCAGCGGACGAAGACGCCCGCCCGCGCGGCGGCGACCGCCGCGTCGGCGGCCCGGTCGGCCGCCGCCTCGTCCAGCGGGGCGCCACTGGCCAACAGCCGGTAGTACAGCGGCGCCGAGACCGCCGCGATCACCTCGCCCGGGTCCGTGCCCGCCGGCAGTTCGCCGCGGTCGACGGCCGCCTCGACGCACCCCGACCACTCCCCGATCCGCACCGCGTAGAAGCGGTGCAGGGCCTCGGCGGTGCGCGGGTCGCAGGTGGCGGCGGCGATCACGGCCGTGAAGAGGGCCCCCTGCCGGGGATCGGTGAGCGTACGGACCACGAGGCGGGCGTTGGCCCGGAGGTCCTCGGCCAGTGATCCGGTGTCCGCGCGCGGCAGCGACTGCTCCGCCATGTCCGAGAGCAGATCGGCCACCAGCCCGGCGGGGGCCGACCAGCGCCGGTAGACGGTCGTCTTGCCGACCTCGGCCCGCCGGGCGACATCGGCCAGGTCGAGCCCGTCGAAGCCGTGCTCCACCAGCGCGTCCCCGGCCGCCCGCAGCACCGCCTCCCGCACCCGGGCGGTACGGCCGCCGGGGCGCACCGTGCCGGGCTCCACGCCGTCGGCGGCGGGACCTTCAGACGTCATAACGGGCCTCCAGTTCCATTAAAGCCATCCCTCCTGTTACGGTGACGCCACCAGCTTAACGGAACTATAGAACCGTTAAGCCCTCCCCTGCTCAGGAATGCCCAGGAACAGGAAGGCGCCCCTGCCATGCCCACACCTCGTACCACTCCCGGCACCACTCCCGTACCCACCGGGCCGACGACGGCCGGTGCGGAGCCCGCCGGCCCTCGCATGACCAGCCGCCAGAAGCTCGTACTGGCGCTGCTGCTCGGCTCCCAGTTCATGATCGCGGTGGACTTCTCGATCCTGAACGTGGCACTGCCCGTCGTCGGCGAAGGCCTCGGTTTCTCGCTGGCCCACCTCCAGTGGATCGCCACGTCCTTCGCGCTCGCGGCGGCCGGATTCACGCTGCTCTTCGGACGCGTCGCCGATCTCGTGGGCCGCAAGAACCTCTTCATCGGCGGCATGGCCGTCCTCGGCCTCTCCTCCGCGCTCGGCGGCCTCGCCACCTCGCCCGAAGTCCTCCTGACCGCCCGCGTGCTCCAGGGCCTGGCCACCGCGGCCGTCACCCCCGCCGGACTCGCACTGCTGACCACCGCGTTCAAGGAAGGACCGCTGCGCGAACGCGCGCTCGGGCTGAACGGGGCCCTGATGTCGGCCGGGTTCACCGCCGGAGCGATCCTCGGCGGGCTCCTGACGGACCTGCTCTCCTGGCGCTGGGCCTTCTTCATCAACGTACCGGTAGCGGCCCTGGTCGTGATCCTGGCCCCGTCCGTGATCGCCGACTCCCGGCCGGAGCGGCGCCCCCGGCTGGACGTGCCCGGCGCGGTCACCGTCACCGGCGGGCTGCTGCTGCTCGTCCTCGGGCTGACCCGGGCCGGCGAGACCGGCTGGACCGCCCCCACCACGCTGGCGGCCCTGGCCGCCGGAGCCGTACTCCTCGCCGTCTTCGTCCGCATCGAGCAGCGGGCCGCCGCCCCGCTCGTCCCGACGCACATCCTCGGGCGGCGGAGCGTCGTGTGGGGCAACGCCGCCGGGCTGATCGCCTTCGCCACCGAGACCTCACTGGTGTTCCTGCTCACCCTGTACCTCCAGGAGGTCCTCGGCTACTCCGCGCTGGCCACCGGCCTCGCGTTCGGCGTGCTGGGCATCGGCACGGTCGTCGGCGGGCTGCTCGGCGGGCGGGCGGTGGGCCGCTTCGGCAACCGCCGCGCCATCGTGCTGGGCGGCGCCGTCCAGGCCGCGGCCACCCTCGCCCTCGTGGCCCTCGGCACGTCCGGCGCCTGGATCTGGCTGCTGCTGGCCGCCACCTTCGTCGGCGGTGTGGGCAACATGCTGATGATCGTCGGCTTCATGGTCACGGCCACCTCGGGTCTGCCGGACGAGGAACAGGGGCGGGCCACCGGACTGGCGACGATGACGCAGCAGGTCGGCATCGCCCTCGGCATCCCGGTGATGAGCGCGGTCGTCACCGCCCGGACGGGGGCCGCGACCGGACCGGAAGCGGTCCTGTCCGGCGTCTCCACCGCCATCCTCGTGAACTCCGCGCTGGTGCTGGCCGGAGCCCTGCTCGCCGGGTACTTCCTGGCCGGGCGGAAGGGACCGACAGCGGAGAAGTGAGCCGAGCGGGACCTGCTCCGGCTACGAACCGCATCGACAGCAGCGGAGGCGCAGGCAGAGGCGGAGGAGAACCGGCCGCCCGGGAGCGGAACAGGATCGACAGCGGGAGGATACGGACATGGCTGCCCCCAAGCCCGGCTCCAACGCCGATCCCGCCCCCACCCCCGACTCCGGCTCCGGCTCCGGCTCCGGCTCCGGCTCCGGCTCCGGCTCCGATCCCACCCCCGGCCCCGGCCCCGGCCTCAAGCCGCTGACCGTCCCGAGCATGTCCGCGGGCCCCGACTTCGTGCTGCGCCCCTGGGAGATGAGCGACCTCCCGCTGGTCCGCGAGGCCTCGCTCGACCCGTACATCCCGCTCATCACCACCATCCCGGCCCGCTACTCGGACGCGGCAGCCGAGGCGTTCGTCCGCAGGCAGTGGGAGCGCGCGGCCGGCGGCACCGGGTACCCGTTCGCCATCGTCCGCTCCCGGGACCGGCGCCCGGTCGGCGCGATCGGGCTGTGGCTGCGCGATCTGCCCGAGGGCCGCGCCTCGGTCGGCTACTGGCTCACCGCCCCCGCCCGGGGCCAGGGCGTCGCCCGCGCCGCACTGCGTACGGTCACGGGCTGGGCCCTGCGCGACCTCGGCGTCCCGCGCCTCCAGCTCTTCGTCGAACCGTGGAACACCGCCTCCGCCCGGATCGCCGAGGACGTCGGCTTCCGGCGGGAGGGGCTGCTGCGCGGCTGGCAGCAGGTGGGCGACGAGCGGCGGGACATGACCGTGTACGCACTCCTGAACACCGACGGGCCCGCAGATGACCGGGCGGCGACCGCGGACTGAACACCGAGGCGTTACGATCGCGGGCACCGCTGCCGACCAGCAGCCGACGACCGGCAGCCGAGCCCAGGAGTACCGACCTTGTCCGCACCGTCCGCACCACGCATCGGCGTATCCATCGTGACCATGGGGGACCGCCCGGAGGCGGTCGAGGCGCTGCTGGCGTCGGTCGCCATGCAGGACGTCCGGCCCACCCGGCTCGTGATCATCGGCAACGGCACGGAGCTCCCGGACTTCACGACGTTCCCCGGCCTGGAGGACCTCGACGGCGGGGTGACCACCATCGAGCTGCCGGAGAACCTCGGCTGCCCGGGCGGCCGGAACGAGGGGCTGCGCAGGCTCGCCGAGATCGGCGACGTGGACGTGGTGATCGAGCTCGACGACGACGGGCTGCTGGTCGACAAGGACGTCTTCCGCCGGGTACGGGACCACTTCGCGGCCGACGACCGGCTCGGCATCGTCGGCTTCCGGATCGCGGACGAGCTCGGCGAGACGCAGCGCCGCCACGTGCCGCGCCTGCGCGCCGGCGACCCGATGCGCGGCGGCGAGGTCACCGCCTTCCTCGGCGGCGGCCACGCGTTCTCCATGAAGATGCTGGAGCAGACCGGCCTGTGGCCCGCGGAGTTCTTCTTCACCCACGAGGAGACCGACCTCGCCTGGCGCGCGCTCGACGCGGGCTGGAAGGTGCTCTACGAGCCCGAGCTGCTGCTCCAGCACCCGAAGACGTCCCCGGCCCGGCACGCGGTCTACTACCGGATGACCGCCCGCAACCGCGTCTGGCTCGCCCGCCGCAACCTGCCCCTCCCCCTGGTCCCCGCCTACCTCGGCACCTGGACCCTGCTCACCCTCGCCCGCACCCGCGACCCGAAGGGCCTGCGCGCCTGGGCGGGCGGCTTCGCCGAGGGCGTCCGCACCCCGTGCGGCGAGCGCCGCCCGATGCGCTGGTCCACGGTGTGGCAGATGACGAGGCTGGGCCGCCCGCCGGTCATCTGACCCGCGTACGCCACGGCCACAGGCCACAATGGAAGGGCTTCCACATCCGTCGCGAGGGAAGGCCGGTGTCCATGGCCGAGGAGCTGTCGCATCGGCACGCCACGCTCGACGAGGTGGCCGCACTGGCCGGTGTGTCGCGGTCGGTGGCTTCCCGGGTGATCAACCACGCTCCCCATGTCAGCCGGGCCAAGCGTGAGTCCGTGGAACGGGCGATCAGGAAACTCGGCTACGTCCCCAACCCGAAGGCACGCGCCCTGGCCACGCGTCAGGCGGGTGCGGCCGCGCTGGTCATCTCGCGGGACGACACGGAGGTGCTGACGGACCCCTTCTTCGCGCAGGTCATCGCCGGAGTGGCCGGCGCCCTGGAGGAAGCCGACCTGCACATGATGCTCTGCGTGGCCACCACCCCGCGCGGCCGGGAGCGGGTGGAACAGCTCGTGCGCTCCCGTGCCGTCGACGGGGTGATGCTGACGGCGTCGCACGAGGACGATCCCTTGGCCCGGATCGCCAAGGAGAGCCCGCTGCCGGTGGTCTTCGGTGGGCGCCCGGTGGATTTCGAACCGCGCTGGTACGTGGACATCGACAACGTCGGCGGCGCGCGGGACGCGACCGATCACCTGCTCGCACGCGGGCGGACCCGGGTGGTCACGATCTGCGGTCCGCTGGACACCGAGGTGGCCAGATCCCGGCATCGTGGCTACCGGGAAGCCATGGCGCTCGCCGGTCTGACGCCTCGCCCGCCCGAGGAGGGGGACTTCTCCGAAGCCGCTGGAGCCGCCGCCATGGCCCGGTTGCTGGAGGCGCATCCGGATCTGGACGGGGTGTTCGCGGCCAATGACAACATGGCGGCGGGCGCGTTGCGCGCGTTGCGCGGAGCCGGCCGGTCGGTGCCCGCGGATGTGGCCGTGGTGGGGTTCGACGACCTCGCCGTCGCACAGATCACGGAGCCCGCGCTCACCACGATCCACCAGCCCATCCGGGGGCTCGGGCGCGAAATGGCCCGGATGCTCGTCGGGCTCATCGCGGGCCGTACCGCCAGCCCGCTGATCCTGCCCACCCATCTGGTGAAGCGTTCCAGTACCTGACGGGCCGACGTATCCGAGAAGAGCAGCCCCGGTCGAGACCATCGACGCGAAGGACGTCGTCACCAGCCCTGGCCGATACCGGGAGCGCTTCCAGTACGACCGGGCATATCCGATGCCTTGTAGGCCAGATGATGCGCTGCTACTTTCTGGAAGCGCTCCCAGTTTCTCCGCACCACAGGCGTCCTCCCCCCGCACAGCTGTGCCGTCAGCGGACGCCGAGCCTGTCCCGCACATGGGTTTCACGGCACAAGGAGGCCGAGATGCACTTCCGCACGACATCACGTCGGTTCCGCACACCTCGCCGGCTGCTCGCACCACTCGCCGCCCTCGCGCTGGTCCTCTCTCCGCTGGCCAGCCCCGCGTACGCCGTCGGCGGCAGCTTCACCGACAACTTGGACTTCCACGACACCGGCCGCTGGAGCAAGTCCGACGGCTGGTCCAACGGAGACATGTTCAACGTCGGCTGGCGCGCCGACCACACCTGGTTCAACGGCGGTGTCATGGGCCAGAACCTCGACATCGCGACCTGCCCCTCCGGCTGCTCGGGCAAGCCCTACGCCTCCGGCGAGTACCGCACCAACGACCTGTACTCGTACGGCCGCTTCGAGGCCCGGCTCCAGGCGGTCAAGCGCGAAGGCGTCGTGACCGGGTTCTTCACCTACACCGGGCCGAGCGACGGTCAGCCCTGGGACGAGATAGACGTCGAGATCCTCGGCAAGAACACCACCCAGATGCAGACCAACTACTTCACCAACGGTGTCGGCGGTCACGAGACCGTCATCGACCTCGGGTTCGACGCCTCCGCCGGGTATCACGACTACGCCATCGAGTGGTGGAACCAGGGCACCATCAACTGGTTCGTGGACGGCAGACTCGTCCACCAGGAGAACGGCTCCCGCGGCGCGCTGCCCACCCGCCCGATGCGCATCATGACCAACCTGTGGCCGGGGATCGGGGTCGACGACTGGCTCGGCCCGTTCACCTACCCGGGCACTCCGCTGACCGCCCGCTACGACTGGATCAAGTACACGAAGTACTGATGCCGGCGAAGGACGTGAGGAAGTGAAGGACGTGAGCCCGCCGCGGCTCACATCACCGGGCGTGCGGCCTCCGACAGGGCTTCCCTGACCTCGCGGAGCACACGGGCCGCATCGTCGGGGTTGTTCACCACGTCGGTGTGGTTCATGTCGATGACGAGGACGTCGCTGGCCGAGTAGTGCTGGTGGACCCAGTCGTCGTAGCCGGACCACAGGGTGCGGTAGTACGCGACGAGGCTCTCGTCCTGTTCGAAGTCGCGGCCGCGCAGGCCGATGCGGTGCAGCACCGTCTCGAAGTCGGCCTTGAGGTAGACCATGAGGTCGGGGGCCTTGCGGTACGGCAGGCCGTCGATCTCGCGCATCATCTCGTCGAGCAGGCCCTCGTAGACCTGCATCTCGAGCGGGCTGATGCGGCCGAGGTCGTGGTTGACCTTGGCGAAGTACCAGTCCTCGTAGATGGAACGGTCGAGGACGTTGTCGCCCTTCTTGTAGGCCTGCTTGATCGAGGCGAACCGGGTCTGCAGGAAGTACAGCTGGAGCAGGAAGGGGTAGCGCTTGGCCTGTATCTCCTCGGGGGTCGCCGTGTAGAAGAGCGGCAGGATCGGGTTGTCCTCGACGCTCTCGTAGAAGACCTCGCTGCCCAGTTCCTCGGCGATCAGCTCGGCGACGCTCGTCTTGCCGATGCCGATCATGCCTCCGACGCAGATCACCGGCATTACCTCGCTTCTCCCGTGGGCTGGTCTTCGCGCGCGGACCGAACGCCCCCACGAGTCGCCGTGAATCCTAAGCGACGGCGGTGGTGGGCCGGGTTGCCGCCTGTGCGGCACGTCGCCCGGCGGCTGGGGCGAAGGGCTCAAGACCGCGCTGGGCCCGACCCGCTTCGTCGGCGTCGGCGTCAGCCCGTGGGGCCACGCCCGGCGCGTTCCCTCCCCGGACGGCCCACCTGCCCATCACCGTCACCGTCACCGCGACCGCACCGGTGAGGCCCACGTCCGGCTCGGTCCGCTTCGGTGGACCTTTCGGCCGTCCAGCTCAGCAGGATGCCCAGAGCCTCGGCGGATTCGGGCTGGGGCAGGTAGGTGAGCAGGGTGCGGTCGGGGCGGGCGGGTACGGCGAGTGCTTGGTAGTCGAAGCTGAGTGTGCCGACGGCCGGGTGCACGATGCGGGCGACGCCCAGACGCTTTTCCCGGACATCGCCGGTGGCCCACAGGATCCGGAACGGTTCGCTGCGGATGGCGAGTTCACCGACGAGCGCCGCAAGCCGGGTGTCGTCAGGGCGGCGGCCGGTCAGCAGACGTAGCTGGGCGACCGTCTCAGCGGCGATCGCGTTCCAGTTCGCGTACCGCGAGCGCGCTTCCGGGTGCAGGAAGAGCTGGCGGGCGGCGTTGCGGGGCTCGGGCATGCCGGCGACGTCGAAGACGGCCTCGGCCGCGCTGTTGGCCGCCACGATGTCGAGGCGGGCGTCGAGGAGCAGGGCAGGGGCGCCGGTCATGGTGTGGAGCAGCCGCACGAGCGGTTCGTCCGGCACGGCACCGGACCCCGTCCCCGCCTTCGCCGGCGAGGGGGCGTCTCGCGCGGGGCGGGCGAGGTTGCGCAGGTGCTCCGTCTCGGTGTCGGACAGCGAGAGGGCCTCGGCGACGGCGGTGAGCACCTGGTCGGACACGTGGGGTGTGCGGCCCTGTTCCAGGCGGACGTAGTAATCCGGGCTGACCCCGGCGAGCAGCGCCACTTCCTCCCGACGCAGCCCCGGCACCCGCCGACGTGTATGGCTCGGCGGGAGCTCTGCCTGCTCGGGCGAGATACGCCCGCGCCGGGTGCGCAGGAACTCCCCGATCGTCGTCTCCACCCCACCCACGCTACGTCGCCCCCACGGGCTGTGCCTGGTCCTGCTGGGACCAGGTAGAACCGGACCTGGCTCGGCCCTCGCCGATCGCGCACCGTCGAAGAGGCGATCCCGTATTCCGCTGCACGAACGCAGCCGGGACGGACCAGCAGGAAGGCGAGACGGATGCGTGCGGCAGTGGTGAGGAAGTTCGGCGGGCCCGAGGTCCTCGAGATCATCGAGGCGCGAACCCCCGGGGCGGGCCGCGGAGAAGTACTGGTCAAGGTCGCCGGGGCCTCGGTCAATTTCGCCGACGTCCTGGTACGCGAGGGCCTGAACGTGCGGTACGGCGCCGTCGCTCAGCGCGGTCAGTACGGGCTGGGCGCGGATGTGGCGGGCATCGTCGCCGCCATCGGCGAAGGCGTCACACGGTTCACCGTCGGTGACCGGGTCGTCGGCACCCAGGAGCGCCTGGACCGCGATCTGGGCACCCAGGCGGAGTATGTCCTCCTGAAGGACTGGGAACTCGCTCCCGCCCCGGCCGGGACCGATCTCGTACAGCTGGCCGCGCTCGGCCTGAACGCGACCACCGCGGACCAGGCCCTGGACGCGCTGGCTCTGGAGCCGGGTCAGTGGCTGCTGGTCACCGGCGCGGCCGGCGGGGTCGGCCTCTACACGCTGGAGCTGGCACGCCTGCGGAGTCTGCGGGTCGTCGCCCAGGCGGGAGCGGCGGACGAGGAGCTGGTGCGCGAGGCGGGCGCGGAGCTGTTCGTCTCGCGTGACGAGGACCTCGCACCGGCGGTCCTGGCGCTCGTGCCGGGCGGCGTGGACGGTGCGATCGACGCGGCCAACCTGGCCGCGGAGGCGGCGGACGCGGTCCGGCACGGCGGCGCGTTCGTGTCGCTGCTCAATTCCGCGCCCATGGCCCGCCGTCAGGTGCGGATGACCAATCTGGCCTGGCACACTGACGGCGAACGCCTGGCCAAGCTGGCGGCGTTCGCCGGTACCGGCCTGATCACCCTGCGGGTGGCCCGGACCTTCCCGCTGGAGCAGATCGCCCAGGCCCACCAGACTCTCGCGGGAGGCGGGTTGCGCGGACGGCTCGTCCTCGTGCCGTAGCCGCCGAAGCCAGGGCACAGAACCGTGACGGGCGGCCCTCGTCACCCGGCCCCGTGCCCGGCGGGCCGGGCGAGGGCGCCCTCGGCGGTCCGGGCGGCGAGCGCGGCCACGCTGTGCAGTTCGGCGTCCGGGACGCCGGCCCGGCTCAGCACGGCCAGGGACTGATTGACCGCGACGGCATACGTGGCCAGCTCGTCGAGCACGTGATCCTCGGCGTCCAGAGCGGTGAACGCGGCGCGCACACGGGCCCGTTGGGCGTCGAGCAGCTTGCGCACATGAGCCCCGCTGTCCGGCGGGAGCACCGGCAGCTGCGCGAGTGACTGCGCGATGAGACAGCCGGCGGGAACCGCGGGGTCGGCGATACGGCGCAGGGTGACGGCGAGGAAGTCCTCGACGATGCGCGCGGGCTCCCCGGGGTGTGCCCTCAGGGCCTGCTCGTACTGCGCGCCGTAGAAGGACGAGTAGCGGTCCAGACACCTGCTGAAGAGGGCGTCCTTGCTGCCGAAGGCGCCGTAGAAGGAGCCGCGGCCCAGGCCGGTGGCCGAGCCGAGCGCGTCCAGGGACGCGTCCGCGTACCCGCGCAGCCAGAACACGTGCATGGCCTGCTCGACGGCCGTGTCGACATCGAACCGCTTGCGTCCGGCCACCGCCGATACCTCCTCGCCACTGCCCCGCTTCTCTGCTCGATCCACGCTATCCCCATCGTGGACCGATTGGTACAGTCATCTTGTACCGATCGATACAGGATGGTCGGCCGAAGGGCCCGCCAGCCCGTCGACGGGCCGGAGAGGACACATCGCATGAACCTGCCGTCCGCCTCATCGGGCACGCCCACGGGCCCGGGGTCCGTCGACCGGGCCCCGCACCTGCCCGTCGGCTTCGCCGACACCTTCACCAGCCGGTACGTCGATGTCGACGGCCTGCGCCTGCACGCCGTGACCGGAGGCGAAGGCCGGCCGCTCCTGCTGCTCGGCGGCTGGCCCCAGACCTGGTACGCCTGGCGTCTGGTGATGCCCGCACTCGCCCGCGACTTCCAGGTCATCGCGGTGGACGCGCGCGGCGTGGGACTGTCCGACAAGCCCGGGACCGGCTACGACACCGCCACCCTCGCCCGCGATATGGCCGGCCTGATGACCGCGCTCGGGCACGATCGCTTCGCCGTGGTCGGCCATGACATCGGCATGTGGACCGGCTACGCGCTGGCCGCCGATCACCCCGCGCGGATCGAGCGGCTCGCGGTCGCGGAGGCGGCCGTCCCCGGCCTGACGCCGTCACCACCCCTGTTCGGCGACACGGAGGCCAACGACCGTCTGTGGCACTTCGCCTTCAACCGTCTCGCCGGCATCAACGAGCAGCTCGTCCAAGGCCGTGAACATCTCTTCTTCGGCCACCAGTTCGCCGCGAAGGCCGCCCGCCCGCTGCCCGACCACGCCGTCCGGCACTACGTCGACACCCTCGCCGCCGATCCCGCCGCGCTGCACGCCAGCTTCGCCTTCTACCGGGCACTCGACGACACCATCGCCCAGAACGAGCAGCGGTCGACCCGTCCCCTGACGCTGCCCGTGCTGGCGATCGGCGGGGCGCGGAACCTCGGCGCGGCGGTCGCTGCGACGATGGACCGCGTCGCGGACGACGTCACCGGCGTGGTCATCCCCGACTGCGGCCACTTCCCGCCCGAGGAAACACCGCGGGAACTGCTGTCGGCGCTGCGGCCCTTCCTCGCGCCCTACCGGGACCAGGACGCCCACCCGCCCCGGACCGCCGCGGCCACGGCACTCGGGGACTCCGACTGCGGGAAGTGACCCACGTCCTCGAGCGCGGTCACCGTCGCGTGCGGCAGCAGCTCCCTGGCCCGCTCCAGGACATGTGCGCCCGAGACCGGATCGGCGAGGCCCCACACCAGGTGCAGAGGACCGTCCCAGGCGAGCAGGGCGGCCTCCCACCGGGCGTGGTGCAGGTCGCGCTCGGCGTTGTAGCGGATCAGGCGATACGCCAGCTTGTGCCCGCCGTCGTGGGACATGCCGAGCCACAGGTTCTCGAACTCCGTGTCGGTCAGCTTCGCCGCGCCCCGGACCGCGTCGAGTCCGTCACGGGCGCGCGCGCCCGTGACGCGTGACGCGACGAAGCGACCGAGCACCGGCTTGATGAGCACTTTCTGCAAGGTCGTGGGGCGGTAAGCGCTGTAGACGATCGCACAGTTGAGGATCGTCACGCTGCGGACCGCGAAGCCGAGGACGTCGCGCCGCCGGCGGTCCAGGAGTTCCTGGCCGACGATGGCGCCGTAGTCGTGCACGACCAGATCGGCCTCGTCGAGGGAGAGGTGTGCGATCAGCTCCTCGACGATGTCCGCGGATTCGGAGACGGTGTAGTCGTACGGGTCGGGCTTGTCCGAGATGCCGTAGCCGAGGAAGTCGAGGGTGACGACCTGGTGGTCGCCCTCCAGGTCGGCGGCGACTGCGACGTAGTCGTAGGACCAGGTCGGGAAGCCGTGCAGCAGCAGCACGGCGGAACCCTGCCCGCGCCGTCGGTACGCTATCCGGTGCCCAGCGCCCGTGGTGAGCGTCTCGGACTCCGCGATCCACTGTCGCGCGCCACTCGGAGCGCCGTCCTCGGCCTGTCGTGCGTCCATCGTTCTGGCTCCTCTGCGTAACGGAACTGCCGCCCACGGCGCGAACTCACCGCCTACGAGACGGACATGCCGCCGTCGACGGGCAGGTTGGCGCCGAAGACGAAGGATGCCGCGGGTGAGGCCAGGAAGGCGATCACGTCGGCGACCTCCTCGGGCTGTGCGGGACGGCGAGCCGGTGTCGCCTGCGCGAACCGCTCCATCTGCTCCCGGAGCTGCTCGTTCGCGGGCGTCAGGACCACGCCGGGGCTGACCGTGTTCACCCGCACTCCAGCCGGTGCGTAGTCGGCGGTCCACCCTCGGGTGAGGGACTCCAGGGCCGCCTTCGCCGCGGAGGTCAGGGCGATGCCCGGCACCGCCTTGTTCGCGGCGACCATCGACACGTTGATGATCGACCCGCGGCCCCGCTCCGCCATCCTCGGGCCGAGGTGGGCGACGAGTACGAGCGGGGCCTTCACGTTGACGGCGACGGACCGGTCGAGGTCGGCCCCCGAACTCCGCGCGCTCGGGGCGTACCGCTGCGCCAGGAACGCGTTGTTGACCAGGACGTCGAGTCCGCCGGTGCGTTCCTCCGCCTCGTGTGCGAGACGGGCGGCCTCCTTCTCCTCGGACAGGTCGGCCAGGATCAGGTCCGCCCGTCCCCCCGCGGACCGGATCGCGTCGACGACGGACCGGCCGCGCTCGGCGTCCCGCCCGTGGACGATGACGTGCAGGCCCGCTCGGGCGAGCGCGAGCGCGGTCGCCCTGCCGATGCCGCTCGTCGATCCGGTGACGAGCGCCGTGCGCAGTACGGGACGGGACGCAGACATATCAATCCTCCGTGAGCGAGCTGCTGTTGAGCGGGTGCGCCATCGTCTGACGGCATTCGGCCGCCTGACGGCATGCCGTCAGGCGGTGGCGGCGAGAGACGCCTTGGTCTCGCGGGTCTCGTCGTCGGCGAGCACCTCGGGCGCCCCGGCGGCCAGGCCGTCGAGCGCGACGGTCACGACGTCGGCCGGGTCGTTCTTGGGAAAGTCCCAGCCCGCCATCATGTCGGTGTCGGTCGAGCTGAGGTACAGCCCGGTGACCTGGGTGCCCTGCCCGGCCAGCTCCATACGTACCCCGTTGGTCATGCTCCACGCGGCAGCCTTCGAGGCGGCGTAGGCGTTGACACCGGGGAACGAGAGCCAGGACATGCGCGAGTTCACGTTGAGGATGGCGCCACCGCCGTTGCGGGCCAGAACCGGCGCGAACGTGCGGATCATCCCGAGCGGGCCGTAGAAGTTGGTGTCGATCTCCTGCCGGATCGCGGCGAGGTCGCCGGTCACCAGGTCGCTGCCGGTGGCGGTGCCCGCGTTGTTGACCAGCAGGGTCACATCGGAGGCGAGGGCCGCGGCGGCGGCCACCGCGTTCGGGTCGGTGATGTCGAGTGCCAGCGGAATCGCGCCGGGCACGTCCACGGTCTCCGGCTTCCTGGCGGCGGCGTAGACCTTCGCCGCCCCCCGGTCGAGGAGCTGCTGGACGAAGTGCCGACCGATGCCGCGGTTGGAGCCGGTGACGAGTGCGATGCTTCCCTTGATGTCCATGAACGCAACGCTAGAACCGGACCGTGCGAGCCTCAATAGCATATGCGCTCAGTTTGATACCCGTAACACTCATCCATCTGTCATGCTGAGCGCATGGATGCCTTGACCGGACTCATCGACGCTCAGCTGGTACGCGGCGTGCTGGGCGCGCGGATCGCCGCGGGCGACGACTGGGGGTGGTGGTCGGCCGAGCAGCCGGGGGCCGCGTTCCACGCGGTGACCTCGGGCACGGTGTGGATCGCCCCCGAGGGCTCCGCATCGCTGCAACTGCGGCCCGGTGACGTCCTGTTGCTCCCCGGCGGCCGCGCACATGCGCTGGCGAGCGACCCCGAGGCGCTGGCCCGCACGACGCCGGAGCACTCCGACGGGTACACGCTCGCGGCAGACGGCACGGTCCGCATGGGGCGCGGACAGGCGCACACGCACATCCTCTGCGCGCACTACACGCATGACCCCACGACCTCCGGATCCTTCCTGGCGGCGCTGCCCGACACCGTCCTGCTGCGAGACCGGGGCGACGGCGGCGGCCTCGCCGAGACGATCCGGCTGGTGGGCCGTGAACTGACCGCGCCGCGGCCGGGCAGCCAGGTCGTGCTCGCCCGCCTGGTCGACGTGCTGCTGGTGCAGGCACTGCGTGACTGGCTCGAACGGGACGACGACAGCGCGGTGTCCCCGCTGCACGCCCTGCGCGACCCCGTCGTGAGTGCGGTGATGGCCCTGATCGACACGGAGCCCGGCCGCGCGTGGACGGCGGCGGAACTCGCCCGCGCGGCCGGTGTCTCGCGGGCCACGCTCGCCCGCCGCTTCCCGGCGGCCCTGGGCGAGACTCCGGCCGCTTACCTCACCCGGCGCCGCCTGGACCTCTCCGCACGTCGCCTGCGTGACTCCGATGACTCCCTCGAACGGATCGCCCAGGACGTCGGCTACACCTCGGCGTACGCCTTCAGCCGCGCATTCAGCCGCGCACGAGGTGTGCCGCCCGGCAGGTTCCGTGCGACGTCCCGCGCAGCCCGGTAGGCCCTTGCCCGATCGCCCTGCCGCCCTCGTCGCCGGGTGCACCGCGGGAGAGGTGAACGGAGTACTTGGCCGCCGCGCTCATGAAGTCGGCGATGGCGACCACCCGCGCGGCGTCGCCCGCGATGGCGATCAGGTCGGGCGGGGAGCCGCCCGCGCAGTCGGAGTTCGCGCCGCGCGCCTGCGTGGTGGTCATGCCGAACACCGGCAAGTTCATCGACGCCGGGCGCACGGGCTCGGCGTGTTCGGCATCCCGCCGAGCCGCGGCGGCCGGCTCCGGGGACACGACGGCACGTCTAAAGCAACTGATTGTTGCTATAGTGGCTGATCATGCCGTGACGTCGAAGGAGTGAACATGCGGATCCTGGTCAGTGGGGCAGGGACAGCCGGACTCTGCGCGGGCATCGACCTGGCGCGCGCCGGGCACGAGGTGGAGATCGTCGAGCGGGCGAACCACCTGCGCGTCAACGGCTCGCCGATCGACGTGCGAGGCGAGGCCATCGAGACCGCGCGCAGCATGGGCATCCTCGACGCGGTGCACGAACATCGGATCACGATGACCGAGCGGACGACGTTCGTCGACCGATCCGGCGCACCCGCCGCCGCCTTGGCGGTGCAGGAGATCAACGAGACTCCTGATGACATCGAGCTCCCCCGCGAAGACCTCATGACCATCCTGCGGCGGGCCCTGCCCGAGCAGGTCGACCTGCGCTTCCAGGAGTCGATCGCGACGCTGGTCGACGACGGGGACCGGGTCGCGGTCACCTTCACCTCCGGCCGCGAGGCCGCCTACGACATCGTCGTCGGCGCCGACGGGGTTCACTCGGCGGTGCGCCGGCTGGTGTTCGGCCCGGAGGAGGAGTTCACCGAGCACCTCGGGGTGTACGTCGCGATCGCGGACGCGCCCGGCCAGGCGTCGCCCGGCGAAGACCGCGTTACGGAGATCCTCAACCTGCCTGGGCGCTTCGCGGGCGTGGCCCAGTACCGCGACAAAGCGCTGGCACTCTTCGAGTTCCGGTCCGACCCGATCGACTACGACCACCGCGACCTGGGCACGCAGAAGCACATCCTGGCCGAGGCCTTCGCCGGGATCGACGACTGGAAGGTCCCCGAGCTGATCGAGGCCGCCCAGGACGACCCCGACCTCTACTTCGACGTGCTCGCCCAGATCCATCTGCCGAGCTGGCACCGGGGACGGGTCGTACTGATCGGCGACGCCGCACACTGCGCGACCCCGATGGCCGGGCGCGGCACCTCGCTCGCCCTGCTCGGGGCGTGGACGCTCACCGAGGAGTTGACGCGGCACGACGACGACCTCACCGCGGCGTTCAGCGCCTACGAGGAGCGGCAGCGCCCCCACGCGACAGCAGCCCAGGAGTTCGCGCGGGGCGGAGCCGACCTCGTGGTCCCCGCCACGTGGGAGGCGATCGAGGCGCGCAACACGCGACTGCGCTCGGCACAGCCGCTGTAGGGTCCCGTCCGTGCCCGAAAACGAATCCGCGCGAGAGCCGGCCCGCCGTCCGGGCGGACGCACCGCCCGGGTGCGGCATCGCATCCTGGAGGCCGCTGCCGAGCTGATCGCCCGCCACGGGATCGGCGGCCTGCGCTACGACCAGGTCGCCGAGCTCGCCGGGGTCAACAAGACCAGTGTCTACCGCAATTGGCCCGACCGTACGACCCTGGTCGCCGACGCGCTCACCTCCTTCAGCGCCGATGCGGCGCCCTTGCACGACACCGGCGACATCGACGCCGACCTCGTCGACTTCCTGGAAGCCCTCGCCACCGCCCTGTCCAGCCCGCAAGGGCGGGCACTGCTCAATGTCGTCGGCGCGGCCCACGACGACCCCGGCCTACGGGCCGTCGTCGACGAGGCGTTCGCTCAGCGCCTGGCCGCGCTGCGCCGACGGGTGGAGGCAGCAATGGAGAACGGCCAGCTTCCGGAGGTCGACTGCCGCCTCCTCGTCGAGATGCTCAGCGGCCCGGTGCACGGACTGGTCAGCCGGGGCGCGCGCGAGTTCACACGAGCCGACGCGCAACGGATCACTGCGATCGTGCTCGCCGGCGTACGCGCCACCGCCGCTCGCGATGGCGGCCCGGTCGCCGGCGAGCATGGCGGAGAGGCCCGGCGTGCAGGACCCCGCTGAGTCGTGTCCGTCGACCATCGCTCGCGAGACACCCCGTGCGCGGCCGTGGGCCACGAGCAGAGCCGCCGCCGAGGGATCAGTCCCGCGTCGGGGTGAGGAAGTCGTTCAACGTGGCGACGAACCAGCCGGGGTCTTCCTCGGCGACGAAGTGGCCGGTCGGTGCGAATGCCTCGCGCACGTCGTCCGCGTACGGACGCAGGGCCTTGGCAGCCGTGGTGTCGGAGTGCGCGGTGCCGATGGCCAACACGGGCATGGGCAGGTGGCGTTGAGTGAGCAGGGCACGGTTCTCGCGCCCGTCGTCCAGGAGCGTGCGGTAGTGCGCGAAGCCTCCCCGCAGCCGCTCCCGGCCGGTGTACTCGTGGGCGTAGGCGGCGAGGTCCTCGTCGGTGAACGTGCCGGGGTTGGACATGGCGGTGAACGTGGCGGTGAAGAACTCCAGTTCATGGCCGTCGAAGAGCATCTCGGGCACATGCTCGGACATGAAGAACCCGAAGTGCCACATGCCGCCTTCGGCGACGTTCATCGCCTCTTCCAGACCGAGGCCGGGGAGGAGGGCGTCGATGAGGATCAGGTGGGAGATGTCGTCGGGGTGGGCGGCGGCCCAGGCCAGAGCGACCATGGAGCCGATGTCGTGGCCGGCCACGGCCACCGGACCGCCCAGGTCCAGCGCCTTGAGGACGCCGCGCAGGTCGTCGGCCTGGTTCGTCTTCCGGTAGCCGTCCTCGGGCCGGTCGCTGGCGCCGGTGCCGCGCAGGTCGGGGGCGACGACCGTATGCGTACGGGCGAGGGCGCGCAGGACACGGGCCCAGGCGCGCGAGGTCTGCGGCCAGCCGTGCAGCAGCACGAGGACGGGACCGGTGCCGCCCACGGCGACCGAGAGGTGGGTGTCGTTGGTGGCGATCCGCTGGACCGTGAAGCCGTCGGGGAGCCAGGCGGCAGCACTCATCGAAGGGGCCTTTCCTGAAGAGGGGTACTCAAGCGTCGATCAGGCACTACGGCGGGCGAGTTGCCGCAAACGGCCCTCGCCGATCATCGTGAGCATGTCGGTGTGCTCGGGTTGCCATCCCAGCTCCTGCTGGGATGTGACGGCACGGATGCGGCTGGACGCGGCCATGATCAGCGCGCCGAACTCTCCCCACACGTCGGCTGCTTCGTCCGGGGTGACGCTGCGCGCCGGTACGTCGAGATCGGCGGCGACACGTTCCGCGATCCAGCGGTTGGGAGTCTCGCCGGCCACCGCGTGGTACAGCCCGCCGGAAGTTCCCTTGTCCAGCGCGAGGCTGAACAGACGCGTCACGTCGTCGATGTGGACATGGCTGTAGGTGTTGAGTCCTTCGCCGACGTAGCAGGCCGCTCCGGTCGCGGCGACCGACTGGTAGATCATGGAGATGTGGCCGTGGTCGCCGGGGCCCCAGATCAGACCGGGGCGGATGACCATGGAGCGCACGCCGTTCCCGGCGGTGGCCAGGACGGTGTCCTCGGCCGCCCTGCGGTATTCGGCCAGCGGCTCCGTGGTGAAGGTGTCCTGTTCAGCGAAGATGTCCGGGCTCCAGGCGCCCGCGGTGCGCCGCATCAGCACGCCACTGCCGGACAGGAAGACGAACGTCTTGCCCGTGCCACTCAGCGCGTCGGCCAGTTCCCGGACGGCGGCGCTCTCCAGGTCGGGTGCGGGCTGGGCGGCGTAGATGACCGCGTCCGCGCGCCGGGCCGCCTCGATGGCTTCCGGGCGGCGCGCGTCCAGGTCCGCGGCGCAGGGCGTGACGCCCCGCGCCGCGAGATGGCCGGCGGCACTCTCGGTCCGGGCCAGGCCGGTGACCGTGTGGCCTTCGGCGACGAGGTGGCGGACCAGGTGCCCGCCGACGAAACCGGTGGCACCGATGACGAAGATGTCCATGCCCGTGTCCTTACGCGGGAAGGGCTCTGTCCATACGCGGGTAGGCGCTGTCCTTACGCGGGAAGGGCGCTGCGCTCGCCGCCATCGGCGAACAGGACCGCACCGTTGACGTAGGAGCTGGCGGGGCCGGCCAGGAACGAGACGACCTCGGCGATCTCCTCCGGCGCTCCGGCCTTGCCGCGCGCGTTGGAACCGTCCATCAGGCCGATGTTCTCGCCGAGCATCGCCTTGGAGCCCTCGGTGACGACGGGGCCCGGCGAGACGGTGTTGACGCGCACGCCGGAGGCGCCGAACTCGGTGGCCCAGTAGCGGGTGAGGATCTCCACACCGGCCTTGGAGGCACCGTAGGCGGCGCCGATCGGGGCGGGCAGGCGGGCCGCGCTGGAGCCGACGATCACGATGGAACCCCGGCCGCGCTCGACCATGCCCGGCGCCAGCGCGCCGACCAGGAGGAACGGTGCGCGGGTGTTGATGGCGATCTGCCGGTCGAAGCCCGCCGCATCGGTCAGCGCGGTCGGCGTGAACTCGAACAGGCCCGCGTTGTTCACCAGGATGTCGACGGGGCCCGCCTCGGCGGCCAGGCGCAGCGTGTCCTCGGCGTCGGTGAGGTCGGCCGCGATGAAGCGGGCGGTGCCGCCCTCGGCCGCGATCTCCTTCACCAGGGCCTCGCCGCGGCCCCGGTCCCGCCCGTGCAGCACGACCTCGGCGCCCTGGCGGGCGAGGTTGTGCGCGACGGCCTTGCCGATGCCCGAGGTCGCTCCGGTCACGAGCGCGATACGGCCCTGCAGCGTAGTGCTGGTGCTCATCAGTAGTTCCCTGCGTAGGTGTCGTTTCCTCGCCGCGCAGATCACGTCAGCGGCGGGCTTACGCATTTCACTATGCATCCAAGATGTTCTGCTCGCAAGACGATCTGCTCATGAACGCATAAGTGGTAGGGTGCACGGGTGAGCGATTCCCTGTCCGAGAAGAAGCCGAGCGGCGAGAGCGTGGATCCGGGTCTGGGCGCCGACCTGGGGTGGGCGATCCGCCTGGTCTCCGCCGCGTTCCGCCGCGTCGCCACCGAATCCGTCGCCGACCTGCCGGGCGGAGCCCGCGGCTACCTCGTCCTGGTCGCCCTCTCCAACGGCGAACCGCCCTCACAGCTGGCGCTGGCCAAAGAAGTCAGCCTGGACCGCACGGTGATGACCTACCTGCTCGACGACCTCGAAGCACATGAACTGGTCACCCGCAGGCCCGACCCGCGCGACCGCCGCGCCCGCCAGGTCCTGATCACCGACACCGGGCGCGCCCGGCTCGCCCACGTGCGCGAAAGCCTCGCCGCCGCTGAGGCGCGTCTGCTCGTCGACCTCGACAAGCACGACGAGAGGCAACTGCGCGTGCTGCTGTCGCGGGTCGCGACAACCGCTCAGCGCGAGTCGATCGCGCCGGACGAAGCGGAATGCTGACCGCCGCTCCGAGCCGCCGAGACGCCAGCTCGCCGGAGGTGCGGGGTGCCCGCCGCACGACGAACGGAGCACTCGCACAGAAAGGGCCCCTGACCAGCTAAAACGCTGGTCAGGGGCCCATACGGCAGAACGAGCCGTGCTGTACGCCGGGTTCTGTCTCACGGTCGCCTCGCGGCGGCCGCGGAGACGGCCATCCATCTAGGACCGGCATTGCTGCCGGCCTCGTGCGGTCTACCCGTGAACTCGGGCGAGCAGCCCTCGGACGTTCACGCAGGGCCGTCCCGTTTCCGGGGCGCCCCCTCTTGACCTTGCTCCGGGTGGGGTTTACCTAGCCGCCTGAGTCACCTCAGGCGCTGGTGGTCTCTTACACCACCGTTTCACCCTTACCCGCGACCGAAGTCCCGGGCGGTCTGTTTTCTGTGGCACTGTCCCGCGGGTCACCCCGGGTGGCCGTTAGCCACCACCCTGCCCTGTGGAGCCCGGACGTTCCTCGGGAGGATCCGAGGATCCTCACGCGGCCGTCCGCACGACTCGTCTGCCGTGATCGTCATCCTACCGGGCCCTGCGGGCGGCCCCGCCGGCGTCCTCAGCCGAAGTCGCCGGTCTCCAGATCGAAGGCGAAGGGCTCGGGGAGCGGGAGCGGCTTGCCGTACGGGATCGTGAGGAGCTGGCGGTAGTCGTCGTTCTCCGGGTCGCTGAACAACGTCACCGAGCTCTCGTCCCGGTCGATGAGCAGGTAGAGCGGGATGCCACCACGGGCATAGCAGCGGCGCTTGGCCTCACGGTCGGCCTGCGGCTTGGTGGAGGTCACCTCCACCACCAGGGCGACGCCCTCGCAGGGCATCCAGGGGTCGGCGCCGCGGAAGAGGCGGAGCTCGGTGGGGGCGAAGGTGCCATCCGGGATGGCGTGGTTCTTGGGGCAGCCGCCCCCGCTGCGGAGCTTCAGCCCCTTGTTCCCGGAGAAGTCCATGTCGGTGCGGGACTTCCTCAGCACCTGCTTCAGAACCAGGCTGATGTAGTCCTCATGGTCCCCGTCCGGCGGCGGCGTCACGACAATCTCCCCCTCGATCAGTTCCGCCCGGAAGCCTTCCGGCGTGTCCAGGGCCAGGAAGCCCTCCAGAAGGACTTCTGCCTGCGTGAGCGGCTCGTGCGCCATGGCAGTCATGTCACGCTCCTTCCTCGGTCGCTCGCCAGACTGGGGCATCGGGGGACCAGCCGTCCGTGAGAGGGGAGTTCTTCCTCCGATCGTGGCACAGGACCGCTCGGTGTGGACGAAAGCGCGGGAAGGAACGTGGCGCTTGACCTTGTCGCAGCGTCAACGTTTCTACTGGCCGCATGCGTATCGGAGAGATCGCCGCGCTCGTGGGAGTCACTTCCCGGGCCGTCCGGCACTACCACCACATCGGCCTCCTGCCCGAGCCCGCCCGGCAGGCCAACGGCTATCGGGCGTACACCGTCCGCGACGCCGTGCTGCTGGCCCGGATCCGGCGGCTGACCGAGATCGGGCTCTCCCTGGACGAGGTGCGGGACGTGCTCGCCGACGACGCGGGGCGGGAGCTGACCGAGGTGCTCGGGGAGCTGGATGCCGATCTGGCGCGGCAGGAGCGGGAGATCCATGAGCGGCGGCAGGTGCTGGCCGTGCTCCTGGAGGCGCCGCTCACCTCGGACGGGCCGCTCTCCCCCGCCCTCGCCGCGCTTCTGGAGAACGCGCCCGCCACCGCGTCCCCGGCCGCCGCGAAGGACCGCGAGCATCTGGCCTTGCTGGACGCGGCGGGCGGTGGAGCCGGGGCCGAGGTCTTCGCGGCGCTGCGGCCGCTGGCCGACGACCCGGGCGCGCTCGCGCTGTACGAGCGGCTCGACGAGCTGGCCGGGGCCGGGGTGGACGATCCGCGTATCGGGCCCCTGGCGGCCGAGCTGGTCGCGGCCGTACCGGACGAGGTGCTGGCGGTGATCCCGGACGGGGAGCCCTCGCCGACCGGGTTCGGGCGGGTGCTGCTCGACGACTACCCGCCCGCGCAGCGCGAGGTGGTGCGCCGGGTGATGGTGGCGCTGGCCGAGCGGGTACGGGAGAGGAAGGCATGAGCGCCGGGACGGCGGCGGGGCTGCGGGTGGCCAGGGCCGCCGCGTGGTCGGTACTGCCCGCTGAACTGGTGCTGGTCGTCTGTGTGGTGGCCGGGGTGCGGATACCCGCCCCGGTCCTGCTGGGGGCCGAGGCCCTGGTGGTGGCCGTGCTCGTCCTGGACGCCTCGGTGCTGTGGCGGCTGTACGCGGCGGCACGCCGCCGGGACGGGACCGGGCGGCGGGAGGCTCTGCGGTCGGCGGTGGGCACCCTGGTGCCGGTGGCGTTGCGGCGGCTCGTGATGCACGAGTTCCGGGCCCTGCACAGCCTCGGGCTGTGGGTCGTACGTCGTCGGCACCGGATTCCGGAGGGGGCGCTGCCCGTCCCGTACACCGAGCCGCAGACCGGGGTGATGTACACCTTCGCGTTCGTCTCCGTCCTGGAGACGGTGGTGCTGGCCCTGGTGATCCCCTGGCCGCTGGTCCACGCGATCCTGCTCGTCGTGGACGCGTACGGCGTCGTCGTGGTCTTCGCGATCCACGCGGCGTGCGTGACCCGGCCGCATGTGGTGGAGGCGGACAGTTCGCTGCGGCTGCGCTACGGCGCGCTGTTCGACCTCCGGGTGCCCGCCGCCGTCATCGCCGCCGCCCGGGTGGACCGGCGCTTCCCGGGCGGGGGGCTGGTCCGGGTGGACGAGGACGGGACGCTCGATCTGGCGGTGGGGAGCCAGACGACGGTGACCGTGGAGCTGACGGAGCCGGTGGAGTTCGTGCGGCCGCTCGGCCGACGCGGGAGCGCCCGTACGCTCCGATTCAACGCGGACGATCCCCGGGCGGCCGTAGCGGCTCTCATGGCGCCCTCACTCACGCCTCCGCTCACGCCCCCGCTCACGCCGGAGCGAACAGCACCGTCTTCGACGCCGGACCGGCCTGCGTGAGCCGGACCCGCAGCCGCTCCCCCAGCGGCAGCGGGGCCGTGCCGCCCTCGATCCGGCCGACGATCGCCGGGTCCCGGAGGTGGACCGTGCCGGTGGTGGGGTTCCGCTCCTGGACGTCCACCACGTACGCGTCGAAGAGTTCGCCCTCCCGCCCCTCCAGCAGCGCCGCCTCGACCAGGTCGACGCAGGCCCGCTCCACGGTGTTGGCCCGGCGCGTCCCCTCGGCCATCTCCTTCGGGAGGGCGGGCAGAGCCTCCCGTACCCACTCGGGAGGTTCGTTCCCGGCGGTCGCGGCGAGGCAGAGTTCGGACGCGTACCGGTCGACCAGGCGGCGCAGCGGCGCGGTGCAGTGCGTGTAGAGGTCGGCGACCGCCGCGTGCACGGCGGGGTCGGGGAGTTCGCCGTGGTCGAAGGCGGTGTATCCGGCGCCGCGCAGGAGGGTGGTGCACTCCTGGAGGAACGCCGCGTGGTTGCCCTTCTTCGGGTCGAGGGAGCGGACGACCTCGGCGTACGGGACGTGGTGCGGCCAGTCGATGCGCAGGGCGCGGGCGGAGCGCCGCAGCCGGGCGACGGCTCCGTCCGGGGCGACCGGGAGGGTGCGCAGGATGCCGGTGCCCGTGTCGACCATGAGGCGGGCGGCGGCCATGCCGGTGAGGAGCGAGATCTGCGCGTTCCAGGCCTCGGCGGGGAGCGGGGCGCGGTAGGCGAGGCCGTAGGAGCCGTCGTGCTCGACGATCTCCTGTTCGGGGACGTCGAGCGAGATGCCGCCCCGGGCCAGCTCCTGTTCCTCGCGCAGCCGTCCGATGTCCCGGAGCAGGGCGAGGGGTTCCTCGGCGGCGCCCGCGTCGATCTGCCGCTGGACGCCCGCGTAGTCGAGCTTCGCGCGGCTGCGGACCAGGGCCCGGCGTACGTCGGTGGCGACGGCCTGCCCGTCGCCGTCCAGGTCGATCCGCCACAGTGCGGCCGGGCGGGTCTCGCCGGGAAGGAGGCTGGCGGCGCCCTCGGAGAGGACGGTGGGGTGGAGGGGGATGCGGTCGTCGGGGAAGTAGAGGGTGGTGACCCGGCGGTGGGCCTCGGCGTCGAGCGCGCCGCCCGGCCGGACGTACGCGGCGACGTCCGCGATGGCGTAGTGCACCCGGAAGCCGGGCCCGCCCCGGCGGCGTTCGAGATACATCGCCTGGTCGAGGTCCGTGGACGTGGGCGGGTCGATGGTGAGGAACGGCAGGTCCGTGGCGTCCTCGTGGGCCGCGAGCTCCGGGTTCCGGGCCGCTTCCGCCGCCTCCGCGAGCGCCTCGGGCGGGAAGGCGCCGGGCAGGTCGAGCTCGGTGCGCAGCGCCCGCAGGGCGGCCCCGAGCGAGCAGTCGGCTGCACCGGTCATACGCAGGTGGCGGCGGGGCATGGACCGAGCGTAGGCCGGACGGGGGCGAGCGGCATCCGGGCCGCGGCGACCCGACGGGGCGAGCGGCATCCGGGGCGGGCGGCCGCCGTACGTGCGCACCTGCCGCCGTCCGCGTCCTCCGGCTGTCCGGCCGGTCGGGGCCCATCGCCGTACCGCCGCCGTACAGGAAGAAGCACCGGCCCCTCCCCGTACCCTTGCCGAGGACCCGGTGAGCCCGCACGCCGCCCGGGTCCGTGCTTGCGCCGTACGTACGAAGGAGAACCGCCGTGCTCGTGCTGTTGCCGCCCTCCGAAGGAAAGGCCGCCTCGGGGCGCGGGGCTTCCCTGAAGCCGGAGTCGCTGTCGCTGCCGGGGCTCGCCCCGGCCCGTGCGGCGGTGCTGGACGAGCTCGTCGAGCTGTGCCAGGCGGACGAGGAGAAGGCCCGTGAAGTGCTCGGCCTGAGCGTGGGGCTGCGCGGCGAGGTCGGCAAGAACGCCGAGCTGCGGACCGCCGGAACCCGTCCGGCCGGGGAGCTGTACACCGGTGTGCTGTACGACGCCCTCGACCTGACCTCGCTGGAGACGGCCGCACGGCGGCGGGCGGCCTCGTCGCTGCTGGTCTTCTCGGGGCTGTGGGGCGCGGTCCGGATCGGCGACCGGATTCCGCCGTACCGCTGCTCGATGGGCGTGAAGCTGCCCGGTCTCGGCGCGCTCGGCGCGTACTGGCGTACCCCGATGGAGACCGTGCTGCCCGAGGCCGCCGGGGACGGGCTCGTCCTGGACCTGCGGTCCTCCGCGTACGCGGCGGCGTGGAAGCCGAAGGGCGAGGTGGCCTCGCGCACCGCGAGCGTGCGGGTGCTGCACTCCCAGCTGGTGGACGGGGTGGAGAAGCGGTCCGTGGTGAGCCACTTCAACAAGGCGACCAAGGGCCGGCTGGTGCGCGATCTGCTGCTGGCGGATGCGCGGCCCCAGGGCCCGGCGGAGCTGGTGGAGGTGTTGCGGGACCTCGGGTACGTGGTGGAGGCCGAGGCCCCCGCGCGGGCCGGGCGGCCGTGGTCGCTGGACGTGGTGGTGACGGAGATCCACTGACCGCCACCGGGCATGCCGTTGCGTACTGCGCAACGCTCGTTGCAGATATTGCCTTGCTCGCGGCAGGATGACCCCATGACCTCCTCCGTGCCGTCCGCCGCGCCCTCCGCCACCGCCCCCGACGCCTCCGTGCTGGATCTCGCGCCGGTCGTCCCCGTCGTCGTCCTGCACGACGTGGCCGACGCGGTGCCGCTGGCGCGGGCCCTGGTGGCGGGCGGGCTGCCGGCGATCGAGGTGACGCTGCGGACGCCCGCCGCGCTGGAGTCGATCCGGGCCATGGCCGCCGAGGTCCCGGGCGCGGTGGTCGGCGCGGGCACGGTGCTCTCGCCGGAGCACGTACGGGACACGGTCGACGCCGGGGCGCGGTTCCTGGTCAGCCCGGGGTGGACGGACGCGCTGCTGGAGGCGATGAAGGCGTCCGGGCTGCCGTTCCTGCCCGGTGTCTCGACCACCTCCGAGGTGGTGGCCCTGCTGGAGCGCGGGGTGCGGGAGATGAAGTTCTTCCCGGCCGAGGCGGCGGGCGGCACGGCCTATCTGAAGGCCCTGTCCGCACCGCTCCCCCAGGCCCGGTTCTGCCCGACCGGCGGCATCTCGCTCGCCTCCGCGCCGTCGTACCTCGCGCTGCCCAACGTCGGCTGCGTGGGCGGCAGCTGGATGGTCCCGGCCGACGCGGTGGCGGCGAAGGACTGGGACCGGGTGGCCCGGCTCGCGGCCGAGGCGGCGGCGCTCGCCCCGTGATCCCGCGCGGGCGTCCTCAGCGCAGGAGCTGTACGGCGTAGAGCCCGCCGACGCCCAGCGCCAGCACCCCCAGCAGCAGCCGCAGCGCCGTCTCCGGGAGGCGGGGCTGGAGGCGGGCGCCGAGGTACCCGCCGCACAGTCCGCCGAGCCCGCAGGCCAGGCCGAGGGACCAGTAGGGCGCGATGTCGCCGGTGACGGACAGGGACAGCAGCGCGTACGTGCCCGCGCCCACGACCGAGGTCACGAACGTGGCGGCCAGCGCGGCCGGGGCGACCTTCGCGACCGGCATGCCGCGCCCGACCAGGATCGGGCCGAGGAGTGAGCCGCCGCCGATCCCGTAGATCCCTCCGGCGACGCCGACCGCCATGGCCAGCCGGGTGACGGCGCGGGACGAGGGCTCCCGTGCGGGCGCGGTACGGGAGGCGCGGCGCAGCGTGCGCAGGCAGAGCCAGCCGCCCAGCGGCAGCAGCAGCACGGCGATGAGCAGCCGGAACACCGACGGGCCCGGCACCGCGAACACCCGGATCACCGCGCCGACGACGACCCCGGGCACCGTACCCAGCACGAGCAGCCGGGTCAGCGGCCCCCGCAGAGTGCCGGCCCTGTGGTGCCGCAGCAGGGCCCCGGGGCCCGCCACCACGTTGTAGAGCAGGTTGGTCGGGGTGACCGCCGGGCTGGGCACCCCGAGCACGCTGACCTGGACCGGCAGCAGGAACACCGCGCCCGACACCCCGACCGGGGCGGTCGCCACCGAGATCAGCAGCCCGGCGGCGAACCCGAGGAGCCCCGTCGGCCAGTCCACGCGCGGTCCGCTGTCAGCGCAGGTGGGAGGTGTCGTTGAGCAGGCGTACGGAGGCGTTGCCGTCGCCGTAGTAGGCGACCGTGGAGATCGAGGCCGCCGACAGCTCCATCCTGAACAGCGACTCCGGCGGAGCGCCCAGGGCGAGCCGGACGAGCGTCTTGATCGGCGTCACATGGGTGACGAGCAGGACCGTGCGGCCCGCGTACCGGGCGACGATCCGGTCCCGGGCGGCCGCGACCCGCTCGGCGACCTCCGCGAAGCTCTCGCCGCCGCCGGTCGGGGCGGTGTCCGGGGAGGCGAGCCAGGCGGTGAGGTCGTCGCCGTACCGCTCCCGTACCTCGCCGAAGGTCAGCCCCTCCCACGCGCCGAAGTCCGTCTCGCGCAGGCCCTCGTCGATCCGGACGTCCAGGCCGAGCCGGGCGGCGACGGCCGCGGCGGTCTCGCGGCAGCGGCGCAGCGGGGAGCTGACGATGTCCTGGACGGCGCCCAGGGCGGCGAAGTGCTCGGCGGCCCGTTCGGCCTGGCCGCGACCGGTGGCGGAGAGCTCGGGGTCGGTGCCGCCGCTGCCGGAGAACCGCTTCTCGGGCGTGAGCGCGGTCTCGCCGTGCCGGAGCAGGACGAGCGTGGCGGGCGCGCCCAGGTCGGGGGCCGAACCCCAGCCGGTCTGCGGGGCTCCGGCGGCCTCGGGACGGCTTCCAGCCACCTCCGGAGCGGCTGCCTCCGGAACGGCTGCCGTCTCCGGCACGGAGAAGAGTGTGTCGGCCGCCGGGGTGGTCGCGGTGCCGCGTGCCGGGGCGTCGAGGGCGGCCGTGGAGGCGGACGCCTCCCACTGCCTGCCGTCGCGGCCCGCGTCCATCGCCTCGTTGGCGAGCCGGTCCGCGTGCTTGTTCTGGGCGCGCGGGATCCACTCGTACGTCACGGAGGACGGCGGCAGGATCGCGGCGGCGCGGGCGGCCAGCGGCTTCATGTCGGGATGCTTGATCTTCCAGCGCCCCGACATCTGCTCGACGACCAGCTTGGAGTCCATCCGGACGTGGACCCGCAACGCGTCGCCCGCGTCCGGGAACAACGCCTTCGCGGCTGTCAGACCGGCGATCAGGCCCCGGTACTCGGCGACGTTGTTTGTCGCGACGCCGATGTACTCGGCGGCCTCGGCGAGCGGCTCGCCGGTGGCCGGGTCGATGACGACCGCGCCGTAGCCGGCGGGCCCCGGATTGCCCCGGGAGCCGCCGTCGGCCTCGACCACCACCTGGCGGGCGACGCTCATTACAGGCCCGACTCCGAGGTACGGACCAGGATCCGGTGGCAGTTCTCGCAGCGCAGGACCGTCTCCGGGGACGCGGCCCGCACATCGCCGACCTCGGCCATGTTCAGCTCAAGGCGGCAGCCCTCGCAGCGGCGCTGGTAGAGCCGGGCGGCGCCGACGCCGCCCTGCTGGGCGCGGAGCTTGTCGTACAGCTTCAGCAGGTCGGCGGGGATGACCTCGGCGACGACCTGGCGGTCCTTGGTCACCGTGGCGGCCTCGGCGTCCAGCTCGGCGGTGGCGGCGTCCCGGCGGGCGGTGGCGTCGTCGACCTTGGCCTGGACGGCCTCGACCCGCCCGGTCAGCTCGGCGACCCGCTCCTGGGCGGCCTCGCGGCGCTCCATGATCTCCAGGACGACGTCCTCCAGGTCGCCCTGGCGCTTGGCGAGCGAGGTGATCTCGCGCTGGAGGCTCTCCAGGTCCTTGGGCGAGGAGACCGCGCCGGAGTCCAGGCGCTGCTGGTCGCGAACGGCACGCTGGCGCACCTGGTCGACGTCCTGCTCGGCCTTGGTCTGCTCGCGGGTGGTGTCGCTCTCCTCGGTGGTGGAGGCGACCAGCAGGTCACGCAGCTGGGCGAGGTCGCTGCTGAGCTGTTCGATCTCGGCGTGCTCCGGCAGCGAGGTGCGCTTGTGCGAGAGCTGGGCGAGCCGGAGGTCGAGGGCCTGGACGTCGAGAAGTCGGATCTGGTCGGCGGGCGCGGCGTTCAGTTGGGGGCTCCAGAGGAATGGTGGGTGGTCCAGGGGTCGGTGACCTGCTTCGAGACATGGACCCGCAGGTCCCATCCGTGGCGGTCGGAAAGCGCGTCGAGCTGGGCGGCCGCCTGCTCGCACCAGGGCCATTCGGTGGCCCAGTGCGCGGCGTCGACGAGGCCGAGCGGTGAGTGCTGCACGGCCTCGGACGCCGGGTGGTGGCGCAGATCGGCGGTGAGGAAGGCGTCGACCCCGGCGGCGCGCACGGCGTCGAAGAGGCTGTCGCCGGAGCCGCCGCTGACGGCGACGGTCCGCACGAGCGCCTCCGGGTCGCCGGCCAGCCGGATGCCCTGCGCGGTGGCGGGGAGCCGGGCGGCGGCGCGGGCGGCGAAGTCGGCGAGGGTCTCGGGGTGGTCCAGCTCGCAGATGCGGCCGAGTCCGCGGCGGCCCTCGGGGTCGGTGGGGTCCGGCACGAGAGGGCCGGTGATCCGCAGGTCGAGGGCGCCGGCCAGGGCGTCGGAGACGCCGGGGTCGGCGGTGTCGGCGTTGGTGTGCGCGACGTGGAGCGCGATGTCGTGCTTGATGAGGGTGTGGACGACCTTGCCCTTGAAGGTGTCGGCGGCCACCGTCGTCGTCCCGCGCAGATAGAGCGGGTGGTGGGTGACGATCAGCCGGGCGCCGAGCTCCAGGGCCTCGTCGGCGATCTCGCGGACCGGGTCGACGGCGAACAGCACCCGGTCGATCTCCGCGTCCGGATCGCCGCAGACCGTCCCGACCGCGTCCCATCCCTCGGCCCGCTCGGGGGGCCAGAGGGCGTCGAGGGCGGCGATGACTTCAGACAGACGGGGCACGGGGGAAAGGCTACCTGTCCGGGCAGGCCCGCCGCCCCTGGCCGCCGGACCTGTACGCCAGGACCGGCGGCCGGACACGAATCGTTACTTCACCGCGCCGGTCCGGGGGCGGTCACTTCACCAGGTTCGCGCGGAGGTCGTCGAGGACCAGGCCGGCCGAGGTGACGCCGAGGCCCAGGTACCAGGTCTCGTCGGAGACGTCCTCGGCCCGGCCCTCCTTGACGGCCTTCAGGTTCTTCCACAGCGGGTTGGAGCGGGCGGTGTCGCGCTGGGTGGCCTTGGCGTCGCCGTAGACGCCGGTGAAGATCCAGTCGGCGTCCGCCTCGTCGATCTTCTCCGGGCTGATCTCGGCGGCGAGGTCGTCGATCTGCTGGTTCTTCGGGCGCGGCAGGCCGACGTCCTCAAGGATCGTGCCGATGAACGAGGCCTTGGCGTAGAGCCGGAGGCGGTCGGGCATGTAGCGGACCATCGAGACGGTCGGCTTGTCGGGGCCGATGTCGGCGCCGAGCTTGGCGGCCTTCGCCTTGTACGCGGCGAGATTCGTCTCGGCCTGCTTCGTGCGGTCCAGCGCCTGGGCGTTGAGGAGGTAGTTCTCCTTCCAGGTGAAGCCCGGGCGGATGGAGAACACGGTCGGCGCGATCTTGGACAGCTCGTCGTACTTGTCCGCGGCGCGGAGCTGGCTGCCGAGGATCAGGTCCGGCTGGAGGCCCGCGATGGCTTCGAGGTTGAGGCTGTTGATCGTGCCGACGCTCTTCGGCTCGCCCGCGTCCTTCTTCAGGTACGAGGGGATGGCCGCGTCGCCCTCGCTGGGGGCGTAGCCGACCGGCTTCAGGCCCAGCGACACGACGTTGTCGAACTCGCCGACGTCCAGCACGACCACGCGCTTGGGGGCCGCCTTGATCTCGGTCCTGCCCATGGCGTGGGTGACCGTACGGGGGAACTCGCCGGCCGCGGCGTCGGTGCCGTACGCCGCCGTCTTCTTCGCCGCGTCCGCGAAGTCCTTGCCGCCGGTGGCGACGGCGGCCTTCTTCCCGCCGCCCGCGTCGGACTTCGCCGTGTCCGCGTCGCCGCCGTCGCCGCCCCCGCAGGCCGACAGGGAGAGAGCGGCCGCCACGGCCAGGGCGACTGCGGCGGTGCCGCGGGGTCGAAGGGACATCACTTACTCCAGTTGTCCGCGTACGTGCGTGGGGGGGCACGGGTTCTCGGTTAGGGCCGCCTAACCATAGACACGGCCATCTCCGACAGCACACTCACCCCTGCCACCTCAGGAGAATCCGGGCATCGCCACCCTTATGTGTGAAGTGCGGTGGCTCGTGTTGTTCGGCTGGAAGTGCGAAAACTAGCTTTCGTAGCCGGAGGTGACGAGTCCATGACTGCCTGTGCCATCGAGGGTGGATCCGCCGGGGCCGCCGCGACGGCGGACCCCGAAGCGGAACCCGAACCGGAAGAGCCCGGAGCGCCCGCCGGGGCGGACGGCTCCGGCCTGCTGCCCGCATCCGTCGCGGACGAGGAGGACCTGGGAGCCGAGGAAGCGGAAGCGTCGTCCACGGGGACCGAGGCGCGGCCGCCGGCCGACGGCGTACCGCTTCCCGGCGGCTTCACGCTCACCGCGGACGGGGCCTATGCCGCCCGGCTCACGGCGGCCCCCGGCCCGCCGGGCGAGCGCGCCTGGTATCCGGAGCGCTGGACGCTGGACGGGCCCGAGCCGTATGCGGTGCCCCTCCCCCTGGACCAGCCCGAGGAGCCGGACGCCCAGGTGGCGCCGCTCGCCGACGGGCGGGTGCTGATCCAGCGGCGGGTGGCGGACCGGCAGATGTTCTCGCTGCTGTACCCGACGGGGCCCGGGACCGGCGAACTCCTGCTGGGCGCGGTCGCGTGCGAGGAGATGACCCTGCTGCCGCCGTCGCCGGACGGCCGGTGCGTGTACGCCCTGTCGGCCGGCGAGCACGATTCGTCGCTCTGGCTGGTGGCGGGCGGAGCGTTCGGGCCCGAGGAGGTCGCGCGGATCCCCGGGCGCTGCTCGGGCGGGGTGTGGCTGGACCGGGCGGGCCGGATGCTGGCGCTGGACCGGCAGGCCCCGGGCGGCGGACCGGTGAAGGCGGTCGCCGTCGACCTGGGGAGGCGGGGCGAGGTTACGCCGCTGCTCCAGATCGCACCGGAGAGCAACGACCGGCTGCTGCTCGCGGACGCCGACAGCGGGCTGCTGCTGCTCCGCTCCGACGCGCCGGGCCACGACCGGCTCGGCTGGGGGGTGTCGGGGAGCTGTCTGCCCGTCAGGTTCCCGGAGTGCCTGCGCCTGGCGGATGCGGCGGTGACCCCGTTCGCGGTGCAGCCGGGCCAGATGCTGATGCCGGAGAGCTGTGCGGTGGCGCTGCGGATCGACGGGGCGGCGGGCAGCTGGGTGGGCGTCTGGCGTCCGGCGGGCCGGCGACTGCACCAGTTCGCGGCCCCGCTGGGCTGGGCGCCGGGGGCCGGTTACTGGAGCCGGGACGGGGTGTTGCGGCTCCCGTACGCGAACGGGGCGACGTCCTGCGGCGTGGCGCTGCTGGAGGCCCCGGAGGACGTGGAACCCTCCTCCGGGACCGGCTGTCCGGGCGGCGGTGCGGACGGAACGGAACCGTCCGCCGCTGTCGCCGCTCCTGCTGTGTGTAAGCCGGTTCCGTTGGGGCAGGCGCCTCTGCATCGAGCGGCCCGATCTGACTAGACTCGTGGCCCTGGGCTACGCGGCCGTACCGGGCGGGTACCGACGGTGACCGCGTCGGATGGCGGTGGCGGGGCTTGCGACACACGTAGGTGCGACAGAAGTAAGCGATCACAACGGGGTGACTTCCCACATGTCCGAAGCACGGACCGACACCACCCAGCAGCGCCCGACGGGGGCGGACGAGGGGTCCGGAACCGGTGGTTCCGGAAGGCACCGAGGGGGTGCGTCGGCGGAGAACACGTCGGTGCAGCCGCACGGTCGGCACCGCCGGCCCGCCGAGGCGGAATCCAGGGCGGCCTGAGCCGCCGAGCAGTGCGGCGCGAAAGGGCCCGGACCGACGGTCTGCCGTCGGTCCGGGCCCTTTCGCGCGTAGAGGCGAGCGTACGGGCGATACGGCTACCGCCGCTTCAGCCCCAGCACTTCGGCGGCGGCGAAGGTCTCGTTCGGGGGCCGGTCCGCGTAGTACGGGGTCAGCAGCTCGTCCAGCTCCGCGAAGGTGAAGGTCTCCTTCGTCGCGTCGAACTGCGCGGCCACCCGCGGCCGTTCGACGACGGCGACCATGCCTCCGTGGACGACGAGCAGCTGCCCGTTGACCCCGGCCGCCGCCGGTGAGGCGAGATAGCCGACGAGCGGGGAGACGTGCTCGGGCGCCAGCGGGTCGAGGGCGCCGTCCGCCGGTTCCTGGAAGCCCGCGAACACGTCCTCGGTCATCCGGGTCCGGGCGCGCGGGCAGATGGCGTTGGCCGTGACGCCGTACTTGGCCAGGGCCAGTGCGGTGGAGGTGGTGAGACCGACGATGCCGCCCTTGGCCGCCGCGTAGTTGGGCTGCCCGGCCGAGCCCGCGAGGAACGCCTCCGACGAGGTGTTGACGATCCGCCCGTAGACCGGCCCGCCGGTCTCCTTGGAGCGGGCGCGCCAGTGGGCGGCGGCGAAGTGCGTGGTGTTGAAGTGGCCCTTGAGGTGGACCCGGACGACCGAGTCCCATTCCTCCTCGGTCATCGAGAAGACCATCCGGTCGCGCAGGATGCCCGCGTTGTTGACCAGGATGTCGAGTCGGCCGTGGGCCGAGATCGCCAACTCGACCAACGTACGCGCCTGTTCGTGGTCGGAGACGTCGCCGAGGTGGGCGACGGCCCGGCCGCCGGCCGCGCGGATCTCGGCGGCGACCTCCTCGGCGGGGGCGGCGGACGCCTCGCCGGAGCCGTCGCGGCCGGGCTGCCCGTAGTCGTTGACGACGACGGCCGCGCCGAGGCGGGCCAGTTCGAGGGCTTCGGCCCGGCCGAGGCCGCGGCCCGCGCCGGTGACGATCGCGGACAGTCCGTCCAGCGGGAGGGGAAGTGACATCGCGTTCCTCAACGTCGGTGGTCGGGTGGCGGGTTCAGAGTTCGATGCAGGTACGCAGCGACTCGCCCGTGCGCATCTGGTCCAGGGCGTCGTTGACCCCGTCCAGCCGGACCCGGTGGGTGATCATCGACTCCAGGTCGATGCGGCCCGCCCGCCAGAGCGCGATGGCCCGCTCGTAGGAGCGCAGGACGTCCCCGCCGCCGTACATCGAGGGCAGGATGCGCTTCTCGTCGAAGAACAGCTCGAACATGTTGACCTGGAAGTTGTCGTCCATGGCCCCGGCCCCGACGACGCACAGGGTGCCGCCGCGGCGCGTGTGCTCGTAGGCGGTGCGGGCGGTGGCGGACTTGCCGACGACCTCGAAGACGTAGTCGAAGCCCTCGCCGCCGGTGATCCGCTGCTTGGCGTCGGCGAGTCCGTCGGGGGCGACGGCCTCGGTGGCGCCGAAGCGGAGGGCGGCCTCGCGGCGGGAGGCGACCGGGTCGACGGCGATGATCTGGGCAGCGCCCTGGACCCGGGCGCCCTGGATCGTGGAGATGCCGACGCCGCCGCAGCCGATCACGGCGACCGACGAACCGGCCTCCACCTTCGCCGTGTTGATGGCCGCGCCGAGGCCGGTGGTGACCCCGCAGCCGATCAGGGCGGCGATCTCGAAGGGGACGTCGTCGGGGATCGGCACCGCGCAGCCCGCGCCGACGACGACCTCCTCGGTGAAGGTGCCGGTGCCCGCGAAGCCGAAGACGTCGCCGCCGGGGCGCTTGAAGTTCGGGGTGCCCGCGTTCATGAAGCCGGCGAGGCACAGCTGGGTCTGGCCGCGCTTGCAGGACGGACAGGCGCCGCAGGCGGGCAGCCAGCAGACGAGGACCCGGTCGCCGGCGCTGAGCCCGGTCACCCCGTCGCCGACGTCGACGACCTCGCCCGCGCCCTCGTGGCCGGGGATGAAGGGGGCGGGCTGCGGGAGGATGCCGCTCATCGCGGAGACGTCGGAGTGGCAGAGGCCGGTGGCGCGGATGCGGAGCTTGACCTTTCCGGGGCCGAAGCCCACCGCCTCGACGTCGTCGAGGACTTCGAGCTTCTCCTGGCCTATCTCGTGGAGTACGGCTGCGCGCATGGGTGGGGCTCCCCTCACATCGTCATCTACAGCAGGGTTCTGGAGTGCTCAGGAGTGTTCGACGAGCGTGTCGGCGAGGACCGGGGCGTCGTCCCGGTCGGCTGCGGTGACCGTCACCTGGACGCGGCCGTCCTCGGTCCACATCCGGATGCGGAGGGTCTCGCCGGGGAAGACCACTCCGGCGAAACGGGTGCGGTAGGCGGCGATACGGGACACGTCGCCGTCCAGCAGGGTGTCGGCGACGGCCTTCAGGGTCATGCCGTAGGTGCACAGCCCGTGCAGGATCGGCCGGTCGAACCCCGCGAGCTTGGCGAAGGCGGGGTCGGCGTGGAGCGGGTTCCAGTCGCCGGAGAGCCGGTAGAGCAGCGCCTGGTCCTCGCGAACGGTCCGCTCGACCGTGCGGTCGGGGTCGCGGTCCGGCGGGGCGAGCCGGTCGGACGGCCCGCGTTCACCGCCGAAGCCGCCCTCGCCGCGTACGAAGATCTGGGCGTCGTTGGTCCACAGCGGTCCGTCGTCGTCGCCCGCCTCCGTACGCAGCACGATGACGGCGGCCTTGCCCTTGTCGTACACCGCCGCGACCTTCGAGGTCTGCACGGCGCGGCCGGTCACCGGGATCGGGCGGTGGACGCGTACGGACTGCCCGCCGTGCAGGACGGCGGCGAGGTCCACGTCGATGCCCTGCGCCCCCATTCCGCCGAAGGCCGCCGTTCCCGCGCCCGCGACGGTGGCGAAGCTCGGCAGCACCTGGAGCCGGGACTCCAGGGTGTAGCGCAGTTCGTCGGGGTCGGTGGCGGGGGTGCCCGCGCCGAGACCCAGGTGGTAGAGCTGGACGTCCTTGTGGTTCCAGTCGATCTCGGCCCGGCGGGGTTCGGCGGCGAGGGCCGCTGAGGCATCGATGGGCATGACGAAGCAGCTCCCTGAGGTCCTGGGTGGTCCGTGGTGGTGGGAAGACCTCGGCACGGCCGTCCGCACCGTCGGCCGCACCGAGGTCGTGCGGTGACCGGCAGGACACGCCCCTTCCGGAACGGACACACCCCTTCTAGAACGCGTTCTAGCCGATGGCCCATGTATAACGCAGGCCCCGGAAGTTGGGAAGACTGCTGACGTCGCGTCAGATCTCCGTCTGCGAGTGACGCTCGCGTCGGGGTGTGCGGTGGTTCGGCAGCCAGATCAGCATCACGACCACCCCGGCCAGCAGCACCCCGCTCGCCGTACGGAAGGCGAGCGCGTATCCGGCCGTGACCTCGGCCGC
The DNA here is from genome assembly GCF_010548505.1 of Streptomyces sp. SID14515. Taxonomy (NCBI): domain Bacteria; kingdom Bacillati; phylum Actinomycetota; class Actinomycetes; order Kitasatosporales; family Streptomycetaceae; genus Streptomyces; species Streptomyces sp. SID14515. The sequence goes on along the minus strand of NZ_JAAGMH010000079.1, from coordinate 121,515 downwards.
GTCGCCGGAGCCCGCGGTGCGCGCGGCGGCGACCGTGGAGAGCACCGCGAGGCCCAGCGCACCGCCCATGGTGCGCGAGGTGTTGACCAGGCCCGAGACGAGTCCGGCGTCGCCCGGGTCCGCGCCCGAGGTGGCGAGGGTGGCGAGCGGGGTGGAGGCGAGACCGGCCCCGGCCATCATCAGCACGCCGGGCAGACAGATCGCGGTGAGGTAGGAGCCCTCCACGCCCATCGTGGACTGCCAGCCGAAGCCCGCGGCGGTGATCAGGACCCCGGCGACGGCGAGGCTCTTGGCCCCGGTGCGCACCATGAGGCGGGGGGCCAGCTTGGAGCCGATGATGACGGCGGCCGAGGTCGGCATCAGCGCGAGTCCGGCCTCCAACGGCGTGTAGCCCAGGACGTTCTGGGCGTACACGGTCATGAAGTACCACATGGAGAAGGTCGCCGACCCCATGAGCAGCATCGACACATTGGCCGAGGACACGGCCCGTACGGAGAACACGCGCAGCGGGATCAGCGGGACGGCGGTCCGCGCCTCCACCAGCACGAAGGCGGCGAGCAGCGCGACTCCGGAGAGCAGCGGCACGAGGGTGGCGGCGGCCGTCCAGCCCTCCACCTCGGTCTGGACGATGCCGTACGCGACGGCGGCGAGGCCCGCGGTGACGAGGACCGCGCCCAGGAGGTCGATGCGGCGGCGGTCGCCCGCGCGGCCCTCGGTGATCCGCAGGGCGGCGGCGATCAGGACGAGGGCCCCGACGGGCACGTTGATCAGGAGGACCCAGCGCCAGGAGAGGGCGTCGGTCAGGACTCCGCCGATGAGCCCGCCGGCCGCGCCGCCGCCCGCCCCGACCGCCATCCAGGTGCCGATCGCCTTGGTCCGGGCCGGGCCTTCGGGCACGGCCGCGGTGAGGATGGTGAGAGTGGCGGGGGCGAGGACGGCGGCCCCGAGGCCCTGTGCGGCGCGGGCGGCGAGGAGCTGCCAGCCCTCCTGGGCGAGGCCGCCCGCGAGAGAGGCGGCGGTGAAGAGGCCGAGTCCGACGAGGAACATCAGCTTGCGCCCGTAGATGTCGGCGGCCCGCCCGCCCAGGAGCATGAACCCGGCGAACGCGATCGAGTAGGCGTTGACGACCCACTGGAGGCCTGCCGGGCTCAGCCCCAGGTCGGCCCGCATGGAGGGCAACGCGACATTGACCACGGAGACGTCGAGGACGACGAGGAACTGGCCGGTGCAGGCGGCGAGCACGACGGCCCAGGTGCTGGGCCGTATTCGGGAGGAGGCGGGCGAGGCGGAGACGGGTGCGGAGACGTCGGGCATGAAGGTCATGGTCCCAGGCGGCGAACGGCCCGTACATCGGGTATCGGATCCAGGTCCGGGGCCCGGGGCCACCGGTCGCAGGACCTAGGGCCCGCGCCCCCGAACCCCGGCCGCACGCCGTGCACCCCGGCCCACGCCCCGAGCCCACCGCCGGGCCCGTCCGGATCAGCCGCGCCGCAGCAGCGTGACCACCGCCGCTCCGCCGAGGCCGATGTTGTGGGCGAGGGCGGTCCGGGCGCCGGGGACCTGGCGGGGACCGGCCTCGCCGCGCAGCTGCCAGGTCAGCTCGGCGGCCTGGGCGATACCGGTGGCGCCCAGCGGGTGGCCCTTGGAGATCAGCCCGCCGGACGGGTTCACGACCCACCGCCCGCCGTAGGTGGTCGCGCCGGACTCGACGAGTTTGCCGGACTCCCCCTCGCCGCACAGGCCCAGCGCCTCGTAGGTGAGGAGTTCGTTGATGGAGAAGCAGTCGTGCAGCTCGATGACGTCGAGATCGTCCGGGCCGAGGCCGCAGGCCGTGTAGACCTGCTGGGCGGCGGCCTTCGACATCGGGGCGCCGACCGCGTCGACGCAGCTGCCGGAGGCGAAGGAGGCCTCGGTGTCGGTGGCCATGGCCTGGGCGGCGATCTCCACGGCCCGCTCTCCCAGGTCGTGCCGCTCGACGAACCGCTCGGAGACGACGACGGCCGCCGCCGCCCCGTCGGAGGTGGGCGAGCACTGGAGTTTGGTGAGGGGGCGGTGGACGGTGCGGGCGGCGAGGATCTCGTCGACCGTGTACGGGTCCTGGAACTGGGCGTACGGGTTGTTCACCGAGTGCCGGTGGTTCTTGGCCCCGACCGCCGCGAGCTGCGCGGGCGTCGTCCCGTACCGCTCCATGTGCTCGCGGGCCGCGTTGCCGAAGATCTGGGCGGTGGGCGGGGACATCTCGAAGCCGTGGCCGGCCGCCATGATCCCGTAGTGCCGGGCGACGGGCGAGGCCGCGAAGTCGCCGCCGTCGGAGCCGCCGCCCAGCGCACCCCGGGCCATCTTCTCGAAGCCGACGGCGAGCACGCAGTCGCTGCCGCCGCCCTCGACGAACTGCCGGGCCAGCATCAGGGCGGTGGAGCCGGTGGCGCAGTTGTTGTTGACGTTGTAGACGGGGACGCCGGTCAGTCCCAGTTCGTAGACGGCCCGCTGCCCGGCGGTGGAGGCCTGGAAGCAGTAGCCGACGGGGACCTGTTCGACCTGGTCGTAGCGGACCCCGGCGTCGGCCAGGGCGGCGGCGCCCGCCTCGCGGACCATGTCCCAGTACTGCCAGTCGCGGGTCTCGGGCTTCTCGAACTTCGTCATGCCGACGCCGACGATGTAGGCCTTCATCTTCCGACTCCTCTGGTCCTCTCGCTCTTCTGTGGTCAGTCCCGGGGCAGGCCGAGGATCCGTTCGGCGACGACGTTGAGCTGGATCTGGGTGGTGCCGCCCGCGATGGTCAGGCAGCGGGACATCAGGAAGCCGTGGAGGGCCCGTGCACCCGCCGCCGGTTCGTCCACCGCGCCGTCCGGGCCGAGGAGTTCGAGGGTGAGCTCGGCGACCTTCTGCTGGTGGAGGGTCTGGACGAGTTTGCGGACCGAGGCTCCGGCGCCCGGCTCGCGGCCGGAGACCTGCTGGAGCGTGGTGCGCAGTCCGACGCAGGCGAGCGCGTGGGCCTCGGCGGCGAGCGCGCCGATCCGTGCCCTTGTCGGTTCGTCGAGCCCGGCCGAGCGCGCGATCAGCGCTTCCAGTCCGCTGTCGAAGGTCATCTGGTCGGCCATGTGGACGCGTTCGTTGCCCAGGGTGTTGCGGGCGACCCGCCAGCCGCCGCCGACCTCGCCGACGACGGCGTCCGCGGGCAGCAGGACGTCGTCGAAGTGGACCTCGTTGAAGAGGGCCTCGCCGGTGATCTCCTTCAGCGGGCGGACGCCGATGCCCCGGGCCCGCTTCATGTCGACCAGGAAGTAGGTGAGGCCCTTGTGCTTGGGCGCGTCCGGGTCGGTGCGGGCGAGCAGGATGCCGTGGTCGGCGGTGCGGGCGGCGCTCGTCCAGACCTTCTGCCCGGTGACGCGCCACCCTTCGTCGGTCCGTACGGCGCGGGTGCGGAGCGCGGCGAGGTCGGAGCCGGCCTCGGGTTCGGAGAAGAGCTGGCACCACTGGAGGTCGCCGCGCAGGGTGGGGGGCAGATAGCGCTCGCGCTGCTCCTCGGTGCCGTACGCGATGAGCGAGGGCACCACCCAGGTGGCGATGGACAGGTCGCTGAGCCGGATGGACTGATCGCTCAACTCCTGCTGTATCGCGAGCTGTTGTACGGGTCCGGCGCCCAGTCCGTACGGGGCGGGGAGGTGCGGGGCGGCGTAGCCGGTGGCGGCGAGGGCGCGGCGGGCCTCGCGGGGCGCCAGGCCCCGGGCGGCGGCGAGGTGGGGGCGGGCCTCGGCGCGGTGGCGGGCGGCCTCGGGCGGGAGTTCCAGGGTGAGTTCGCGGCGGGCTCCGGCCTCGGCGAGGCGGGCGGCGCGCAGCCGGTGGGCGTCGGCGGCGCCGAGGAGCTGGCGGGCGAGGACGGCCCGGCGCAGCTGGAGGTGGGCGTCGTGCTCCCAGGTGAAGCCGATGCCGCCGAGGATCTGGATGGCGTCCTTGGCGCAGGTGTACGCGGCCTCCGGCGCCACGGCGGCGGAGAGGGCCGCGGTGAGCCCGCGCACCTCGGGTTCCTCGTCGGCGGCGCGGGCCGCGTCCCAGGTGAGGGCGCGGGCCTGTTCGAGGCGGACGAGCAGGTCGGCGCAGAGGTGCTTGACCGCCTGGAACGCCCCGATGGGCCGCCCGAACTGCTCACGTACGGCGGCGTGCGCGACGGCGGTGTCCAGGCTGCGGGCGGCGGTCCCGCAGGCGTCGGCGGCGAGGAGGACGGCGGCCAGGTCGCGGACGAGCGTGGCGTCGAGCGACAGGATCCGGTGGGCCGGTACGTGGACGGCGTCGGCCCGCACCTCGGCCGTGGGCCGGGTCGGGTCGACGCTGCGGTGCGGGCGCACGGTGAGCCCGTCGGCCGCGGCGTCCACGAGGAACCAGAGCACACCGCCGGACGGGTCGGCGGCGGGCAGGAGCAGCAGGTCGGCCGCCTCGGCGGTCAGGACGGGCGGGGCGGTCCCGTCGATCCGGTGGCCGCCCGGGGCCGGGGTGGCGGTGAGGGTGCCGGGGGTGAGGGCGAGGGCGGCGGTGAGGGTGCCGGCGGCGAGGGCCCGGAGCAGGCCGTCGGCACCGGGGCTCACCACCCGCCGCAGCACCGCGCCCACCAGCGCGGTCGCGAGGTATGGCCCCGGCAGCGATCCGTACGCGGCCTCCTCCAGGACCACCGCGAGGTCGAGGAGGTCGCCGCCGCCACCGCCGTACACCTCGGGCAGATGGATGCCGGTGAGCCCCTGCCCGGCGAGCGCCTCCCAGTGGGCGGGGCGCACGCCGGGGGCCGCCGGGCCTTCGGCGTCGAGGAGTTTGCGCACCTCGCCGGGTGGTGCGGCGCGCGCCAGCCACCCCCGTACGGAGTGCGCCAGCGCGCGGTGCTCCTCGGTGATGCCGATGCCGGTACCGATACCTGTGCCGATGCCCATGCGAGTCCTCGCCGGTCGCAGCCACTGGAACGGCGCAAGAGTAGAACACGTTTCATTTCGGCGGAAGGCCTGACGGGGAGTCAGAAGGTTGCCGGATCCGATCCGGAACAGCCGGAATAGGCCGCCACCGGAAAGCGTTCACCATGCACACACTTGGGGGAGCCCGGGTGATCGACGCTGCCCGGAGGCCCCACGTATGCGACGGACGAAACAGATACGGCACACAGGGGAGCTCCCCGAGCCGCGAAAAGCGCGCTCCGGCCCGATCGTGCCCGTCCTCGCCTTCGCGGGTATCACCGTCGCGGTCATGCAGACGCTGCTCGTCCCGGTCATCAAGGATCTGCCGGTCCTGCTGAGCACCGACCCGGCCAATGCCACCTGGGTGATGACCGCCACCCTGCTCGCGGGCGCTGTCTCGACCCCGATCATGGGGCGGCTCGGCGACCTCCACGGCAAGCGGCGGATGCTGCTCGCCTCCCTCGCCGTCATGGTGGTCGGCTCGCTGATCTGCGCGTCCACCGACGAACTGGTCGTGATGATCACCGGCCGTGCGCTCCAGGGCTTCGCGATGGGCGCCATCCCGCTCGGCATCGGCATCATGCGCGACGAGCTGCCGCGCGAGAAGCTCGGTTCGGCGATGGCCCTGATGAGCTCCTCGATCGGGGTGGGCGGCGGCCTCGCGCTGCCCGCCGCCGCGCTGGTCGCCCAGCACGCCGACTGGCACGCGCTGTTCCTCGGCTCGGCCGGTCTCGGCGTCCTCGCGATGGTGCTCACGTACACGCTCGTCCCCGAGCCGCCGCTGCGCGCCCCCGGCACCTTCGATGTCATCGGCGCCCTCGGGCTCTCGCTCGGCCTGGTCCTGCTCCTCCTGCCGGTCACCAAGGGCGGCGACTGGGGCTGGACCTCGGCCCCGACCCTCGGGCTGCTCGCCGCGTCCGTCGCCACCCTGCTGCTGTGGGGCCGGTTCGAACTCCGCACCCCGGCGCCGCTCGTCGATCTGCGCACCACCGCCCGCCGCGAGGTGCTGCTCACCAACCTCGCCTCGATCATGGTCGGGGTCGCCTTCTACGCGGTCTCGCTGGTCCTGCCGCAACTGCTCCAGCTGCCCACGTCCACCGGTTACGGCCTCGGGCAGTCCATGGTGGTCGCCGGCCTCTGCGTGGCCCCGCTGGGCGTGACGATGATGTTCGTCGCCCCGCTGTACGCCCGGATCTCGGCCCGCCGGGGCCCCAGGACCACGCTGATGCTCGGCATGCTGGTCATCGCGGTCGGTTACGGGGCCGGGCTCGGGCTGCTCTCCGCCGCCTGGCAGACCGTGCTGATCGCGGTGGTGCTCGGCGCCGGGATCGGCCTCGCCTACTCCTCGCTGCCCGCCCTGATCATCGGGGCCGTCGACCCGTCGGAGACCGGCGCGGCCAACGGCCTCAACACCCTGATGCGCTCGATCGGCACCTCGGTGTCGAGCGCGGTCATCGGCATGGTGCTGGCCAACACCTCCGTGACGATGGGCTCGGTCCAGGTGCCGTCGATGGAGGGGTTCCGGATCTCGTTCCTGATCGCCACCGGCGCGGTGCTGATCGGCCTGGTGCTGGCGGCGTTCCTGCCCGCGCAGCGGCCCTCCGCGCACCCGGTGCTCCTGGCGAGCAGCGCGGACGACGCGCCGGCCGCGGACGACGCACGGACCGCGGTCAGCGCACCGGAGCGTCGAACCGCGGCTCCGTCGTGAGCAGCCGGGACACGTCGGACCCCGGCAGGAGCTCCTGAGGCTCGGCCGCGCGGGAGAACAGCCGGGCGGGGCGGGCGCCCCGGACATGGGCCCGGTCGCCGTCGACGCGGAGCCAGGAGCCCTCGCGCAGCCCGAGCACGGGTACGTCGTTCTCCTCCAGGAACTCGGTGAGCCGCTCCTCGCGGGTCTCGCCCTTGTGGGTGCTGGCCGGGTCCGGGTCGAGATAGTGCGGGTTGATCTGGAACGGGACCAGGCCCAGCGTCTCGAAGGACGGCGGCTGCACGATGGGCATGTCGTTGGACGTGCGCAGGGTCGGGGCGGCCATGTTGGTCCCCGCGCTCGCGCCCATGTAGGGCAGCCCGTCCCGTACCGCGTCGCGCACGGCCTCGCGCAGGCCGGTGCGGCAGAGGGCGGCGAGCAGCCGGAAGGAGTTGCCGCCGCCGATGAACACGGCGTCGGACGCGGCGAGTTCGGCGACCGGGTCGGCGCTCTCGTGGACGCCGCGCACGGTGACGCCGGACGGCTCCAGGGCTTCGCGGACCCGGGCGGTGTACGCGGTGTGATCGGCGAGCGCGTACGGGACGAAGGCGAGTCGCGCGTTCGCGGGAAGGAACGCGGTGACGGTGTCCAGGGCGTGTTCCAGGTAACCGCGGCCGTACTGGGTGGAGTTGGAGAGCAGAAGCAGATTCACGGGGTTCCTCGGGTGCGTCGGTCGGATCGGGTAGGTCGGTCGGATCGGGTAGGTCGGGTGGATCGGGTACGTCGGGTGGATCGGGTCGGCCAGGTGGTGCGGGTCGGTCAGGTGGTGCGGGGCCTGCGGGTGCGGGACTTCGGCCGCTGCGGCGGGTGGGTGAGGCGCTGCTCCAGCAGCTGGGCCGCGTGGCGCAGCGCGTCGAGCCGGTCCTCGGGCGCCCCCTGGAACCGGTCCACCCCGCCGCCGAGGCTGAGGCTTCCGTACGGCTCGCGCCCCAGGAACACCGGTACGGCGACGGTGGCGATCCCGGTGTCGTACTCGCCGACCGTCCAGGCGTAGCCCTGGGCCCGGATCTCGATGAACTCCCTTTCCAGCAGGTCCGGTTCGGTGACGGTGCGGTCCGTGAAGCGCGCCATGGGGCGGCCCCGGAAGAGCCGGTGGCGCTGCTCGTCGGGCAGATAGGCGTAGTACGACTTGCTGGTCGCCCCCGCGTGCGCCGGATAGAGCTCGCCGACCAGCGGGTAGTAGCGCAGCGGTCCGGTCTCGCCCTCCTCGGCGGCCACGCAGCGCATGTGGAAGCTGTCCGGAAGGCAGAACAGGACCGTGTCGCCCGTGGTCCGGCGCAGCTCCTCCAGGACCGGACCGGCCAGCAGCTCCAGTGAGCCCGAGCGCTCCCAGAGCCGGCCGAGCCGCAGGACGGCGGGGCCGATGCGGTAGCGGCGGGTGGCCGGATCGGAGACCAGGAAGCCCCGGCCGGCCAGGGTGGCGAGCAGCCGCTGGGCGACCGAGGTGTCCCAGCCGAACTCCTCGGCGACCTCCGTGACGCCCCAGTCGGGCCTGGTGCGCTCGAAGGCGAGCAGGACCAGGAGTGCCCGGTCGACGGTTTGCAGCGCCCCGGCGGGCGTACGCCGGTCCAGATCGAATTCGGCCATCGTCATCTCACCATTCAGACCGGAATTGCATATAACGGGAAACAGTTGCGCTCAACGCTATCCGATCCCGAATGTTGCCTCAGCACCCCGCCCCGCGCTCTCCCCGTCGAGCGCCGGGCGGGTGTCAGGATCAGGAGAAAGCCCCCATGTTGAAGTACGTACTGGACATCGTCGAGCTGCTGGACGATCCCCAGGTCAATGGCAAGACGGTCGTCGAGTACCTCGACGCCGCAGCGGGGGCCGAGGGCTCGTCCGCACAGGTCACCACCGTCACGGGTGACCAGGGCTCGACGGACTTCGTGCTCGTCCGCATCCCCGGCTCCCGCGGCCGGACGTCGGGCGGCAGCGCCCGCACCCTCGGTGTGGTGGGCCGGCTCGGCGGTCTCGGCGCCCGGCCCGAGGTGACCGGTCTGGTCTCCGACGCCGACGGCGCGGCCTCCGCCATCGCCACGGCGGCCAAGCTGCTCGACATGCGCCGTCGCGGCGATGTGCTGCCCGGCGACGTGGTCGTCGCCACCCACATCTGCCCGGACGCGCCGACCGAGCCGCACGACCCGGTGCCGTTCATGGGCTCGCCCGTGGACATCGCCACGATGAACCGGCACGAGGTGACCGCCGACATGGAGGCCGTGCTCTCCATCGACACCACCAAGGGCAACCGGATCATCAACCACAAGGGCCTGGCCCTGTCGCCCACCGTCAAGGAGGGCTGGGTGCTCCGGGTCGGCGAGCAGCTCGGCGAGCTGCTGGCCGTGGTGACCGGTGAGCCGTTGGTCACATACCCGGTGACCACCCAGGACATCACGCCGTACGGTAACGGTGCACACCACATCAATTCGATCCTCCAGCCCGCCACCGCGACCGCCGCTCCGGTCGTCGGTCTCGCGGTCACCTCGGCCGCCGCGGTACCGGGCTGCCAGACGGGCGCGAGCCACGAGAGCGACATCGCGTCCGCCGCCCGCTACGCCGTGGAGGTCGCCAAGGCCTTCGGCGCCGGGACTCTGGACTTCCACGACGCGGTGGAGTTCGACAACCTCGTCAACCGCTACGGGTCGCTGGCTCACCTGCAGACCCTCGGCCGCACCACCCAGGAGTCCTGATGGCATCCGCCCACCGGGCCGGCGCCACGGCCCCCGAAGCCAAGAGCATCGGCAGCGACGACTACGCGCTCTCGCGGGTTCCGCGCGACAAGCGCTTCGGCTTCTGGTCCATGCTCCTGCAGTGGCTGGCCCAGTCCGGCTCGATCTCCCAGTTCACCCTGGGCGCCACCATCGGCGTCGGCATGACCTTCGGGGACGCCTTCCTCGCCTTCACGCTCGGCGCGGTGATCCTGGAGATCGTGATCTTCGCGATCGGTCTGGCCGGTATGCGCGAGGGTCTGGCGACCCCGATGCTCACCCGCTGGACGGGCTTCGGCCGCAACGGTTCGGCGCTGGTCAGCTTCGTCATCGCGGTCAGCCTGGTCGGCTGGTTCGGCGTCCAGAACACGATCTTCGGCAACAGCGTCTCGGCGCTGGTCGGCGGACCGTCCTGGATGTGGTGCGTGATCGCGGGCATCGCCATCACCGCCCTGGTGATCTTCGGCTTCCGGTACATGGCCCTGTTCGCCAAGATCGTCACCCCGCTGTTCTTCGGGATGGTCGCCTGGTCGATCATCACGACGCTGAACGACCACTCGGTCAGCGAGCTGATCAGCTCGCCGCCGCCCGGCGAGGCGATCCCGCTGGCCGTCGCCGCCACCGCCATCGCGGGCGGTTACATGACCGGCGCGATCGTCTCCCCGGAGATGACCCGCTACAACAGGAAGGGCTCGCACGTCTTCGTGCAGAGCGCCTCCTCGATGATCCTCTCCGAGTACATCGTCGGCATGGTCGGCGTGCTGCTCGGCCACCTGGTGAAGTCCAACGACGTCTCCCACATCGTGCTCTCCACCTCGGGCGCCTTCGGTGTGATGGTGGTCCTGATGTCCACCGCGAAGATCAACGACTGGAACCTGTACGGCTCCTCGCTCGGCGTCGTCAACTTCTTCCAGGTCGTCTTCCGCAAGCGGCTGCACCGCGGCGTGGTCACCGTCGTCCTCGGCATCGCCGGCACGCTCCTGTCCGCGGTCGGCGTCATGACCCACTTCACGGAGTTCCTCTCCCTGCTGGGCGTGATGATCCCGCCGATCGGCGGGATCATCGTCGCCGAGTACTGGGTCGTGAAGCGGATGCGCAAGCCGCTGGACGACACCCGCGAGGACGAGACGCTGCCCGCGACCTCGCCCACCTGGGTGCCGATGTCCCTGGCCATCTGGATCGTGGCCTTCTGCGTCGGCAAGTTCTACGACGGCGGCATACCGGCCCTCAACTCGCTGGCCACCGCCTTCCTGCTGTACTGCGTCCTCGGCCTGCTGGGCTGGGTCAGGCCGTACGGCACCTCCACCCTGGACGACGAGGACGGCAGCAGCCCCGCCCCCGCCGCCCGCGCGACCACTCCGGCAGGAGCAGCATGACCCTCACCCCCGCCTCCGAGCAGGCCCAGAGCGAGGTCGTGGACCTCTGCGCCGAACTGATCCGGTTCGACACCTCCAACCCGACCAGCGACGAGCGCGGCGCCGCCGACTGGGTGGTGGACCGCCTCGCCGAGGTGGGCATCGCTTCCGAACTGGTCGAGTCCGCCCCGGGCCGGGCCAGCGTCATCGCCCGGATCGCCGGTGGCGACGGGGGCGACCCCAACCGCGGGGCCCTGCTGGTCCACGGCCACCTGGACGTCGTGCCCGCCGACGCCTCCGAGTGGCAGGTGCCGCCGTTCTCGGGCGAGATCCGCGACGGCTACCTCTGGGGCCGGGGCGCGATCGACATGAAGGACACGGTGGCGGTCATGCTCGCCACCGCCCGGCACTTCGCCCGCACCGGCACGAAGCCGGCCCGCGACCTGGTGCTCGCCTTCCTCGCCGATGAGGAGGCGGGCGGAAAGTTCGGCGCCCACTGGCTGGTCGAGCACCGGCCGGACCTCTTCTCCGGGGTAACCGAGGCGATCGGCGAGGGCGGCGGCTTCTCCTTCGCCCTCGACGACACACGTCGGCTGTACCCGATCGAGAACGCCCAGCGCGGCATGGCCTGGATGGAGCTCACCGCGAACGGCCGGGCCGGCCACGGCTCGTCGCCCAACGACGAGAACGCGGTCACCGACCTCGCCGAATCCCTCACCCGGATCGGCCGCGAGACCTTCCCGATCCGGCTGATCGAACCGGTCCGCGCCCTGCTGGAGGAGGCCGCCCGGCTCTACGGCGTCGAGTTCGACGAGAACGACATCGAGTCGAGCCTCGCCGAGCTGGGCCCGGTCGCGGACTTCATGCAGGTGGTGCTCCGCAACTCGGCGAACCCCACCATGTTCAACGCCGGCTACCAGACCAACGTCATCCCCGGGAAGGCCACCGCCCGCGTCGACGGCCGTTTCCTCCCCGGTCACGAGCAGGAACTGATCGACACGATCGACCGGCTCCTGCTCCCCTCCGTCAGCCGTGAGTGGGTCAACCACGACATCGCGATGGAGACGACGTTCGACGGCCCGCTGGTCGACGCGATGTGCGACGCCGTCCGCGCCGAGGACCCGGACGGCCACCCGGTCCCGTACTGCAACCCGGGTGGCACCGACGCCAAGGCCTTCACCCACCTGGGCATCCGCTGCTTCGGCTTCAAGGGCCTGAAGCTCCCGCACGACCTGGACTACGGCCGACTCTTCCACGGCGTGGACGAGCGCGTCCCGCTGGAGGGCCTGCGCTTCGGCGTCCGCGTCATGACCCGCCTCTGGCAGAGCTGTTGACCCGAGCGCACAGTTCCGCCGGGGGCCGCCCCGACCCGGGCTCACCCCACGTACGCCCCCGCCGATCCCTTCGGCGGGGGCGTACGGCACGATGAAGCGCCGTTCCGCACCCCCCGCACCACCTGGAGGAACCCCGTGACCGCCGCCGCGTTCTCTGCCGGGCCCGAACCGGAGATCCTCGCCGCGTTCGAGGCCGCCAAGGGCTTCATGCCGGTGCACGAGGGCCTCGCGCTGTACGCCGCGGCCACCGGGGCCGGTGCGCTCGGGCTGCCGCTGCTGGAGGTGGGCACGTACTGCGGGCGCTCCGCCATCCTGCTCGCGGACGCGGCGCGGGCGGCCGGGGTGAGCGCGCTCACCGTCGACCACCACCGGGGCAGCGAGGAGCAGCAGCCCGGCTGGGAGTACCACGACCCGAGCGTGGTGGACCCGGAGGTCGGGCTGATGGACACCCTGCCGACGTTCCGCCGCACCCTGCGCCGGGCCGGTCTGGAGGACCACGTGGTGGCGCTCGTCGGCCGCTCGCCGCAGGTCGCCGCCGTCTGGCGCGGGCCGCTCGGGCTCGTCTTCATCGACGGCGGGCACACCGACGAGCACGCGACCGCCGACTACGAGGGCTGGGCCCCGCATGTCGCCGACGGCGGGCTGCTGGTGATCCACGACGTGTTCCCGGACCCGGCCGACGGCGGGCAGGCCCCGTACCGGATCTATCGGCGCGCCCTGGCCTCCGGCGCGTTCACCGAGGTGTCGGTGACGGACTCGCTGCGTGTGCTGCGCCGCACGGGGCCCGGGATCTGAGCCGTCCGGACAGCCGGGCCGGGACGGGATCTGAGCGGCCCGGACAGCCGGGTGGGTAGCATCGCCGCGTGCCGTACGACGACAGCCCTCCCACCGCCCGCCGCGCCCGGCCCCTGTCCGTGGCCGCCGCGCTGGCCGCCGTATGCCTGACCGCCGCCGGATGCGGCGGTGGTCCGGAAGCCGACGAGGCCGATGCGGCCGCGCCGCGGCCGGGCGCCGGCGGCGCGTCCTCGCCGGCCGCGACACCGGGCGACCAGCAGCCGGAACCGTCCGGATCCGCCGGGGCCACGCCGTCCGGATCCGCCTCCGCGAAACCGCTGCCGAAGGGCCCGCTGACCGGCCGGACCGTGGTGATCGACCCGGGACACAATCCGGGTAACCGCGATCACACCCGGGAGATCAACGAGCAGGTCGACATCGGCACCGGCCGCAAGGAGTGCGATACGACCGGTACGTCCACGAACGACGGTTACGCGGAGGCCCGGTTCACCCTCGACGTGTCCCACCGGCTGCGCACGCTGCTGGAGGCCGCGGGGGCCCGGGTGCGGCTGACGCACGACGAGGACCGGCCGTTCGGGCCGTGCGTCGACGAGCGGGCCCGGATCGGGAACGAGGCGAAGGCCGACGCGGTGGTCTCGGTGCACGCCGACGGATCGGCCGTGGGCAACCGGGGCTTCCATGTGATCCTGCCCGCGGCGGTGCGGGGCGGCGGGGCCGACACCTCGAAGATCGTGAAGAGTTCGGCGGATCTCGGCGCGCGGATCGCCGGACACTTCGTCCGCACGACCGGAAGCGCGCCCTCCAATTACATCGGCGGAAAAACCGGTCTGGACACCCGTAATGATCTCGGCGGACTGAATCTGTCGACCGTGCCCAAGGTGTTCGTCGAATGCGGCAATATGCGTGATCCGAAGGACGCCGCCCTGCTCACCAGCGCGAGTTGGCGGCAGAAGGCGGCCCAGGGACTGGCCGACGGCATTACCAGCTACCTGAAGGGGTAGTTCTGCGGTGATATTGGGGGGATAACAGCTCACGATACGGGCCGGGACGCAACCCGCCCGGGCAGACGATAGATTCATCCGTACGATGGGGAGCCGCTCCCGAGCTTCAAGCCGTACCCGCCTTACCGGCGGCAGCGACGACCGCCCCGACGAGACGACCGACTAAGGACCTTCACGTGAATATCCGATCCCTCACTCGAGGCGACGGCGTGGTGATCGGAGCAGCGGTCGTGCTGTTCATCGCCTCTTTCCTCGACCTCTCCAGCTACAGCTGCCCGCAGGGCGTCGACTGCTCCCGGTTCAGCTCGAACGCCTGGGACTCCCTGACCTTCCTGATGAGCATCTACCTCGCCGGTGTCATCGGTGCGGCGCTGGTGATTCTCGGGCGTGCCATGCCGGGCCGCAAGGTCGCCGGGCTCGACGTCGGCCAGTTCGGTGTGGCGCTGACCGTCTTCGCGCTGTGGACCGTGTTCTGGACGATTCTCGACGTCAGCGACGCCGGGGCCGGCCTGATCCTCGGCCTGCTGGCCGCCCTCGTGCTCGCCGCCGCCACGGTCGCCGGTCCGCTGGTCCCCGCGCTCAAGGCCCCGCTGCTCAGCCCCGCCGCCCCGGCGCAGGGCGGACAGCCCCAGTTCGGTGCGCAGCCCGGCCAGGGCTACGGCTACCCGGGCGCGCAGCAGCCGCCGTACGGCGCCCAGCCGAGCCAGGGTTACGGCTACCCGGGCGCGCCCCAGCAGGGCCAGCCCGCCCCGGCCGACCAGGCGCAGGCACAGGCACAGGCGCAGGCGCAGCAGCCTTCGCAGGGTGGCGCGGCCCCGGCCGGCGACTTCACCCCGTTCTGGTTCGCCGTTCCGGTGGCGCGTCCGCTGTACGGCGAGGACGGTTCGCCGAACCCGATCGCCGAGCTGGCGCCGGGCACCTGGTACCTCGCGGTGGAGCAGCGCGGCCAGAGCCTCATCGCCCAGACGCAGGACGGCCGTCGCGGCGTCCTCCAGGACACCACGGGCATCCAGCGCGGCTGATCCCGTACGCCCAACGCCTCGGCCCCTCGCCCTTCCGGGTGGGGGGCCGTTGTCGTACAGTCCAACCCGCACACCCTTACCTGACACTTCGTCAGTTACGGCTGGAGGGAACGGAATGCGGCTCGGACTCGCGCTCGGATACTGGGGCCGCGGCCCGGACCCCGGCCAGCTCGCCCTGGTCCAGGAGGCCGAGCGGCTCGGCTACGACTCGGTGTGGACGGCGGAGGCCTGGGGCTCGGACGCCTTCACGCCGCTGACCTGGATCGCCGCCCACACCTCACGGATCCGGCTGGGCACCGGCATCGTCCAGATGGCGGCCCGTACGCCCACCGCGACGGCCATGCATGCGCTGACCCTGGACCATCTCTCCGGCGGCCGGATGCTGCTCGGCCTCGGCCTGTCCGGCCCGCAGGTGGTGGAGGGGTGGTACGGGCGGCCGTTCCCCAGGAGCCCGTTGACCGCGACCCGCGAGTACGTCGAGGTGATCCGGCAGGTGCTGGCGCGGCAGGCCCCGGTCGAGCTGGCGGGCCGCTTCCACTCCCACCCGTACACCGGCCCGGACGCCACCGGTCTGGGCAAGCCGCTGAAGCCGATCACGCACCCGCTGCGCGCCTCGCTCCCGGTCCTGCTGGGCGCGGAGGGTCCGAAGAACATCGCGCAGACGGTTCGGATCGCGGACGGCTGGCTGCCGCTGCACTGGTCGCCGCTGCGCGGGGACGTCTACGGGGCCTCGCTCGCCGGGCTCCGGGACGGCTTCATGGTCGCGCCGATGGCCCGCGCGCACGTCTGCGACGACGTGGCCGAGGGGCTGTGGCCGGTGAAGGCGATGCTCGGCTTCTACATCGGCGGGATGGGGCACGCGGCCCGCAACTTCCACGCGGACCTGATGGCCCGGATGGGGTTCGAGGAGGAGGCCCGGCGGATCCAGGAGCTGTTCCTCCAGGGCCGCAAGGAGGAGGCGGTACGGGCGGTGCCCGACGCGTTCGCCGACGAGATCTCGCTGATCGGGCCGCGCGCCCGCATCGCGGAGCGGCTGGAACTGTGGCGCAAGGGCCCGGTGACGGATCTGCTGGTCACCGCCCCGGACCCGCACACCCTGCGGGTCCTGGCGGAACTCAACGCATAGCGCGGGACGTTCAGCCGAACGAGGACCGGTCCAGCCAGAAGTCCAGCAACGCCGTGTCGCCGAGCACCTCTACCCGTGAACTGGTGGGCTCCAGGCGGCGGTTGAAGACGAGCATCAGATCGGTGAGCGAGCCGCGCAGCGCGACCGTGGCCTTCTCGTGCGCGTGCCGCCAGGTGAAGCGGTCCTCGCCGAACTCGATCAGCCACTCCGCGCCGGGCACATCGGTGGCGTGCAGATGCAACGAGCGCCCGCCGCCGCGCAGTTCGGCGGCCTCCGGGTCGCCCTGCTCCTGGGCCAGCGAGACGATGCCCAGCCACTCCTCGATGGTGTCGGCGGCCACCTCGGCGTCGACGGCGTACGGGGCGCGGGCGGCGAGCGCCGCGTCCGCCCGGTGCACCGCCGTCTCGTGTGTCATGCGCCGCGCCCAGAAGGCCGTCCGCTGTTCGGTCACCCACGTCCACACCTCGGCGTCCGGCCCGGCTTCCCGCAGCGCCGCCGCGGTGGCGGCGGCGCCTTCGGCGAGCCAGGCGTCGAGCGCGGCCGGGTCCTCGCTCTCCGGCCCCGCGAAACCGGGCACCTTGTCCTCCGGGACCTCCTCGGCGGCGCGGTTGCGGACGATCTCGCCGACCCAGCGGTGCGCGCCGCCGACGTGCACGGCGAGCTCCCGCAGGGTCCAGTCGGGGCAGGTGGGGACGGTCGCGGTGAGGTCGGCGCCGGTCAGCACCGCGCGCAGGGCGTCGGTCTGGGCCAGGATCTCGTCGCAGTAACGGTCGTGGGAGAGAGTCGTCATGCGGCGCACCCTAACCGGCGGAACCCGGGTGGATCACCCGGATTTCCGCCGGTCAGGGGGCGGTCCGGCCGGTCCGGCCCGCCCTGTGCGTCCGGCCGGTCAGACGACGCTGCCGGTCCAGTGCTTCACCGGCGCCCTGACTCCGGTTCCGGTGCTGGTCCACACCTCGCGGGCGCGGCGAAGTCCGTGCCGTTGCTCGCGAAGGTGAAGAGCGCGGACTGGTGCACGCCCGCCTCCGTGGTGCCGCGGTTGTAGAGGACGGCGATGTCGTCCCGGCCGTCGCCGGTGAAGTCGCCGGAGGCGACCTGGGACTCCCCGGGCAGTCCGCGGACCTGGGTGGCCCAGGAGGCTGTGGACGGCGGCGAGCAGGACCGTGCCGTTCTGCTCGCGCAGGGCGGGTCCGCCCGCGTCGCCCTTGCAGATCGCGCCGCCGTCACGGGTGACGGCCTGGGCGGGAGAGGAGAGGGTCATCGCCCCGGCCGCGGCGACCACCGCGAACAGAGCTGTGCCCCGCACACGGCGGGAGGGCATCGGGGACACAAGGGTTCCTTGCTGGTCGCGGCAGGACGGACCGCGCTCTACTTGGTGGCGTGGATCTCGAGAAGCGTGTGGTCGCGGTTCTCGGGGTCGGCGGTCTCGCCGACCGGCGTCCAGGTGTTCTTCGGGACGTCGAAGGAGGTCTCCTCGCCCTCTGCCTCCATGTCGACCCGCAGCTTGTAGTCGTTGCTCTTGACCCCGTAGACCTGCGGGAGTTCGAGCGAGAGGAAGCCGCTGTCGCCGGTGACCCGGAAGCGGAAGCTGCCCTTCTCGCGCGAGAAGATCTCGACCAGCCCGGTGGCGGACGCGCAGTCCGCGAGCAGGATGTGCCCGTCTCCGCGCTTGAGGAGGATGCCCTGCTCGGCGAAGATCCTGTCCGCGTCCGGGTAGGCGAAGTCCTCCACGGCCACCGGCGGCAGCTCGTCGGCCGGGGCTCCGGGCTCGGCTCCGGCGAACGGTGCGCCCACCAGGACGATTCCGGTGACGGCGGCGGCCGCCAGTGCGCAGGAAAGGAAGGAACGCGCTCACGACCAAGAGCGAAGGGCCGCCCGGATCTTCGCGCCGCCGCTATCCCGTCAGCTGGGAGGTGGAGGGAACCTTGTCCTTCACCTCGGCGCCCGCGTCCTGGCCGGCGTTCTTGATGCTGTCGATGACGCTCTCGAACGCGCCCACGTCACCTTCGCCCGCCTCGCCCTTGCGGAGCTTCGTCCCCAGCCCCTTGAGCGACTCGATTCCGGCGGTGAGCGGGGCGACGGCCTTCGACAGCAGCGGGTCGCCCTTGGCGTTCTCCGCCGCGGCCCGGAGCCGGTTGTAGGCGAACCCGCCCGCCAGGCCCGCCTTCACGAGGGCGAGACGCCGCCCCTCCGCGCCCTTCTTGAACGTCCCGGCGCGGTACGGCTTCACGATCCACTGATACGTCGCGCCCGCCGCGAGCCCCGCGTTGGCGACAAACCGGGTCTTGGCGAGCCGCTGCTTCTCGGCGGACGCCGAAGGGCTGGCGCCGGAGTCGGCCGCCGCCGACGCGCTCGCCGTGTTGCCGCCCGCGCTGTCTCCGGAGTCGCCGCACGCGGTGGCGCCCGCCAGGAGGGCGCAGGACAGCAGCAGCGCGGCCAGGGTACGGCGGAGCGGTACGGAACGGGACACGGCGGGCCTCCTGACCGGACTGAAACGGGCCAACCCGGGCACGTCACAGCGAGTGACGGACCTCGGCACTCCGGATCAGCCTCGCCCGTTCTCGCACCGATCGCCACCCGGTGCGGGCCGTCCGGGTTTCACCCTGCGTAAAGCGGCAACCAGAGTTCCATGTCTCCCAGAACCCGTTCAGGAAGCAGTTCAGCGGCTCGTGTCATCGCCGTCGTGGCCGACATCCTGGCCTTCATCATCATTCTCTGGATCCTGATGTACCTGCTGGACGCCAACCGCGGCAACGACTTCGTGCAGTGGGTGCACGACGCGGCCCGCTGGCTGGCCGGCTGGTCGTACGACCTGTTCACCTTCGACAAGGCGTGGGCGCGGGTCGTCGCCGGTTACGGTCTGGCGGCCGTGGTCTACCTCTTCATCGGGCACGCGGTGGCGGGCCGGCTCCGCCGCGGCTGAACCGGCTCCGCCTCAGGGCGTGTTCAGCGGCAGCAGTCCGGCTCCAGGCCGACCGGCAGCCGCTCGCCCGCGAAGACCGCGGTGGTCGCCTCGTCGCCTCCGAGCGCGGCCACCGCCAGCAGCAGGGAGCCCGCCGTCCAGGTGGTGAGCTCCTCGGGCCAGAAGGCCCTGTTGCCCTCGAAGACGTACCCCGTCCAGTACAGCCCGCCCTCGGCGCGCAGGTGCTGGACGGACTGGAGGATCTCCAGCGCCCGGTCCGACTCCCCCATGACCCAGAGAGCCAGGGCGAGTTCGCAGCTCTCGCCACCGGTCACCCAGGGGTTGGGCAGCACGCAGCGCACCCCGAGGCCGGGCACCACGAAGCGGTCCCAGCCCTCCTGGATGCGGGCGGTGGCCTCGGCCCCGGTGACCGCGCCGCCGAGGACCGGGTAGTACCAGTCCATCGAGTAGCGGCTCTTGTCGAGGAAGCGCTCGGGGTGGCTGCGGATCGCGTGGGCCAGCGCCCCGGTCGCCAACTCCCAGTCGGGCTGCGGCTCCTCGCGGCGCTCGGCGATGGCCAGCGCACAGCGCAGCGCCTGGTGGATCGAGGAGGAGCCGGTCAGCAGCGCGTCGTTCACCGGCGTGCCGTCGGGCTCCCTCTTCCAGCCGATCTGCCCGCCGGGCCGCTGGAGCCCGAGGACGAACTCGACGGCCGCGAAGACCGTGGGCCACATCCGGTCGACGAACGCGTCGTCGCCGGTGGCGAGGTAGTGGTGCCAGACGCCGACGGCCACGTACGCGCAGAAGTTGCTCTCCAGTCCCCGGTCGGTCGGCCGCTGCGGGTCGCCGTCGTGGTAGGCCGCGTACCAGGAGCCGTCGGCGTTCTGGTTGCGGGCGAGCCAGTCGTAGGCGCGGGCGGCGGCCTCGTGCTCGCCGGCCGCGTCGAGCGCCATCGCGGTCTCGGTGTGGTCCCACGGGTCGAGGTGGTGGCCCCGGAACCACGGCAGCGCCCCGTCCTCCCGCTGTACGGCGAGCAGGGCGGCGACCGTCTCGGCAGCCTGACGTGCCGTCAGAACACCGGGCAGGACAAGGTGTTCGGTCTGTTCGGGAGTGCTCACGCCTCGGCCTTCGGAAGGTGCGGCTTGGTGGCGTAGGCGACGAAGCTCTTGCCGACGACCGGGTTGAGGAGCTGCTCGGCGACCCGGGTCGCGAGCGGCTTCTTCATGATGTCCCAGACCAGCAGCTTGTGGTAGGCGCGCACCGGCAGCGCCTGGTCGTTGTCCACGCCGAAGGCGCACTTCAGCCACCAGTACGGCGAGTGCAGGGCGTGGGCGTGGTGGGTGCCGTACGGCTTGAGTCCGGCCTCGCGGATCCGGGCGAGGAGCTGGTCGGCCTTGTAGATGCGGATATGGCCGCCCTCGACCTCGTGGTACGCGTCGGAGAGGGTCCAGCAGATCTTCTCGGGGCCGTAGCGCGGGACGGTGATGGCGATCCGGCCGCCCGGCTTGAGGACCCGGACCATCTCGGCGAGGACGCCCTTGTCGTCCGGGATGTGCTCCATGACCTCGGAGATGATCACGACGTCGAAGGAGTCGTCGGGGAAGGGCAGGTTGAGGGCGTCGCCCTCCATCGCGGTGGCGGTGGCGCCCTCGGGGGCCTCACCGGCCTCCTTCATCGCGGCGAACCACTTGGCGACCTCGCGGATCTCCTCGCCGTTCTGGTCGAGGGCGACGACCTGCGCACCGCGCCGGTAACACTCGAAGGCATGCCGGCCGGCACCGCAGCCCAGGTCGAGCACTCGGTCGCCTGCGGCGAGCGGGAAGCGGGTGAAGTCGACGGTCAGCACGAGGGCCTGCCTTCGAGGTCGGAGGTACGGGTTGCGACGATCGGGTCCGCGGTCGCCCGGGGGCGCGCGGTCACCTGCGGACTCCGCGGGCGGTGATCGCCTGACGGTACAGCTCGGCCGTTCCGGCGGCCGCCCTGGCCCAGGTGAAGTTGGCCAGCACCCGCGCGCGGCCCGCCGCGCCGAGCCGGGCGCGCAGCTCCGCATCGCCCAGCAGCCGGGCCAGCGCCCCGGCCAGCGCGTCCGCGTCGCCGGGCGGGACGGCGAGGCAGGTCTCCCCGTCGCGGCCGGAGACCTCGGGGATCGCGCCGCCGGTGGTGGCGACCAGCGGGGTGCCGGTGGCCATGGCCTCGGCGGCGGGCAGCGAGAACCCCTCGTACAGCGAGGGCACGCAGGAGACCTGGGCACTGCGCACGAGGTCGACAAGCTCGGCGTCGCTGATGCCCTTGACGAACTCGACGGCGTCCGCGAGCCCGTGCCGCTCGATCGCGCGGGCGACCGGCCCGTCCTCGGCGCGCTTGCCGACGACGACGAGGTGGGCGGTGGGGTTCTCGGTACGGAGCTTGGCGAGCGCGTCGACGAGGTGGACGAGGCCCTTGAGCGGGACGTCGGCGCTGGAGGTGGTGACGATGCGGCCGGGCACCTCGGCGACGGAGGGGTCGGGCGACCACAGGTCGGTGTCGGCGCCGATGTGGACGACGCTGATCCGGTCCGCGCGTACGCCGAGGTCCTCGACGATCTCGTCGCGGGAGGAGCCGGAGACGGTGAGGACGGTGTCCAGCTTGCGGGCGACCCGCTTCTGCATCCGGGTGAAGGCGTACCAGCGGCGTACGGAGGCGCGTCGGCGGCGGCTGGTCGCGGCTTCGAGGTCGAGCCTGCGGTCCACGGTGATGGGGTGGTGGATCGTCGTCACCAGCGGGGCCCCGAGCTCGCCGAGGAGCCCGTACCCGAGGGTCTGGTTGTCGTGGACGACGTCGAACTCGCCGCGCCGGGCCAGCAGGTGGCGGCGGGCGCGGAGGCTGAAGGTGAGCGGCTCGGGGAAGCCGCCGGTCCACATGGTGGCGACCTCGGCCAGGTCGATCCAGTCGCGGTACTCGCCGCGCTTCGGCGTACGGAACGGGTCGGGCTGGCGGTAGAGGTCGAGGCTGGGCAGCTCGGTGAGCGGAACGCCCTCGTCGAGCACCGGATAGGGCTGTGCGCCGATGACCTCGACGCTGTGGCCGAGGCGGGCGAGCTCCCGGCCGAGGTGGCGGACGTACACGCCCTGCCCGCCGCAGAACGGATTGCCCTTGTATGTGAGGAGTGCGATGCGCAACGGCCGGTCGCCGGTCCCGGCGGAGCTGCCGTCGCCCGTGCGGGGGCCTGTCTCTATGGCCTCAGCGGTCACACTCGGCCCCCTTCTGACTGCGTGTTCGCCGGAGCGTAACCGGTCGCGCTAATCTAGAACAAGTTTCAGACTTGATAGAACAAGTTGCAGACTTGATCGTTCGACGTGCATCGAATCTACCGGCAGGTAGCGTCGGCGGAACGGCCGGATCGGGTGATTCGCGCCACGACGGACGCCCTGGCATGCTGTGCGCGCCCGGCCGGGCCGCTTCGTCCGTCCGGGTGCGGGATCAAGCCATGGATCACGGATCGTGGATCGGGGACAGCATGACCGCGGACGCCAGACCGGCAGCGCCTCCGCTGACCGAACGCCAGGAGGCCCGTCGCCGCCGCATCCTGCACGCCAGCGCCCAGCTGGCCAGCCGGGGCGGGTTCGAGGCGGTGCAGATGCGGGAGGTGGCCGAGGCCGCCGGGGTCGCGCTGGGCACCCTCTACCGCTACTTCCCGTCCAAGATCCATCTGCTGGTCGCGACCATGCAGGACCAGCTCCAGCACATGCACACCACGCTCCGCAAGCGCCCGCCGGCCGGCGACGATGCGGCCCAGCGGGTGGCCGAGACGCTGATGCGCGCCTTCCGCGCGCTGCAACGCGAACCGCACCTCGCGGACGCCATGGTCCGCGCCCTCACCTTCGCGGACCGCAGCGTGAGCCCCGAGGTGGACACCGTCTCCCGGCTCACCACGGCGATCATCCTGGACTCGATGAGCCTGGAGCACCCGACCCCGGAGCAGCTCTCGGCGGTCCGGGTCATCGAGCACACCTGGCACTCGGCGCTGATCACCTGGCTGTCGGGGCGGGCCTCGATCGCCCAGGTGAAGATCGACATCGAGACGGTCTGCCGCCTCATCGACCTGACGGCGGAGGCGAAGCCGGAGCCGGATCGGGGCTGAGCGGCGGAGCGGGTCCGAGCGGCGCGGCGGGTCCGAGCGGCGCGGCGTCGGGCCGCCCGGGGAGCCCGTCGGCGGGGTGCTTCGTCGAAGGCCGGGCGCCCGCGAGCGCCACCACGGCCGCACGGCGGTGGTCCGTCCACTCGGTCAGCCGGACATCGTCCCGCCCGGCCTTGAACAGCGCCTCCCGCCGGACCCACAACCTCAGCAGCGCCGGTCCGGGGTCCGGCCCGGCGCCGGCGGCGTCCACCTCGTCCGCCGGCAGCAGCCGCCGCAGTACGGGCAGGGGCCCCGGCCGCCGCGTCAGGGGCTCCACGTCGATACCGACCGGGCCCGGCCCGACCGCCGCGGCGGCCAGCCCGTCGGCGTGACTGAGACTGGCGCCCAGGCCGGGATGGTCCGGCAGATACGGCCGGCCGTGCCCGCTCTTCCCGCACCCGGGGCAGCGCTGGGCGGGCTCCACCTCGTGGGGCGGCCGCCCGGTGGCCCGGGAGGCGCACAGCCGCAGCAGCAGCCGGGCCGCCACGACATCGTCGCGCCGGGCGGGCACCCGGATGCCCGCGAGCCGGTGCCGCTCCCACGGGGCGAGCATGTCCTCGTCCAGCTCCGGGCAGGCCAGCACCTCGGCGGTGGTGGCGACCAGCGCGACGGTGGCCGCGCCCTTCCCGTACGGCGGCGGGAGGCGGGTCACCACCGGCCCGTGCTCACCCGGTCCGTGCTCACCCGGCCGGTGCCTCGGCGAGGCCGACGGAGCCCAGGAAGCGCTCCTTGACGCGGGCGAGGGTGCGGAAGTCGTCGATGGTGACTTCCTGCAGATCGATGCTGTCGCCGGAGATCTCCTCCAGGAGGTCGATGAACTCCAGGAAGTCCATCGAGTCGATGAGGCGGGCCTCGATGAGGTCCTCGTCGACGCCGATCGGGCCGTCGAGGCCGGGATTCTTCTCGTTGAGCCACGCTACGACGCGTTCCATGGGAGAAATCGCTCCTCTTGTCTCTGTTCTCTGTTCTCGAAGGTTCCGGTGGCCGCCGGGGGTCAGGAGCCGGCTGCGCGGAGCCGCTCCAGGGCCTGCTCGGCGGTGCCGTGGGCGAGGATCATCGCGTGCACCCAGCGTTCGACGCCGAAGGCGACGCAGGAGCTGTAGGCAGGACCGTGCGACCCGGCGCGGATGCCGAGCCGCTCGCCGAAGAAGTTGCGGTGCCGGTTGACGGAGGCGATGGCCGTGCCGTCGGGGGCGCTGTACTCGTACTTCACCGGGTCCAGCGCCATCAGGCGGGCCCGCGATCCCCCGTTGTCGTAGAACGGGTCGTCGGCCGCCGCCCGGGTCAGGGTCAGACCGAGCCGCCCGGCCACCTCCTGGACGAACTCGCCGCCGCGTTCCTGGTGTTCGGTGGCTCCGTCCTTGGTGCCGAGGTAGATCACCTCACGCATGTGGAACCCCCAGAGGCGGCGCAGGCCGTCGTAGTGGGTCTCGTTGCGGAAGCAGCGGCCGACCGCCGAGAGCCGCAGCCCGTCCTCGCCGACGTCCTCGCCCTCCAGGGAGAGCAGCAGGCCGTAGCAGGTGGCGGACGGCAGCACATGGCCGGTCGGCTGCAGCGGAAGGTCCTGGGGCGAGCCGCCGGCGGCCAGTCCGTCGAGCGCGTCCGGGCCGAACCGCCCTGCGGACACGCCGAGATGGGGGAAGTTGCGGAAGAAGTCCAGCCGTGCCAGTCCGTCGACGGACAGCAGGGGCGGCCCCACGACCTCGGGGGCGGAGAGCCGGGCGGCCAGACCGGTCAGCAGATCGTCCAGCCCCCGCAGCAGAGCGGTGCGGACCGGGTCCAGCGTGATCAGCCCGGCACCGGGGCTCTTCAGCTCGATGCCCGGCAGGGCCGTGATGCTGGATGTGTTCATGAGACCGCGTCTTTCTCGGTCGGGCCGACCATCGGCGACCCACCGGATGTACGAACCGCATCGCCGTGACGGCGGCGGCCCCGAGCAGGGCCGTCGACAAGGGCCGTCACCGGCCGGAGCGCGGGCGGGAAAACGGGTTGACAGCCCGTCACGAACCCGACCGCGCCCTTGGACATTAGGCCCGTGGCTCGCTTGTTGTCTAGACCAAAAATACCGAACGTCAGGCATCGGTTCCGTGGCCGCCGAGCGCAGGACGGCACCCCATATCCCCATATGTGCCGGGCACTTGACAGCCCAGGCGGTCTGGACCAATCCTGCTGATCGACGTGGTCACGGCTCCTCCCACCACGGCACTGCCATCCGTCCCGCCGTCCGCGGCGACCCCGCTCCCCCGGGGTCGCCGCACGGCCGGCCGAGGAGAAGGACCTGCCATGAACCTCATGACGACACCCACCCCTCGCCGTCGGCCCCGCCTGCACCGCGCGGCGTCGGACATCCCGTACTTCAGCGCGGACGGCGAGGCTTACCTCGCGCAGACCGCGCTGCGGGAGCTCGACAAGTCGCGTCCGCTGCGGGTGCTGTCCGAGGAGGACTTCGCCCACTGGCAGACGTACGGCTACGTCATCGTCCGGGAGGCGGTCCCGGCCGCGGTGGCACGCCAACTGCTGGACTTCACCTGGGACTTCCAGGGCCTGGATCCCGATCGGCCGGAGAGCTGGTACGAGGACCGGCCGCTGCGCTCCGAGCTGGACCAGCAGCTGCACATCTACGGCTTCGTGGAGGCGTACCACCACCAACTGCTCTGGAACAACCGGCAGTCGCAGCGGGTATACGACGCCTTCGTCGACGTATGGGACTGCGAGGAGCTGTGGGTCACCCTGGACCGGCTCAACCTCAACCCGCCCAACCGGGGCAACCGTGACCGCGCCCTGATCGAGCCGACGGACCGGGGCTTCGACATCGAGCTCCACTGGGACATCGACACCACGCTCGCCGTCCCGCCGCAGCGGGTGCAGGGCATCATCGCGCTCAACGACACCCGGCCGGAGACCGGCGGCTTCCAGTGCTGCCCGGAGCTGTTCCGGCAGTTCGACACCTGGAAGACCGGCCAGCCCGCGGACCGGGACCCGCTGCGCCCGGACATCGACCGGGACGAACTCCCGGTCGTACGCCCGGATCTGCGCCCCGGCGACCTGCTCATCTGGAACGGACTGCTGGCCCATGGGGTGGCGCGCAACCTCTCCGAGAACGGGGTGCGGGCCGTGCAGTACCTGTCGATGATGCCCGCGCTGGAGGAGCACGAGCGGCTGCGCAAGTCCCGGGTGGAGTCCTGGCGCCATCTGCGTACGCCGCGCTGGAACCGCACCCTGGTCGGCGACCCGGTGCTGCCCGAGGCCAAGCGCTACCCGACGGCCGAACTGAACGCCCTGGGCAGCCGGTTGCTCGGCCTCGCCTCGTGGCAGGACCCGGTCGAGGACACCGAGGACGTCGCGGGCGTCACGGGCGTCGCGGGCGTCACGGGTGAAGCCGGCACGGCGTCCGCCGCTCCGAGCGGGGAGCCTTCGTGCGCCGCGTCTGCCTGACCCTGCCCACCCACCGGGCCTGCGCCGGCACCATCGCGGCGGTCGGCGAGGAAGCGGCGTACGGGTCACAGGAGTTCGGCGTAGAGGTGCACCTCCTGATCCTGGACTCCTCCCCCGCCCCGGTGCTCGCCGAGCACCGGGAGGCAGTGGCCGCGCTGCCCCCGTTCCCCGGTGTGACCGTCCACCACCTCGACGAGGACGAGCAGCGGGCCTTCCTGCGCAAGGTGACCGAACGGTCCGGCGCGGCTCCGGATTCGACTGCGGCGGACCGGCTGCTGGACCTGATGCTGCCGTCCCGGGTCTCCTACGGCGCCTGCACCAACCGGGCGTTCCTCATCGCCCAGGCCCTCGGCTGCGCATCGGTCCACCGCCGGGACTCCGACAGCCGCTACCAGCACTTCGACGGCCAACCGGTCTTCCCGCTCCACCAGGAGCTGACCCACCTCGGCCAACGGGCGGAGGACGTACGGAAGTCGGCGACGAGGAGCAAGCTGACACCGGGCTCGGGCGACCGCCGGGTGGCGGTGGCGGGCGGCTCGTTCGTGGGCGAGATGTCGGTGGACGTGGCGGAGATCCGCGAGCTCGACCCGGACACGTACGGCGAACTGATCGGCCTGTCGCTGCCCGAGGGGTACCCGGATTTCTGGCGCAAGCATCTGATCGACGAGTCGTTCCGGGGCGCGGGGAACGGGACGTTCGACGGCGACCGCACGACGCTCGCCCCCATCAGCCCGATGCGCGTGGACATGTGCAACATCGGACTCGACCACGAGGTCTACCGCAGGGTCCCGCTGCCGCCCGCACCCGACACCATCGGCACCGACTACTTCCTGCTCCACCTCGCCCACGACGCCCGGCTGCCCGGCCTCCAGCACAACCGGCACATCGTCAACTTCCATACGGAGGAACGGCGTACGGACGCCGGATTCCTCGCGTACCAGCTCCGCTTCGCGAAGTTCCTGCTGGCGAAGACGTACCTCAACGCCGTGTACGCGAGGACGGCGGAGGCCGGTGACGCGCTGCTCGACGCCGAGGGCCACATCCGGGTGTCCGTGGTCGCCGGTTTCGTCCGGGACAGCGTCGCCCTCGACCGTACGGAAGTCGCCTACCGCCTCGACGTCGTCGAGCGGGCCTACCGGCGGCTCGGCGGCCGCTACACGACGGTCGCGGACACGCTCGCGGAGAGCCGCGGCCGGCTCCTGGACGAGGCCCGGGACGACATGGCCGACTTCGCGCTCCTGATGGACCACTGGGAGGCGCTGACAGGCGCGAGCGCCGAAGCGGGCCCGGTGCAGCAGGTCCGGGCCGTGAACCGATGAACTCCGCCGCCGGCAAGGACACCATGCACCCGAGCCCCTCGCACACCACCACGACCACGGTCAGCGTCGCCTACGCGGGCGGCGAGGAGCGGCGTGGCCCGATCACCATGGGCCAGGCCAACATGATCCGCTGCATCCTGCGGGACGACCCCACCCACATCAACATCCACGATGTGTGGCCCGTCCCCGAGGGCGCCACCGTGGCGGCCGTCACCGACGCCCTGCGCGCCCTGGCCGTACGGCACGAGGGGCTGCGCACCACCTTCCCGCACCCGCCGGAGGCCGCACCGGTCGACCAGGTCGTGGCAGCGGAGGGCACGTTCACGGTGACCGTCCTCGACCACGCCGAACTCCCCGCCGATCCGGCGGGGTACGCGGAGTCGGTCGCGCGGGCGGCCCGGGCCGGGCGCTTCGCCCTGGAGCGGGAGTTCCCGATGCGGATCACGCTGCTCACCGTGGCCGGACAACCGGCCTACGTGGCGCTGGCGTTCAGCCACGCGGTGGCGGACGGCAGCGCGATGGCCATCCTGCGCGAGGAGTTCGCCGAACTGCTGGCGGGCAAGGAGCTGCCGGGGCTCACGTCCCTTCCCCCGGTCGACCTGGCCGCCGTGGAGGCCTCCCCGGCCGGACTGCGGAAGTCGGAGGCCTCCCTGCGGTACTGGGAGCGGATCCTGCGCACCGGCCCGCAGGAGATGTTCGCGGAGCCGCGCGGCAGGAGGCCGGGGACCGACGAGGAGGCCCGGCAGCTGACGCTGCGCTCCCGCCGGGGCGGCCGGGCGCTCGCCGGGGCGGCCCGCCGTACCGGACACCCCGAGGCCACCGTGCTGATGGCCGCCTGGTGCGCCCTGGTGGCCCACCGGGCGGGCCAGGACAGCTGTGTCACCGCCGTCCCGAGCGCCAACCGGTTCCATGCCCGGGTCGCCCGTTCGGTGACCACCACGTCCCAGGACGCGCTGCTTCACCTGGACGTCCGGGTGCCCGCTTTCGACGCCCTGGTCGCCCGGACCTGGGGTGCGGTGCTCAACGCTTACCGGCACAGCCAGTTCGACTCCGTACGGCTGTGGGAGATGATCGACCGGGTCACCGCCGAGCGCGGCAGCCACTTCGGCCGGGACGTGGTGTTCAACGACGTGAGCGCCCTGCCCGCCCCGCTCCTGGGCACCGACGCGCAGGACCGCGACGACGCCGAGCAGGAGCTGGCCTGGGGGCCGCCCCAAACGCTGCCGACCCGGCTGCTCGCCTTCACGTACCGGACGGCGCCCCAGCTCCACATCTCCCTGTGGGCCGCCCCCTCGCTCTTCACCCCCGAGGAGGCGGAGGGGTTCCTCTCCGGGCTGGTCCTGCTCCTGGAGGCGGCCGCCGCCGGGGACGTGCCGATGGAGGCGCTGGCCGAGGTGACGGGAGTCCGCCCCGCCGAACGAGGGCCCGGCTGGCTCCGGGTGGACGGCTGCTGGGTCTCGCCCGACGCGGTGCGCGAGACCCTCGGCCGGGCGGTAAGCGGACTGCCGGTGCGGGTGGCGGAGGAGCCGGGACCGGACGGGCCGGCGGACGGCACAGCAGCAGGTGCGGCCGACACGGGCCCACACCTCACGGCGTACATCGCCCGCGGCGACACCGCGTTGACGCCCGAGGAGGCCCACCGGGCGCTGACCGCCCTCATCCCGGCCGCCGGTTCGGGGGTCCTGGCGCCCCACCGCTACGTGCTCGTCGAGAACCCGCCCACCGAGCCGGACCGGAGCGACGCCTGGCGTCGGCTGGAGATCATCGAGGAAGGGACCGGCAGAAGCCGGCAGGTGTGACATGAACGTTGACGACACGACCCTCCCGCAGCAGCCGGCCACGCTGCCGAGCCCTTGGCGGTCGACCCGGTTCCGGCTGTTCTTCACGGCCCGCAGCGCGTCGCTGCTGGCCGACGGCATGCTGATGGTGTCCCTCACCACGGCGGTGCTGGGTGCGGGCCACGGGGCGAGCGGCGTCGGGTACGCGCTGGCCGCGTGGATGACCCCGATCGTGCTGCTGGTGCTGTTCGGCGGGGTGCTGGCGGACCGGTTCACTCCGCAGCTGATGATGATCTGCGCGGACCTGGCGCGCATGCTGGCGATGCTGACGCTGGCGGCTCTCCTCTTCTCCTCCGACAGCGTCCCGCTGTGGCAGATCATGGGGCTGATGGCGCTGAGCGGCGCCGCGACGGCGATGTTCCAGCCCGGTATGGCGAGCATGGTCCCGCGGGTCGCCGAGGACATCCAGAAGGCCAACGCGCTGCTGCGGATCTCCGAGGCCCTGAGCACGCTGCTGGGCCCGGGCCTGGCGGGCATCCTGGTCGCGTACTGGCAGGTCTCGGGCTCGTACCTGGTCATCGCGGCGGCGTACGCGCTCAGCGCCCTCGTCCTCCTCCCCCTGCGCAAGCTGCACACGGAACGCGACGAGGGCGACGCCCCGATGTGGCGGAGGCTGGCGACGGGGTGGCAGGAGTTCCGGTCGCGCCAGTGGCTGTGGGGCGTCATCGCGGTCTGGTCCGTCTACGGCCTGTTCGTGTTCGGCCCCGCGCTGCCGCTGGGCGCGGCGCTGATGATCGAGCAGCACGGGGCGAGCGGCTACGGCTGGATCGCCTCGGCGGACGGCGCGGGCACGATCATCGGCGGCCTGATCGGCATGCGGGTCCGCCCCCGCCGCCCCCTCGTGGCGGGCGCCCTGGCCATGCTCTGCTTCGCGCTCAACCCCTTGGCCCCGGCGCTGGAATGGTCCTTCGCGGCGACGGCGGTCGCGCATGTCATCGCGGGCTACGGCTTCGCGTTCTGGGGCGTGATGTGGGCGACGAGCGTCCAGTCGCACATCCCGCTGACGGTCCTGAGCCGCGTCTCCGCGTACGACGTCGCGGGCTCCATCATGGTCATCCCGCTGGGCCGCGCCCTGGCGGGCCCGGCGGCGGACGCGTTCGGCGCGAACGAGGTGCTGATCTTCTCGTCGGTGATGTCGTTCGTCCTGCTGGCGGTCATGCTCAGCGTCCCGGCGATCCGGGCTCTGCGGCGGGCGCCGGAGGGCGCACTGAGCAAGCCGGCTGCCGAACCGGCGGTCTGAGCTCGTGCGATCAGACCCGCATAACTGTCACGTCGTACTGCGGGATCCAGTCGCTCCGGGTGACGAGAGCCAGCCGATGGGCCTGCGCCTGAGCGACGAGCAGCCGGTCGGAGGGGTCCTCGTGGACCATGGGCAGCCGCCCGGCCCGTACGCCGTGGGCGGCGGTGACGGGGAGGCTCGGGAACGCGAGGTCACGTACGCGCTCGGCCAGGTCGCCCGGGCCTTCCAGCAGGCCGAAGTGCTGCTTGAAGGTGATCTCCCAGGGTGAGACGGCGCTGATGTGTACGGCGTCGGCCGAATCGAGGAGGCGTTTGGCCTCCTCGGACAGGTGCGGTGCGTCGTCGAGCACAGGCGTCGCCGCGAGGGCTGGTGGCACCAGTTCGGAGACGTGCTGGGTGGCACGTACCGCGACCACATCGAGATGGAGTCCATCTGCGACGGCATCAAGACCTTCCAGGTGCAGCTGGTACCGGGGCTGCTCCAGACGCCCGGCTACGGAAGGGCCGTGACCGTCGCGTCCCGTGCGTGGCAGACGGCGGAGGAGGTCGACAAGTTCGTGCAGGTACGCATGGCCGGGCAGGAACGCATGGCCTGGCAGGAACGTCTGGCCGGGGACGCCCCCTTGGAGTTCTGGGCCGTCCTCATGGAAGGCGTACTGCGCCAACACGTCGGCGGTCCGACTGTGATGCACGACCAGTTGCTACACCTGGCGGACCTCGCCGAGCGCCCCAACATCACTGTCCAGGTGCTGCCGTTCTCACGCGGTGCGCACCCGGGTATGTTCGGTCAGTACCTGACGCTCAGCTTTCCCCGGGTCTCGGCACTGGATCTCGTCCTGACGGAGACGCCGACCGGCAACATCTGGATCGAGCGGGAATCCGACGTGGCCCGATACCGTGAACTCTTCGACGACTCCCGCACATCCGCGTTGCCGCCGACGGAATCGCTCAGCATGATCCGACGTACCGCCAAGGGGCACAGACCATGACCCAGGACCGCCTCGCCCTGCCGGATCTCGCCGAGGCCGCCTGGCGCACCAGCAGCTACAGCGGCGGGCAGGGCGACTGCGTAGAGGTCGCCCCGAACCTCCCCCCACCTGGTCCCGGTCCGCGACAGCACCCGCCCCGCCGGCCCGGCCATCGCCTTCGGCCAAGATGCCTGGCGGGCTTTCGTCAGCGACTTGGCGCCGGCGGACGCGCCGCCTGCTGGATGGCTGTGACACTGCTGGACAGGTAGCCCGACGGGCATCGGACTGGCGAGCACGCCGAGTTGCAGGAACGCGGCGTGACTGGGGAGACAACGGCCAGCTCACCGCCACACAGGGAGGCCGCTTCCACTCATGCATATCACCGACATTTGCACAATCCCCGGTACCACCGAGCTCGTGACATTTGCGAGTTCCGTAGGCCCGGCGTGGGGGCAGTGGCACGGCACCCCTCCGACTGACCCTTCCTGCTTTGTCGAGGTCGACATCCCGGATCCGGTGACCGCGTGGGAGCCCGCTCAAGGGCCCGACGCATTGGAGGGCACCCCCGGGGCCGACCTGATCGTCTGCGCCGCGGTTGATTCCGTGGACAACGATGGGATCGTGGCGCTGCGGCTAGCTTCTTCCATTGTTCTCGTGGAGTGGGATGCGACTGATAGCCCATCACCTGGGGAGCGGATCCGGTTTTCCACCCCCAGGGTCAAGCTCTACCCGTACAAGCTCTAGCGCTTAAGGCGACTGGACGATGGACAACAAATCAGACCGAAGTAAAACAATCGAGGAACTGGAAGGAATCGAATGGCCTGATCCACCTCCAGGTGGGACTGGCCTGGTCAAGGCCGTGCACAACCTGCGAAAACGCCCGATCAATCCGCTCACCGCATGGGATATGAGCAGATTGATCGGCCAAGACGTCGGTACTCCATGACTGCTCCCTATCGCGCTGGAGCATCTTCGCGAGACAGCAACCGACCAAACCCTGGGCGCCTTCTACAATGGCGACCTTCTGACAGAAGCACTGACAAGACGATCACTGGTTTGGCAGTCGAATCCGCAATGGACGGCAGACACGGGGATCAAGAATTGAACACACCCGCAATCCTTGCAGGTTCGAATGAACGTAGCCTGATGCACATCTACAGCGTCGACCAGGCGAGCGAGCACGGCGGATCATGCGTAGTCAGATGCATCAAAGGAATTATTTACGTGAGACAATCGTTCGCGCCCGGAACAGCCGATCAGAATAACCTCACGAATTTCCTCATAACCCTGAACAGAATTGAAAGATACAGAAGGGACGTTGAATTCTTTGATCCTCCGTACGCTGCCAGAGTGGAGTTCACATGGAGGTTGGCGGCTTCCCTGAGTCGGTGGCATCAGCTCCCTCAGAGGGGATCTTGGGTGTCGATCCCTGGACTCCCGTGATGACCTGGAAGGACCACCAAGAAGTAGATGTCGTGATCACTGCCGTCGCCTCCGTCGGATCTCAGGTCGACGCCGACGGCATCACAGGCTTCATCGACCAGGTCAAGCACCCGTCCTGGTGGTCCGAGGACGTGCAACCGCCGCAGGTCGGTGACCGCCTGCACACGGTGGTGCTGGATGACACAAGAGATCCGCCCCGGCTGAGTGCACTCCAAAGCGACATCGAAATCGCGCGAGCGCTGCGCGGACGGGAGTGATGCGTGGACGGGAGTGAAAGGAACGACCCGCGTTGACCCCTCATTGGATCGACCTGACACGAAACTCAGACGTCCTCGGCACCCTGTACTCCGATGTTCCACCGCTGGAGTCGGTGCGCCTGAGGTCCTTCCATCTCGACTGGCGAGGCCCCGCTCTGACGCTGCGCATCGACCTCCCCGCCTACCCGGGTCCGGACCGCGTACCGCCCGAGTGGTCGGAACTCGGCCACGACACTCTGCAGCTTCATGTTCACTTCACGGCCGTGGAAGATCAGACCGTGCGCGGATGGATTCCGACCGTCCCGGTCGATGTCAGCCTCGCCGCACTGGCTTATCGAAGGATTCTCGTTCGCATCGCCGAAGCCGGCTTCGAGCTCTCCTTCAGCTCCAGTAATTCCCTCACCGTCGGCCACATCAGTTCATTTCGCATGACCGAAACCGGGTCGGACGAGGTTCCTCATACCTTCGTGAGCCGCCTCGATACACGCCTGTTCACCTCACTCCGCGGAACACATGAGAGCACCTTCTATCAATGAGCGCGTCTGATTGGGCTCGTCTTCTCGACGACCCGCAATCCATCCAGGGCTTGTACGATGAAGAGCCAGACCTCAACCAGTGCGACCTGTTCCATGTGCTGGCGGACGAGCGAGGAGACAGCATCACGCTGGGATTCGAGACCGCACACACCCCCGCGCGTATCAGGCCCGAGTGGGAAGGAAAGGTGTACAACTCCTTCACCTTCTATCTCGTCTTCTCCTTGGTTCAAGAACTCGCCGTCCAGGGGTGGGCGGCTCCGGCATGCGAGACTGTGTCCATCCGGCGTGACCCCGACGAAAAGCTGTCGGTCGCCATCACATCGGAAGAGGCGTCCCTCCTCTTTCGCGCCCATTCCGTCGCCCCGTCCGCAGCGCGCGTGGGGTTGGTGTCGTCATCCGTGTAACCGGTGCCGGACACGGCCCCTCACCATCGTTCTGGCATGCCTGCGGCTTGAAGCTTGCCAACGCCGAAGTGCCCGACACGGCACCTTCCGCGACCAAGGCTATTCGCATGGTCGCGGGCTTCGACGTGGAACCGACCCTGACAATCGATGCAGCGACGCCCGACGCCCTGAAGCAGGTCAATCTTCAGTGGCACGAGAAGGCGTGGCCCGTGCTCGCCGCCCCAGGGTCAGGCACGTTCCTCGTTCTGCCGCCAGGGAGCGGTGGCGCTGCCGTCGGATGGGTTCCCGTAAAGGACATCGCACCCCCTGGCCTGCCGTCTCGCATTGCTGCGGCGACCGGGACTGCCGAGTTCGTGGCGTTGTCCGCAGATGGGACGCACCTGTGTGCGGTAACGGAGGAAGAGTATGAGTACTGGATCATCGTGCGTTCACTCGGCTGAGCCGGGCAGCCCTCGGCCATCGGTCCCCCTCACTCCTCCGGCGGAAAGACCACCTCCCCCGACCCCGCCAGCGTCAGCGTGATCGCCTCCACCGGGCAGCCCTCCGCCGCCGCGAGGACGTGTTCGCCCGCGTCGCGGTTCTCCTCGGTCGGGTGGGACTGGCGGGCCGAGTCCAGGTGGAAGGCGTCGCCCGCGTGGTTGACGCACATGCCGGAGCCGATGCAGACGGAGCGGTCGACCTCCACGTGCCAGCGGTCGCCCATCATGCCTCCCGGTAGCCGGCGGGCAGGTGGATCATCTTGTGCTCGAAGAACTCGCCGTAGCCCTCGGGGCCGAACTCGCGGCCCAGGCCCGAGTTCTTGTAGCCGCCGAAGGGGCCGAGCATGTCGAGGCTGAAGGTGTTCACGCTGTACGTGCCCGTGCGGACGCGGCGGGCCACGTCGATGCCGCGTTCCGTGTCGGCCGTCCAGACGCTGCCGCTGAGGCCGTACGGGGAGTCGTCGGCGATGCGGACCGCCTCGTCCTCGTCTCCGTACGGGATCAGGCAGATCACCGGGCCGAAGATCTCCTCGCGGGCGATGCGCATGGAGTTGTCGACCGAGCCGAAGAGGGTGGGTTCGACGTACCAGCCGCGTTCCTGGGAG
The DNA here is from genome assembly GCF_010548505.1 of Streptomyces sp. SID14515. Classification (NCBI taxonomy): domain Bacteria; kingdom Bacillati; phylum Actinomycetota; class Actinomycetes; order Kitasatosporales; family Streptomycetaceae; genus Streptomyces; species Streptomyces sp. SID14515. Next base: position 85,912 of record NZ_JAAGMH010000079.1, on the reverse strand, counting down.
GCGGGACGATTGCCGCCGGTGAGGATCTTGGCGCCTTCCTCCTGGCCCAACCGGATGTAGTCCAGGGAGCGTTGCTGCTGGCGTTGGGCCACCAAGGGGCCGAGTTCGGTGGTGGGGTCCAACGGGTCGCCCACGCGGAGTGCGCCCGCCGCTGCCGCGAACGCCTCCGCTATCTCGTCGTAGCGGGAACGTGGGGCCAGGATGCGGGTCTGCGCCACGCACGCCTGGCCGTTGATCATCCAGGCGAACGGGACGATGCCCGCCACCGCCGCCTCCAGGTCCGCGTCCGGGAGGATGACCGCTGCCGACTTGCCGCCCAGCTCCAGGGTGACGCGGGTCAGGTTGCGCGACGCCACCTCCATGACTCGGCGGCCCGCCGCGACCGAGCCCGTGAAGGAGACCTTGTCCACGTCCCGGTGAGCTACCAGGTATTCGCTGACCTCCCTGTCCGCCGGGAGGATGGAGAGGACACCGGGCGGCAGGCCCGCCTCCGCCGCTATCTCCGCCAAGAGGTAAGCGTCCAGGGGGGTTTCCGGGGAGACCTTCAGGACCGCCGTGCAGCCGGCCAGGAGGGCGGGGGCCAGTTTCGCCGCTGCTGTGAACTGGGGGACGTTCCACGGGACGACCGCGGCCACCACGCCCACCGGTTCGCGGCGGACCAGGAGCGGGCCCAGGACTCCGTCGCGCCGTTCCTCGTACGGGAACGTGCGGGCCACCGTGATCGCCGAGTCCCAGACCATCATCGCGGCCAGCGCCTGCACCATGACGCTCGCGCTGTACGGGGTGCCGTTCTGCGCGCTGATCAGGCGCGCGAACTCCTCGTGGCGTACGGCGAAGGCGTCCTTGATGCGGGTGATCACCGCGATCCGATCGTCCAGCGACATGCGGGGCCAGGGGCCCTCGTCGAAGGCCTGGCGGGCGGCGGCGACCGCTCGGTCCACGTCGGCCTCGGAGGCGTGCGGCACGCGGCCGATGACCTGTTCGGTGTGCGGCGAGATCACCTCGATGACTTCGGTGGAGAGCGGATCGGTGAACTCCCCGCCGATGAACAGGTGTCCGTGTTCCACAAGCTCCGTACGTTCCGTCATGGCTGCCGCCTCCCGCGAACCCGCACACCCGTAACTGACTGTTCGTCAGAACTGATACCAGTTCCTGTTTCAGGAGTCCACGGTGCGGACCGTACCCGGGGAACGAATAATTGGTAGACCCGGGCTACCACTGGAACGGGTTCTCGTTACAGTGGGCTCAGCGCACGCCGCCGCCGAGCAGAGATGCCGAGCAGAGATGGGGAGCCCATGACGCAGGTGCCGCAGGTGCCGCAGGTGACCGACCACGGCGGAGGCGTCCACAGCATCAAGGTCCCCATCCCGGACAACCCGCTGGGGCACACCCTCGTCCATCTCCTCGACACCGACCGGGGCCCGGTCCTCATCGACACCGGCTGGGACGATCCCGCCTCCTGGGACACCCTGGTCGCCGGGCTCACCGCCCTCGGCACCGCCGTCACCGACATCCACGGCGTCGTCATCACCCACCACCACCCCGACCACCACGGGCTCTCCGGCCAGGTCCGCGAGGCGTCCGGGGCCTGGATCGCGATGCACGAGGCCGACACCGCGATCGTCCGGCGCACCCGGGACTCCGAGCCCGGCACCTGGCTCGACTACCTCACCCGCAAGCTCGCCGCCGTCGGCGCGCCCGAGGAGCACCTCGCCCCGCTGCGCGCCGCCCGCAGCGGAGGGCGGCTGCGGACCCTGCCCGGGCTGCGCGCCGCCCTGCCGGACAGAGAGATCGTGCCCGGCGAGCTGCTCGATCTCGCCGGGCGGCGGCTGCGGGCCGTCTGGACGCCCGGGCACACCCCGGGCCATGTCTGCCTCCATCTGGAGGAGCGGCATCCGGCCGACCTGGCGGGGCATGGGCGGTTGTTCTCCGGCGACCATCTGCTGCCCGGGATCAGTCCGCACATCGGGCTGTACGAGGACCCGGACGACACCGCCGTCACCGATCCGCTCGGCGACTACCTGGCCTCGCTGGAGCGGATCGGCCGGCTCGGGGTGGCCGAGGTGCTGCCCGCGCACCAGCACGCGTTCACCGATGCGGGCGGGCGGGTGCGGGAGCTGCTGGACCATCACGAGGAGCGGCTGACCGGGCTTCTCGCCCTGCTCGCCACGCCGCTCACCCCGTGGCAGCTGGCCGAGCGGATGGAGTGGAACCGGCCCTGGGAGCAGATCCCGCACGGTTCGCGGTCCATCGCCGTGTCGGAGGCCGAGTCCCATCTGCGGCGGCTGGTGAAGCTCGGCCGCGCGGAGGCCGTGCCGGGCGGGCCGCCGGTGACGTACATCGCCGTGTGAGGCCCCGGCCGCTCTCCTACGGACCGGTAGAGTGGGCAGGTCGTCATCATGCCCGTACAGGGGGAAGCCGGTGCGAATCCGGCGCTGCGCCCCAGCCGTGACCCGTCCGCCCGACGGCAGCCGGACCGCCCTCCGCGGAGCGTGACCGGCTCGGGCCACCGGAACCCCGGTGGCCGGCACCGTCGAGGCATACGGGGCCGGAGCCCGGTGCCCTCGTGCGCCCGGGGAGTCCGGCCCTCGCAGGAGAGGCCCAGCCAGCCATGACCGTACGCCGCAGCGCAGCCGCGCTCGCGACCACCGCCGTGCTTCTGGGCGCGGCCGCCCCCGTAGCGGTCGCCGCGCCGAGTCCTTCCCCGTCGGCGGAGCTGCCGGCCGGGCTCTACGGCACCACGGACCCCACGTACGACGGAGTGTGGCGGCAGTCGCTGGCCTTCCTCGCGCAGAAGATCGAATACGTCACGCCGTCGACGCAGGCGGTGGACTGGCTGGTGGGGCAGCAGTGCGACAGCGGGGCGTTCACCTCGTACCGCGATGCCTCCAAGCCGTGCGACGCGTCCACGGTGATGGACACCAACGCCACCGCCGTCGCCGTCCAGGCGCTCGTCGAGGTGAACCTGCACCGGGACGCCGCGAACAACGGCGCGGACTGGCTGAAGTCCGTGCAGAACGAGGACGGCGGCTGGGGCTACAACCCCGGCAGCCCGAGCGACGCGAACTCCACCTCCATCGTGATCGGCGCGCTCGCCCGCACCGGCGTCCCGGTCGGCGAGCTCACCACCGCCGACGGCAGCACCCCGTACACCGCGCTCCAGGCGCTGGCCATCCCCTGCGAGGACAAGGACGGCGGCGCGTTCGCCTACCAGCCGGGCAAGAAGGGCGAGCTGACCGCCAACCTGGACGCCACCGCGGCCTCCGTGCTCGGTCTGATGGGCAAGGGCATCGCCTCCGGCACGTCCAACGCGGTCAAGGCTCCCTCCTGCACGAAGGGCGACGACCTCAGCCCGGAGCAGACCGCCCAGAACGGCGCCGCCTTCCTCGCGGACACGCTGAAGAAGTCGCCGTATCTGGAGCAGGCCCCGATGCCGGGCGCCGAGGACACCGACCCGCAGCCCGACTACGGCAACACCGCGGACGCGGTCGTCGCGCTCGCCGCCTCCGGGCACAAGGACAAGGCCCAGGCCTCCGTCGCCTGGCTGCAGAAGAACGCCACGGGCTGGGCGAAGCAGGGCGGTCCGGCCGCCACCGCGCAGCTGATCCTCGCGGCGCACGCCACCGGCGCGGACGCCCGCAGCTTCGGCGGCGTCGACCTCGTCAAGCAGCTCAACGCGACCGGCCCCGCCCCGGCCGCCACCGCCCTCCCCTCGCCCACGCCGACCGGTCCGCAGCCCTCCAGCGGCACCGACAGCGACGACAGCGGGCTGAGCCTGGGGTGGCTGATCGGCATCGGTCTCGCCGCCGGCGCGGGCATCGGCTTCCTGCTCAGCATGCGCCGGAAGAAGCAGCAGCCGTGAGCCGTACGTCGCGGGAAGCGGCCGTGCGGCGTGCACCGCGTACGCCGGTCCCGGCGCGGCTGCAGAGCCCGGTCGGCGCGCGGTTGCGGAATCCGCTCGTCGCGCTGCTCGCCGCCCTGGTCGCCGCCTCGGCCGTGCTGCTCGGCGCGGGCAGCGCCGAGGCCGCCGGATACCGCTACTGGTCCTTCTGGCAGGGCAACGGCAAGAACTGGGAGTACGCCACCCAGGGGCCGTCGGTCCTGCGCCCGGACGACGGTACGGTCCAGGGCTTCCGGTTCGCCGTGAGCGAGGACTCGGGCGACGCCGACCAGCCGCGCCGCGCCCCCGACTTCGGGGCGATCTGCGCGGACACCCCGGCGGAGGACGGGAAGAAGCGGGTGGCGCTGGTGATCGATCCGGGTACGGCGGCGGACGCCCCGGACGGGGAGAAGCCGCCCGCCCCGCGCACCGCGTGTGCGCAGGTCGCGCCGGACGCCAGCAGTGCGGAGGCGCTCGCCGCGGTGGCGAAGCCGCTGCGGTACGACAGCAGCGCCATGCTCTGCGCGATCTCCGGCTATCCGAAGTCGGGCTGTGGCGAGCAGGTGTCCGGCGACAGCGGCAGCGCGAAGCCGTCCGAGCCCGCCGCGACGGCCGACGACCGGGAAGCGGACGAGGAAGGCGACGGCGGCGGTCCGTCCGTCGGGCTTCTCGTCGGCATCGGCGCCGTCCTGTTGCTGGGCATCGCCGCCGTGGTCCAGGCCCGCCGCCGCCGGTGACCGCCTCTCCGGCCCCGGCCCGGCTGCTGCGCCGCGCCCTGCACGCCCCCGAGGCGGACCGCGGCAACGCGCTGCCCGCCGGGGCGTGGTGGCTGTGGGCGCTGGGTCTGGCCACCGCCGCGTCCCGGACCACGAACCCGCTGCTGCTGGGGCTGCTGGTCGGGGTGGCGGGGTATGTGGTGGTGGCGCGGCGCACGGATGCGCCGTGGGCCCGCTCCTACGGCGCGTTCGTCAAGCTGGGGCTGTTCGTCGTGGCGCTGCGGCTCGTCTTCTCCGTCTTCCTCGGGTCGCCGATCCCCGGTTCGCACACCGTCTTCGTCCTTCCTGAACTGCCGCTGCCCGACTGGGCGCAGGGGGTGCGGATCGGTGGCCGGGTCACCGCCGAGCAGCTGGTCTTCTCGCTCTACGACGGAATGAAGCTGGCCACCCTGCTGATCTGCGTCGGTGCGGCGAACTCGCTGGCCAACCCGGCGCGGCTGCTGAAGTCGTTGCCCGGTGCGCTGTACGAGGCGGGGGTCGCCGTCGTGGTCGCGATGACGTTCGCGCCGAACATGGTGGCCGACGTGGTCCGGCTGCGCACCGCGCGCCGGCTGCGAGGCCGGCCGACCGGTGGCGTCCGGGCCGTGGCGCAGATCGGGCTGCCGGTGCTGGAGGGCGCGCTGGAGCGGTCGGTGGCGGTGGCCGCGTCGATGGACGCGCGGGGTTACGGGCGTACCGCCCAGGTCCCGGCCGCCGTCCGGCACACCACGAATGTGCTCACCCTGGGCGGGCTGCTCGGGGTGTGCGCCGGGACGTACGGGCTGCTGGCCGCGCAGGGGGCGGTGTACGGGCTGCCGTTGCTGCTGGCCGGTCTGGTCACCGCGATGGCCGGGCTGCGGCTCGGCGGGCGGCGCTCGGTGCGTACCCGCTACCGGCCGGACCGGTGGGGTGTGCGGGCCTGGCTGGTGGCGTGCTCGGGTGTGGTGGTCGCGGCGGCGATGATCTGGGCGGGGGCGGTGGATCCGGACGCGCTGCACCCCGGGGTCGTACCGCTGACCGCACCGGTGCTGCCGCTGTGGCCCGCCGCCGCGGTGCTGGTCGGACTGGTGCCCGCGCTGGTCGCCCCCGTACCGCCGTCGACCCGGGCGCACGGACAACCGGCCCATCGCAGCAAGGAGCAGGCGTGATCAAGTTCGAGCGGGTCTCCGTGCGGTACGAGGGCACGGAGCGTCCCACGCTGTCGGGCGTCGACCTCACGGTGCCCGAGGGCGAACTGGTCCTGCTCGTCGGCCCGTCCGGTGTCGGTAAGTCGACTTTGCTGGGTACGGTCTCCGGGCTCGTCCCGCACTTCACGGGTGGGCTGCTGTCGGGCCGGGTCACGGTGGGCGGCCGCGACACCCGTACGCACAAACCGCGTGAACTGGCCGATCTGGTCGGGACCGTGGGCCAGGATCCGTTGGCGCACTTCGTCACGGACACCGTCGAGGACGAGCTCGCGTACGGCATGGAATCGCTGGGCCTGGCCCCGGACGTGATGCGCCGCCGGGTCGAGGAGACGCTCGATCTGCTGGGCCTGGCCGAGCTGCGCGACCGGCCGATCGCGACCCTGTCGGGCGGCCAGCAGCAGCGGGTGGCGATCGGTTCGGTGCTCACCCCGCACCCGAGGGTGCTGGTGCTGGACGAGCCGACCTCCGCGCTGGACCCGGCGGCGGCCGAGGAGGTCCTCGCGGTGCTCCAGCGGCTGGTGCACGACCTGGGCACGACCGTGCTGATGGCCGAGCACCGGCTGGAGCGGGTGGTGCAGTACGCGGACCAGGTCGTCCTGCTGCCCGCCCCGGGCGCCGCCCCCGTGATGGGGCCGCCCGCCGAGGTCATGAAGGTGTCGCCGGTCCGGCCGCCGGTGGCGGAGCTGGGGCTGCTGGCGGGCTGGGACCCGCTGCCCCTGTCGGTACGGGACGCCCGGCGCGCGGCGGGCGGGCTGCGGGAGCGGCTGGCGGGGGCCGCGGTGCCGCCGGAGGCCGCGTCGGACTCTGGGGCGTCGGCTGGCTCGGAGGCGTCGGCGGTCTCGACAGGGTCGGAGGCTCCGTCGGGCCCGGCGGCTCCGTCGCGCTCGGAGGCGTCGTCGCGCTCGGAGGCGTCGTCGGGTCTGTCGGGCGCGCCCGGGCCTGTGCCCTTCCCCGCGCCCGTTGCCGTACCGCAGGCCCCGCGACCCGGGCGGTTCGCCCGGCTGCTGGGTCGTCGCGCGGCCGGTGCGCCGGTCGCCCCGGTCGCCGATCCGGTCACCCGGGTCGACGGGCTCGGGGTGCGGCGCGGCCGGGTCGAGGCACTGCGGCGGGTGACGCTCACCGTGGCCCCGGGCGAGACGGTGGCGCTGATGGGCCGCAACGGGGCCGGCAAGTCCACCCTGCTCGGGGCGCTCGTCGGCATGATCGAGCCCACCGCCGGCACCGTGCGCGTCGGCGGCCTGGCCCCCGCCCGAACGGACCCCCGGGCGATGGTGCGCCGGGTCGGCCTCGTACCGCAGGAGCCGCGCGATCTGCTGTACGCGGACACGGTGGCCGCCGAGTGCGCGGCCGCCGACCGGGACGCGGGCGCGGCGGAGGGCGCCTGCCGGGCGCTGGTGTCGGAGCTGCTGCCGGGCGTCGGCGACGACACCCACCCCCGGGACCTGTCCGAGGGCCAGCGGCTCGCCCTGGCCCTGGCGCTGGTGCTGACGGGCCGGCCGCCGCTGTTGCTGCTGGACGAGCCGACGCGGGGCCTGGACTACGCGGCGAAGGCCCGGCTCGTCGGCGTACTGCGGGGGCTCGCGGCCGAGGGGCATGCGATCGTCCTGGCGACCCACGATGTGGAGCTGGCGGCGGAGCTGGCGCACCGGGTGGTGATCCTCGCCGACGGGGAGGTCGTCGCGGACGGCCCGACCGGGCGGGTGGTGGTCTCCTCCCCCGCGTTCGCCCCGCAGACGGCGAAGATCCTCGCCCCGCAGGAGTGGCTGACCGTGTCCCAGGTGCGCGGTGCGCTGGAGGCGGGCGCGTGAAGGGGACGAAGGACGTACGGGAGCGGGCTCCCCGGCCCGTGCGGCTCGGGCCGAAGTCGGTCGCCGTGCTGCTGCTGACCGGGGCCGTCGGCGTGGTCGCCTTCGGGTGGCCGCTGCTGGCGGACGCCGGGTCCGGGCTCGCGCACGCGCGGGACGCGCCCTGGCTGTTCGCGGCGCTGCTGCCGCTGCTGGTCGCGGTGGTGGTGGCGACGATCTCCGAGTCCGGGATGGACGCGAAGGCCGTCGCGATGCTCGGTGTACTGGCGGCGGTCGGGGCCGCGCTGCGACCGCTGGGGGCGGGCACGGCGGGCCTGGAGCCGATGTTCTTCCTGATGGTGCTGAGCGGCCGGGTGCTGGGCCCCGGGTTCGGTTTCGTCCTCGGCTCGGTGACCATGTTCGCCTCGGCGCTGCTGACCGGCGGCGTCGGGCCGTGGATGCCGTTCCAGATGCTGTCGATGGGCTGGTTCACCATGGGCGCCGGGCTGCTGCCGGGGGCGGACCGGCTGCGCGGGCGGGCGGAGCTGGCGATGCTGGCGGCGTACGGCTGCGTGGCGGCGTTCGCGTACGGCACGGTGATGAATCTGCAGGGCTGGACGCTCATCACCGGTCTGGGATCGGGGATCTCGTTCGTCGCGGGCGACCCGCTGCACGAGAACCTGGTGCGGTTCCTCGCCTACTGCGCGGCGACCTCGCTGGGCTGGGACCTGGGGCGGGCGCTGCTGACCGTGGTCCTGACGGTCACGATCGGGCCGACGCTGCTGAAGGCGCTGCGCCGGGCCACCCGTCGCGCCGCGTTCGACGCGCGGGCGGCGTTCGGGGAGGCGGAGGCGTCGGAGGGGCGGCCCGAGGGGACGGCCCCGGGCTCACCGTGAAGCGCCGCCGTCACGGAGTCGGAGCCGCTGGATACGACCGGGTCAGAGCCGCTGGTTGCGACCGGGCCAGTGCCGCCGGATGCGACCGGGTCAGAGCCGCTGGATGATCGTGCCCGTCGCCAGCGCTCCACCCGCACACATCGTGATCAGCGCGAACTCCTTGTCGCGGCGTTCCAGTTCGTGCAGGGCCGTGGTGATGAGGCGCGCGCCCGTCGCGCCGACCGGGTGGCCCAGCGCGATCGCGCCGCCGTTGACGTTGACCTTCTCGAGGCCGTCGAGGTCCGCCTCGAACTCCTGCGCCCAGCTCAGCACCACCGAGGCGAACGCCTCGTTGATCTCGACGAGGTCGATGTCCCGCAGCGACATGCCGGCCTTGCCGAGCACCGCCCGGGTCGCGTCGATCGGACCGTCGAGGTGGAAGTGCGGGTCGGAGCCGACCAGGGCCTGGGCCACGATCCGGGCCCGGGGCTTGAGCTTGAGGGCCCGTGCCATGCGCTTGGAGGACCACATGATGGCGCAGGCCCCGTCCGATATCTGCGAGGAGTTGCCAGCGGTGTGGATCGCGCTCGGCATGACGGCCTTCAGCCCGGCGAGCGCCTCCATCGAGGTGTCGCGCAGCCCCTCGTCCCGGTCGACGAGCCGCCACATGCCCTGGCCCGCCGCCTGTTCCTCCTCGGTGGTCGGGACCTGGACGGCGTACGTCTCGCGCTTGAAGCGCTCCTCCGCCCAGGCGGCGGCCGCCCGCTGCTGGGAGAGCAGGCCGAGGGCGTCGACCCGCTCCCGGGTCAGGCCGCGCTTGCGGGCGATGCGCTCGGCGGCCTCGAACTGGTTGGGCAGGTCGACGTTCCACTCGTCGGGCCAGGGCTTCCCCGGGCCGTGTTTGGAACCGCTGCCCAGCGGCACCCGGGACATCGCCTCGACGCCGCAGCTGATGCCCACGTCGATGACCCCGGCGGCGACCATGTTGGCGACCATGTGGGAGGCCTGCTGCGAGGAGCCGCACTGACAGTCCACGGTGGTCGCGGCCGTCTCGTACGGCAGGCCGACCGTCAGCCAGGCGGTACGGGCCGGGTTCATCGACTGCTCGCCGGCGTGGGTGACGGTGCCGCCGACGATCTGTTCGACGCAGTCGGCCTGGATGCCGGTGCGGCCGAGAAGTTCACGGTAGGTCTCACCCAGCAGATAGGCGGGGTGCAGATTGGCGAGTGCGCCTCCGCGCCTGCCGATGGGGGTGCGTACGGCTTCGACGATGACGGGTTCCGCGGCCATGAGCTCGTCCTCTCCTCGCGCTTCCGCAGGGGGCGTCCCGGCGCCCGCGGAAGGAACTAGTACGCGTTCTAGTTCTGCAAGCAGTCTCGTGACGGCGGCCCGGCTGCGCAAGGGGCGTGCACGCACCGCACGCACGCCCTCCGGCGAGGCGACGGACCCGCCGCGGCGGTCCGGGGCAACAGATCCGGCCACGCCTCTTGCCACTTGTAGAACTCGTTACTACCTTGCGGGCAACTTCTGATGGTCCGTCAGGATGCCGGAGCGACAGGCGAACCGGCCGGGCGGGGCGTCGGACGGTTCGTGATCAGATCCGGAGTGGAGAGGTGCCCATGCGTTGCCCCCATCTGCCCGACGGGTTCGACTTCACCGACCCCGACCTCCTCCAGGACCGCGTGCCGCACCCGGAGTTCGCCCTGATGCGGGAGACCGCGCCGGTCTGGTGGTGCACCCAGCCGCCCAACATCTCCGGGTTCGGCGACGCGGGCTACTGGGTCGTCACCCGCCACGCGGACGTCAAGTACGTTTCCACGCATCCCGAGTTGTTCTCCTCGAACACCAACACCGCCGTCATCCGCTTCAACGAGACGATCAGCCGCGACCAGATCGACGTCCAGAAGCTGATCATGCTGAACATGGACCCGCCGGAACACACCCGGGTCCGTCAGATCGTCCAGCGCGGCTTCACCCCGCGCGCGGTGCGCTCCCTGGAGGCGGCCCTGCGCTCCCGGGCCCGCTCCATCGTCGAGACGGCCCTCGCGTCGGCGGACAGCGACGGCTCCTTCGACTTCGTGACCGACATCGCGGTGGAGCTGCCGCTCCAGGCCATCGCCGAGCTCATCGGCGTACCGCAGGAGGACCGTTCCAAGATCTTCGACTGGTCCAACAAGATGGCCGCGTACGACGATCCGGAGTACGCGATCACCGAGGAGGTCGGCGCCGAGGCGGCGATGGAGATCGTGGCGTACTCGATGAACCTGGCGGCGGCCCGCAAGGAGTGCCCGGCCCAGGACATCGTGAGCCAGTTGGTCGCGGCGGAGGGCGAAGGGAACCTGTCCTCCGACGAGTTCGGATTCTTCGTGATCCTGCTCGCGGTGGCCGGGAACGAGACCACCCGTAACGCGATCAGCCACGGCATGCACGCCTTCCTCACCCATCCCGAGCAGTGGGAGCTCTACAAGCGGGAGCGCCCCAAGACGACCGCCGAGGAGATCGTGCGCTGGGCGACCCCGGTGGTCTCCTTCCAGCGGACCGCCACCCAGGACCTGGAGCTGGGCGGGCAGCGGATCAGGAAGGGCGAGCGGGTGGGGCTGTTCTACTCCTCGGCCAACAACGACCCCGAGGTGTTCGAGGCCCCGGAGGCCTTCGACATCACCCGCGACCCCAACCCGCACCTCGGGTTCGGCGGCGGCGGTCCGCACTTCTGCCTGGGCAAGTCGCTGGCCGTGATGGAGATCGACCTGATCTTCAACGCGATCGCCGACGTACTGCCGGATCTGCGGCTGCTGGAGGATCCGCGGCGGCTGCGTTCGGCCTGGCTCAACGGGATCAAGCAGCTTCAGGTGACCACGGCGGCGGAATCCTGACACCGGTACACCGGCACCGGTACAACACCGGTCCCGAGTGGCGGCACCGGCCGCGCGGGCGGACGATGGATGCGCGGCGATCCATGCCGAAGGGGTGCCGGGACGATGGACGTCGTCCCGGCACCCCTTCGGCCTGCTCCCCCGCTATGTGCCGCTCGCCGTCTTCCCGGCCGGTACGGGCTCCGGGCCGGCGGCGGGATCCGCAGGTTCCGCCGATTCCGCGGGTTCCGCCGTTTCCGCGGGCGGCGGCTCCGCGGGTTCCGCCGCCGCTTCCCGCTCCCCGGCCACCAGCCTGCGCGGCCCCGACAGCAGATACGTCAGCCCGAAGCCCAGCGATACGACCAGGGCGCCGCCGGCCGCGTCGAGCACCCAGTGGTTGGCGGTGGCCACGATCGCGGCGATCGTGAAGAGCGGGTGCAGCAGGCCCAGCGCCTTCATCCACAGCTTCGGGGCCAGCATCACGATCACCACACCGCACCACAGCGACCAGCCGAAGTGCAGCGACGGCATCGCCGCGTACTGGTTGGTGACGGTGGTCAGCGTCCCGTAGTCGGGCTTCGCGAAGTCCTGCACCCCGTGGACGGTGTCGATGAAGCCGAGGCCGGGCATGAGCCGGGGCGGGGCCAGCGGGTAGAGCCAGAAGCCGACGAGCGCGAGCAGGGTGGCGAAGCCGATGGACGAGCGGACCCAGCGGTAGTCGGCGGGGCGGCGCACGTACAGCACGCCGAGGATCGTCAGCGGGACGATGAAGTGGAACGTGGAGTAGTAGTAGTCGAAGAACTCACGCAACCAGGTGATCTGGACGACCGTGTGGTTGACCCAGTGCTCGATGTCGATGTGCAGCCACTGCTCGATGGCGTGGATCTGCCGGCCGTGCTCCTCGGCGAGCGGGCGGCCCGCCCGGGCGGCCAGGCGCACCTGGGCGTAGGCGTCGTAGACGACCCGGATCAGCAGGAGTTCCAGCAGCAGGTTGGGGCGGGTGAGGACCCGGCGCCAGAACGGCAGGAGCGGCACGCGTCTCCAGCGCGCCGCGACCGGTTTCGCGTAGTCGGTGGGGACCGGGTGCTGCCAGTACGGCGAGGTGCGGGGCAGGAACGGGGCGAGGCAGGCCGCGCCGAGCGCCACGAGGAGCAGCACGTTGTCGCGTACGGGGAAGAGCGGTTCGAGGTTCGGCAGCAGCATCGTGCCCGGCAGGGTGACGACCAGCACCACCACGGACGGCCAGACCAGCCGGTCGGAGGCCCGCTTGCCGACCCGGCCGACGACCGCGAGGAGCACCCAGAGCAGCTGGTGCTGCCAGGCGGTCGGCGAGACGGCGACCACGACGCAGCCGGTCACGGCGACCGCGAGGAGCAGCTGCCCGTCCTGGGCGTACCGCACCGCGCGCCGCAGGCCGACGGCCACGACGGCGGCGGCGAGCACCAGGAACAGGGCGATCTCCAGCGGTCCTTCGAGGCCGAGCCGGAGCAGCGCACCGTGCAGCGACTGGTTGGCCAGGCTGTCCGGCCGCTCGCCCAGCCCGGCGCCCGCGAGATGGTGCACCCAGTACGTCCATGAGTCCTTCGGCCCCGCGATCCAGGCGACGGCCGTGGCGAGGGCGAAGGTCACCCCCGCGCTCACCGACGCCTGCCGCCTGCCGGTCAGCCAGAGCAGGGCGGCGAACAGGAGCAGCACCGGCTGGAAGGCGGCGGCCAGGCCCACGAGGACACCCGCCGCACGGTGCTCCCGGACGACGAAGCAGGCCAGGAGCACCAGCAGGACGGGCAGGATGCTGGTCTGGCCCAGGTGCAGGGCGTTGCGGACCGGCAGCGACAGCATGAACAGGCTGATCGCGACGGGGGCCGCGAGCAGCGCCGTCCGGCGGCCCACCGGCGCGGGCAGGGCCCGGGCCGCGACGAGGCCGAGGGCGACGACGAGCAGCAGCGACCCGAACGTCCACACGACGCCCAGGGTCTGCTGGGCCGAGGCGGTGAGCGGCTTCAGGACCAGTCCGGCGAAGGGCGTCCCGGTGAACCGGCCGCTGTCGTACAGCGAACCCGTCAGGTGCAGTACGCCGTTCTCCCCGATCCAGGTCTCCAGGTCGAGCAGCCGTTCCCCCGGTGGCTGCCGGAGCACCACCGCCACCTGCCGTACCGCCAGCGCGGCCACGACCAGCCAGAGCAGGGCCCGGGTCAGCCCGGTCCTCGCTCCCGTGTCCGCCGCCGCGTCACCGCGCACACTGTGATCCGCATTCACCACGCTGCGCCGACCCTCCCACCGTTCCATGCACCGCCCCTTCGATTGGAGGCGATGCCGGATGAAGCCTCGCATTGCCCTACGAGGTAGACACAATCAACCCCCTCTTTGCCTGACTGTCATCCTGCTTCGGTCCGGAAGAAGTCGTCCGTGAGGATGACGGGGGCGCGGAAAGGCCTCAGGCGGGCGCGGGGCGGGCTCAGGCGTCCGGGTCGGCGGGGGTGTCCGCCTGCCAAGCGGTGAACAGGGGTACGTCGTCGGCTCCGGCCAGCACGACGATGCCGAAGGGCCGGTCGAAGGCGATGTGGTGCACCCGCTGCGGCCGGGGCGCGGCGCCCCCCGGGGCCGCGACCACCGTCACGGCCGCCGCTTCCACGCCCTCCTCGGCGATCTTCACCACGGCTTCCTGGATCACATCGGAGACGCGGAGGCGCTCGGGCGAGAGGCCGGAGAAGTCCGCGTCGTCGGAGGTGGCCAGCCGTACGCCGAGGGCGGGCAGCTGCTCCGTGACGGGCACCCGGGTCCGCAGGGCGAGCCGCGGCAGCCCGACGGTCACCCGATCGGCGTCCGGCGCGGTGCCCGCGGTCCGGGGCGCCCAGCCCACGGGGAGCACGCGTTCCGGGCCCGCCCCCGGCTCCCCCAGGACGAGACGGACCCGGGCCCCGGGGCCGCCGTCGGGCTCCCGCGCGCAGCGCAGCTCGACGACGTGGGCCCCGCAGGCCGTCCAGGCGTCGGCCATCGGCACGTCCTTGGACATGGTCGGCACCGGGCGGACCGTCCCGGCCGCGTCGGTGAACGGCAGGTCCCGGGTGCGCCACGCCTCGAACGGCTTCTCCCAGCGGGCCTTCAGCGCCAGCACGTTGACCAGGGCGAGCAGGGTGTCGTCGGTGATCTCCAGCGGCAGCCGCTCGATCAGCCCGCCGGTGGCATCGCGCACCCAGGCGTCGACGGCCGCCGGGTCCATCGGGTCGAAGCGGACGTCCGGCAGCGCCTCCCGGTACGCGCGCAGCACGGGCACCCGGCTCCAGACCCGGGTGGCCACGCCCAGCGCCCCGGTCGCCGCCAGCTCGCGGGCCACCGCCGTGACAGCCGGCGCGGCCTCCCGGTCCGCGGTGCCGAGGAGGGCCCGCAGCTCGGCCGCGGTCCCGCCGCGGGCGCCCGCGGCGACGGCGGCCAGGGCGAGCCACAGACCGGCGGGCGAACAGACGAAGCCGGCGGCCGGCACGGTACGGGCCCGGCGCCACCCCCACCCCCGGCCCCGGCCCGCTGTTCCGGCTGCTCCGTCGGCGGCCATGCCGTCCTGTATCCAGCGTTCGGCGAGATGCTGGATCGCCCGGGTCGTCGTCATGGTCGTCGTCGCGGCGTCGGTCGCGGACACGTCGGTCACTGCTGCCCCCTGCACAGGTAATTGCCTCGTCGTCAGGCCGTACGGCAGCAAGAATGCCTGACATGACCTGGACCGTGGCCGCCGAACGATTCGACTCCCCGGACGCGAGCGCACTGCGCCGTGACTACTACGACGAGGTCGCGAGCCGCTACTGGCAGCGGCCCGCGACCGCCGAGGAGATCGCCGACGGACTCGCCGACGACGGCGCCGACCTGCTCGTACCGCCGACCGGGCAGTTCGTCGTCGGCCGGTACGGGAGCAAGGCCGCGAGCTGCGCCGGGCTGGTGCTGACGGAGGCCGCCGGGCCGGGTACGGCGGAGCTGACGCGGGTGTACGTGCGGCCGGCGTTCCGGGGCACGGGCGGCGGTGGGCTGCTGCTGGCCGCGGTGGAGGAGGCGGCGAGATCGTACGGCGTACGGCTGCTGCGGCTGGACACCCGCAACGACCTGGTCGAGGCGCGCGGGCTGTACACGAAACACGGGTACCGGGAGGTGCCGGCGTTCCACCGCCGCAACCGGTACGCGGAGCACTGGTTCGCCAAGGAGCTGTGACCCGGCCCGCCGCGATGTGCCGGACCGTGCCTCCGCGGTCGGCCGACGGATCAGGCGAGCGGATCAGGCGGGCGGGTCAGGCCGGCGGGTCAGGCCGGCGGGTGCGGGTGGCCGTGGTCGTCCCGGTCGTCGAGGGCCCGGCGGTGGGCCTCGCGCTCGTCGGGGCGCAGATGGGCCTCGTGGTCGCGGGGAGGCGTCGGCGAGTGGGGGCGCTCCTTGGTCGAGCCGCTGACCTCGGCGGTCAGTTCGCTGACGAGTTTGACCAGGTCGGTGGGGCGTTCGGGGCCCCACCAGTCGCCGAGGAGCTCGGCGAGGGAGTCCTCGCGGGCCTGGGAGAGGTGGACGACGGCCTCGGCCCCCGCGTCGGTCAGGATCATCTGCAGGCCCTCCCGGCGGGCCAGTCCGCGTTCCTCGACCTGCCGGGCCGCGTCGGTGATCACATGCAGCGGTACGGGAGCGGTCTCGGCGAGCCGGGCGGGTTCGACGGTGCCGTGCCGCTTGATCCGCAGGAGCAGCCAGCTGGCCGCGGGCAGCAGGTCGTACCCGGCCCGTGCGGTGATCTTCTCGTAGATCTCGCGGCGGCCCTCCCGGGTGGCGAGCACCGACAGCGCGCGGGCGCACTCGTCGTACGAGGAGCGCTCGACGGGGTTGGAGGCGAGGGTCTGGCCGGCGTCCGGGGCGGTCACCGAGCCCCGGAGCTTGTCCTCGCGGAGGAACCAGGCGAGGACGAAGGCCAGGAGGACGACCGGGACGGCGTACAGGAAGACGTCCGTGATGGAGGTCGAGTACGCGCCGAGGACGCCGGGCCGCAGGTCGGCGGGGAGCTGCCCGATGGCCCGGGGGTCGGCGGCCAGCCGCCCCGCGTCGACGCCCGGCGGCAGCGACTGTCCGGAGAGCGCGTCCGTGAGCTGACCGGTCAGCCGGTTGGCGAAGATGGTTCCGAAGATCGCCACGCCGAACGCGGAGCCGATGGACCGGAAGAACGTCACGCCGGAGGTGGCGACGCCGAGGTCCTGGTAGGAGACGGAGTTCTGGGCGACCAGGACGAGGACCTGCATCACCAGGCCGAGACCGGCGCCGAAGACGAAGAAGAAGGCGCTCATCAGCCAGGTGGAGCTGTTCTGGTCGAGGTTGTGGAGCAGCAGCAGACCGACGGCGGTGATGGCCGTGCCCGCGATCGGGAAGACCTTCCAGCGGCCGGTGCGGCTGACGATCTGGCCGGAGCCGGTCGAGGTGATCAGCAGGCCGAACACCATCGGCAGCATGTGCACGCCGGACATCGTCGGGGTGATGTCGTGGACCACCTGGAGGAAGGTCGGCAGGTAGGTCATCGCGCCGAACATGGCGAAGCCGATGACGAAGCTGATCACGGCGACGAGGCTGAAGGTGCGGATCCGGAACAGCTTCAGCGGCAGGACGGGTTCGACCGCGCGCCGTTCGACGGCGATGAACGCCACGAGCAGGACGACGGCGAGCACCGCGAGCGCGATGATCTGCGGGGAGCTCCAGGCCCAGGTCGTACCGCCGAGGGAGGCGACGAGCACCAGGGCGGTGGCGACGGACGCGATGAGGAAGGTGCCGAGGTAGTCGATGGTGTGCTTCTCGCGGCGGACCGGGATGTGCAGGACGGCCGCGATGACGACCAGCGCGACGACGCCGATCGGCAGGTTGATGTAGAACACCCAGCGCCAGCTGAGGTGTTCGGTGAAGAAGCCGCCGAGGAGCGGCCCGAGGACGCTCGTCACACCGAAGACCGCGCCGAAGAGCCCCTGGTACTTGCCGCGTTCGCGCGGGGTGACGAGGTCGCCGACGATCGCCATCGACAGCACCATGAGCCCGCCGCCGCCGAGCCCCTGGAGGGCCCGGAAGCCGATCAGCTGGGGCATGTTCTGGGCGACGCCGCAGAGCGCGGAGCCGATCAGGAAGATCACGATCGCGGTCTGGAAGAGCTTCTTGCGGCCGTACTGGTCGCCGAGCTTGCCCCACAGCGGGGTCGCCGCGGTGGCCGCCAGCAGATAGGCGGTCACCACCCAGGACAGGTGGTCGAGTCCGCCCAGCTCACTGACGATCGTCGGGAGCGCCGTCGAGACGATGGTCTGATCGAGTGCCGCGAGCAGCATGCCGAGGAGCAGCGCTCCGATCGCCACCAGGACGCTCCGGTGGGACTGTCCCTCACCGGGGGCCGGGGGCGGCGGGCTCAGCTGCTGGGCCATGGGCGTCGTCTCCTCGATCCGCTGGACGCACGGATCCGGTCCGGTCCGATCCGGTCCAATCCGATCCGCTACACCCCCATCCTGGACGTTTCGTTTCGTTATGGCCTGTTATGTGCTGCCGGGAGCGGGCCGAGCCCCGGCAGCCCGTTGGGCTTCCCCGGAGCGGGCTGCATAATCGCAGGCAGTTCAAGGGGAGGGGACCCACGATGACCGGACACGCATGCCCGGAGTGCGGAAGACGGACGGCCGGGGAGCCCGGCACGGAGCACCGGGTGCCGTGCCGGTGCGGCGCGGGCGGGCGTTCGGCGCCGCTCACGGAGGACGAACAGCGCGCCGCCCGTACGGCGGAGATCGCCGCGGCCGAGGACTTCGACCCGCTGCGCATCCGGCCGTACGTGACGTTGACGGACCTCGACGCGAGGGGGGCCGGGGGTGGCTTTTCGGACTCCGGGGTTACGGAGTCCGGGGTTACGGAGTCCGGTTCGGAAGCCGGGGCTTCGGAGTCCGGGGTCACGGCCACCACGGGCGCTCCGGGCACGGCGGCCACTACGAGCGCCCCCGGGGCGGCGGAGACCACGATGCCGCTGTTCCTGGGCGACGACGGCCCAGGCGCGGAAATGCGTACGGGGCCGGGCGCGGGTACGGATGCCGGATCGGGCGCGCGTACGGGGATGGGCGCGGGCGCGGGGCCGGGCGCAAGTGCGGGGCCGGGCGCGGGTGAGCACGTAGACGGCGCGCGCTCCGGGCCGGCCGGAAGCCGAAGACGTAGCGCGGGCGCGGAGCCGGTCTTCGCCCCCGACCCCGTGCAGCCGCGCCGCAGGCACCCCTTCGGGGCTCTGGCCGTGGGGGCGGCGGTGGCCGCGGTGGTCGGTACGGCGGCCTTCGCCGGCGGACTGTTCGGCGGCGACGACAGCCGGGACGAGGCACTGCCGGAGGCCACCACGAGCGTCCCGGACGCCGAGGACGAACCGGCCGCGTCGGTGGCCCCGTCACCCTCCGCGTCGGCCGCTCCGTCCCGCACGCCGTCCGCCTCGGCCACACCGTCCGCCTCGCCGTCCGCGTCCGCCTCGCCGACGAGGGACCGGAAGCCCACCCCGACCGCCACCGCGTCCGCGTCGCCGACGGCGAGCCCATCGGGCGCCCCGGACGGCGGCGGCGCGTCCCAGGCCCCGCCGTCCGACGCCCCGCCCGCCGAACTGGCCGGCCCCTCGCTGCGCCCCGGCGACCACGGCCCGGAGGTCGCCGAGCTGCAGAACCGGCTCATGGAGGTGTGGCTCTACTCGGGTCCGTCCGACGCGAGCTACAACGACCGGGTGGAGAACGCCGTGGTGATCTACCAGTCGTACAAGGCGATCCAGGGCGACCCGGCGGGCGTGTACGGACCGAACACCCGGCGCGCGCTGGAGGCGGAGACGAGTGGGCGCGGACGCCACTGAGCCCGGCCGCCGGGCGCGGTGATTGGCGTTCCGGCCGCGGTTTTTGTATCGTGGTGGAACAAAGTAGCTCCCGCCCGCACTCCCTGACCGGCGGGCGGGGGTTGCTCTGGTACGGCACACTCGTGCGGTACACCTCGTACCGCACGCTGCGTACCGCACACCTGCACCGCACCACCGGGTACCGCACCACCTGGTACCGCACCACCCTCACAGCCCGTGTACGCCCTGCCCCGCGGCACGCGCACCCGGGCTGTTCGTACACCTCCCCGCGTTCTGGAGCAGCCGATGCCGGTCACCGTCCTCACCGCACAAGCCCTCCTTCTCGACATGGACGGCACCCTCGTGAACTCCGACGCGGTGGTGGAGCGCTGCTGGCGGCAATGGGCGATCGAGCACGGACTGGATCCCGAGGCCGCGCTCAAGGTGGTGCACGGTCGCCAGGGGTACGCCACAATGGCCGTTCTGCTCCCGGACCGCCCGATGGAGGAGAACCACGCGGACAACCGGCTGATGCTCGCCGAGGAGACCGCCGACATCGAGGGCGTCGTGCCGATCGACGGGGCGCCCGCGTTCATGGCCGCGCTCGCCGAGCTGCCGCACGCACTGGTGACCTCCGCCGACACCGCGCTCGCGACGGCCCGGATGGGTGCGGCCGCGCTGCCGATGCCCGCCGTCCGTGTCACCGCCGAGCAGGTCGGCGCCAGCAAGCCGGACCCCGAGGGCTTCCTCAAGGGCGCGGCGGAGCTGGGCTTCGACGCGGCGGACTGCATCGTGTTCGAGGACTCCGACGCGGGCATCGCGGCGGGCCGGGCGGCGGGCATGCGCGTCGTGGGCGTCGGCCCGCGCGCGGCGGCCCTCGCGCCGGACGCGCACGTGGAGGACTTGACGCAGGTACGCGTGGAGGCGGCAGCGGACGGCTCGATCCGCCTGCACATCGACGAGGCCTGAGCCCCCCCTCTTCCCCGAGGCCCGGGGTTCAGTCCCGGTGCAACAGCCCGCGCGCGACCAGTTCCAGGACCGTCGCGACGGCCACCACCTGCACCGCCATCAGCGCCACCAGGACGAACAGCTGCACGGCGCCCGCCTCCACAGGTGAGGCGCCGCCCAGCAGCATGCCCACGAACGCCCCCGGCAGGGTGACGAGCCCGACCGTCCGGGTCTGGTCGAGCCCGGGCAACAACGCGTCCGACGCCGCCGGCCGCACGATCTCCAGCCGGGCGTCCCGGTCGAGCAGCCCGAGGGCCATGCCCGCCTCCACCTCGCCGCGCCGGCCGGTGAGTTCGTCCAGGGCGCGCCGCCCGCCGAGCACGGTCGCGGTGAGCGCCCCGCCGATGAGGATGCCCGCCACCGGAATGAGCGCCAGGCCCCGGACCGGCACGAGCCCCGTGAGCAGCAGCGCCCCCACCACGGGCAGCACGCCCACCCCGATCGGCACGGCCGCCCAGCGCCAGGTGCGGTTGCCGGTGATCCGGCGTCCGGCGGTCCACACCGCCACGGCGAACATCAGCGCCACGAACCCGAGAAGCGGCGCCAGGGAACGGACCACCCAGCCGATGAGCAGGGAGACGGCGGCGAGTTGGGCCGCCGCGCGCACCCCGGCGACGAGAATCTCGCGCGACCGGCCCAGTGAGGCCCACGCGGCGACGGCGGCGGCAAGGACCAGCAGGACGGCGAGGACGACGCCGAGCGTGAGGGAGGCCGGAAGCAGCACGCGGCAACGATAGAGCGAGCCGCACCCACCCGCCCGACCTCCTGAGCCCCGAGGGCGCACCCCCTCACGGCACGCAATCGCGAACCAACCCTCTCAGACCTCAGGCCTACAGGCCTACAGGCCTCCAGGCCTCCAGGCCTCCAGGCCCCACTCAAGCCCCACTCAAGCCCCACTCAAGCCCCACTCAGGCCCCACTTAGCCCCCCGGGGGGGCGTAACCGCGCCCCCGCACGCCCCCACCCCCCGATCGAACGCCCAACACCACCCGGACAAACCCCCCGTGACGGACCCGCGCGCTCCCGCGATCCGTCACTCCCCTTGCACACCCCTTGATGTGACGTGCACATGTCGCCACCCTGTTACCTGACGCCCACCCCACAGAAACCTGGCGTCGCCACGATGGGCGGGCCCCACTCACCGCCCGCCCACGCACCCCCCACGTCAAGGGAGTTCGCATGTCCGGTGTCTACGCGCGTCGCCTCTCCGTCGTCGCCGCAACGGCCGCACTCGCCGCCTCGTCCGCCCTGCTCGCCGCCCCGAACGCACAGGCCGCCATGCCCACCCCGGTCAGCGCGGCGACCGCACGCACCTACCTCGGCCAGCTCACCGTCGGCGCGGAGGGCTCGTCCAGCGGCTACAGCCGCGACAAGTTCCCGCACTGGATCACCCAGTCGGGGGCCTGCAACACCCGTGAGGTCGTCCTCAAGCGCGACGGCACCAACGTCCAGCAGGACGCCTCCTGCGCCGCGGTCAGCGGCAGTTGGCACTCGCCCTACGACGGTGCCACCTGGAGCGCCGCGTCCGACGTGGACATCGACCACATGGTCCCGCTCGCCGAGGCCTGGCGCTCCGGCGCGAGCAGCTGGACCACCGCCCAACGCCAGTCGTTCGCCAACGACCTGACCCGCCCCCAGCTCATCGCGGTCACCGACAACGTGAACCAGTCCAAGGGCGACAAGGACCCGGCCAAGTGGATGCCGCCGAGCTCCTCGTACAAGTGCACCTACGTGCGCGCCTGGGTCCACGTCAAGAAGCACTACAACCTGAGCGTGGACTCCGCCGAGAAGAGCGCCCTGCAGTCCGCCCTGAACGGCTGCTGACCCACCCGGCGCCCCTGAACCCGCGCAGGCCGGCCCCGGCCGCGCACCCACCGGAACCCGTGCGCCCCGCCCCCTCGTTCTGTACGTTACGGAGCCCATCCGTGACGGCGGCGCGAGGAGACATCACATGGCCGGACTGCGCCTGGGTCCACTGCTGCGGCACGTCGACTGGGAGACCGGGGCCACCGCGACCGTCTGGGTCGAGGCGAGCCGTCCGTGCACCGTGGAGGTCCGGTGCGCGGACGGCGCCTCGGGGTCGTCGCCCACCTTCGCGGTGGCCGGGCACCACTACGCCCTGGTGGTGGTGACGGGTCTGACGCCCGGCTCCACCACGGCGTACGAGGTGCTGATCGGCGACCGGCGCGTCTGGCCGCCCGACGACACCCGCCTCCCGCCGAGCACCATCACCACCCCACCGGTGGCGGCGACGGCTACGGCCACGGCGTCAGCGGGCGGTGCCGAGGGCGCCGGGGCCGAGCCGCCCGGCGTGCGGATCTCGTTCGGGTCGTGCCGGTGGGCCGCCGCTCCCGGTGGCGGGCACGACCCCGTGGGGCCGGACGCCCTGGTCACGCTGGCCGCCCGGCTCGCCGCGGACCCGGCGGCCGAGCGGCCCGACGTACTGCTGCTCCTGGGCGACCAGGTGTACGCGGACGAGACCTCCGGGGCGACCCGGCGCAGGCTCGCCGCCCGCCGGGATCTGCGCGAGCCGCCGGGCGCGGAGATCGCGGACTACGAGGAGTACACCTACCTCTACGACGAATCGTGGCGCGACCCGGAGGTGCGCTGGCTGCTCTCCACGGTCCCCAGCTGCATGATCTTCGACGACCACGATGTCATCGACGACTGGAACACCAGCGCCGCCTGGCAGCGGGACATGCGCGCCACACCCTGGTGGCACGAACGGATCGTCAGCGGGCTGATGTCGTACTGGGTCCACCAGCATCTGGGCAACCTCTCGCCAGCCGAGCTGGCCGCCGACCCCGTGTACGCGGCGGTCAGGGCATCGCCCGACGGCACCGAGGCGCTGCGCCGCTTCGCCGCCGAGACCGACGCGGATCCCGCCCGTACCCGGTGGAGCTACCGGCGTGTTTTCGGCCGAGTACGGCTGGTGATGGTCGACACCCGCGCGGCCCGCGTCCTGGCCGAGGACCGGCGGGCGATGCTCGACGCCGAGGAGGCCGACTGGCTGCGGGCAGCGGTCCTGGACGACCCGACTTCATACGATCATCTGCTCATCGGCAGCTCCCTGCCGTGGCTGCTGCCACCGCTCGTCCACGACGCGGAGCGCTGGAACGCCGCCCTGTGCGCGGGCGTACGCGGGCGACGCTGGGCGCGGTTCGGCGAGAAGCTGCGCCGCGCGTCCGACCTGGAGCACTGGGCCGCCTTCCCGGAATCCTTCGACCGGTTCACGGAGTTGCTGCGGCAGGCGGGGAGCGGCCCGGACGCCCCGGCGACCGTATGCGTCCTCTCGGGCGATGTCCACCACGCCTATATCGCCGAACCCCGCTGGCCGGACAGCCGGCCCCGGCGGCCGGACGCCGAGCCCGCCCCCGGAAGCGACGCCGGACCCGACGTCGACCCCGACCCCGGGGGCGGCCCGGTGTCCCGGGTCCTCCAGCTGACCTGCTCCCCTGTGCACAACTCGATCCCCCGGTCCATCCGGACGGGCTTCCGTTTCGGCTGGAGCCGGGCGGGCCGGTGGATCGGCCGGGCGCTGACCCGCCACGGCCGTACGGGAGCCTCCCCGGTGACCTGGGGCAGGTCGGGCGGACCCTGGTTCGGTAACCAGCTCATGACGCTGACGTTGCTTGGCCGGAAGTCTGCGCTGACATTGGTGCAGGCCACAGCGAGCAGACAAGGGGCCCAGCTAGAGACGGTTCTTGAGCGTTCACTCACCCCTGAGAGTGAGGTGACTTTCGGCCACTCGACAGAATGTTGAAGTTGCAAGCACTGGTGAGGTTTCCCTAACCTGAGGCGCTCAGTCGGTTCCCGTCCCCACCACAGCCGAAGGAGCCCACCCCCCATGCTCATCCGCTTGAACCAGGCACAGCCCTACGCGCTCAGCCTCTTTCGCTTCGTCGTCGGCCTGCTCTTCGCCTTTCACGGCGCCGCCACGCTCTTCGGAGTGCTGGGCGGCGACCAGGCGGAGACCGGCGCCTGGCCCGGCTGGTACGCCGCCCTGATCCAGCTGGTCTGCGGTTCCCTGGTCGCCCTCGGCCTCGGCACCCGTGCCGCGGCCTTCCTCGCCTCGGGGTCGATGGCGTACGCGTACTTCAAGGTCCACCAGCCCGAGGCGCTCCTGCCGATCCAGAACGGCGGCGAGGCGTCGGCGATGTTCTGCTGGGCGTTCCTGCTGCTGGTCTTCACCGGCCCGGGAGCGGTCGCCCTGGACCGCTTCTTCGGTTCGCGTGGCACGACGGCCACCGCCGAGGACCCGGCCCGGCGCGAGCAGGCTCCGGCCGTCCCGGTCTGACCGGCGGTCCGACCGCCCGCCCTCTCCCGGACCCCCGCGTTCCGGCGCCGACCCGGCGCGCGGTGAGACTCCGGCGGAGCGGCGCGTGAACGAACGTAGGGGGCGGTGCCCCGCCACCCCGATGCGGGGAAGCGGGGCACCGCCCCCTACGCCGTGATCCGCCCGAAGGTACGGTGCGGAGTCCCCGTCACACCTTCCCGTCGGGCCCGAACGGCACCGTGAAGCAGGCCGCCCGCTCCCCCGCACCGCCCTGCCGGTCGTGAATGATCACCGACCGCGCCCCGCCCTCCCGGAAGCCCCAGTCGTGCAGGGCCTCCGCCCGCCCGTCGCCGTCCTCGTCCGTCCGGAAGTCCAGCCACACCTCGTTGACCGGGTCCGCGGCAGCGGCCGGGCGGTGCTGGTAGTGGGGTCCGGCCGCGGCGGGATCGGCGCCGCACGGCGAGGTGTGCACATGCATCCCGTACGCACGGCCGGGCACGAGCCCCCGCAGCCGGGCCCCGACCCGGGTGCCGGACGGGTCCGCGAACTGGGTGACCTCGATCCGCGCGCCCGCCGGCACCAGCCGGGTGTCGTACGTCAGCGCGTCGGACTGTACGAAGGAACCGGGCGGGGAGAACACCCCCGCGGCCCGCATCCACGAACTGCCGCCCGCCGCGGCGGCGTCATCGCTGCGGCTCGGGTCTCCACCGCCGCCCGGCTCCTGCGCCGAGGCCCCCGCCGCAGGAGCCCCGTGCGCACCATGCGCGCCGTGGCCGCCGGTGGCCGCGCCGGGCGTCACGTCGTCCGCCCCATGGGCGACACCGACACCGGCACCACAGGCCAGCGTCAGCAGAGCCACCGTGCCCGCCAGCACGCCCGGGACCCGTGAGACCCCCCGGACCCGCGCAACCACGTCGTCCTCCCGTCCATCCGCCACTCGCCGCCCGGAATTCGGGTGCGACGGCCCGTGTCCCGTCCGTACCATCCATGCCGTCATGCGCTGCTCCTCGCTCGTGCCGGTCGTTCACCCCTCCTAACGGGCGCCTGGCCTCCAGGTGTACGTGACCTGCACAACATCACCCGCCCTGGACGAGGCCCGGAGAACCCTCACGCGTACGCTGTACAGCTGAACCTGCCGCCCCTGCCGCTCCCCTGCGACGTCGCGGCGTTGACACGATCGGGGAGTAGTAGACGGTGCTAGAGAGTGTGGCCGCGCTGACCAGCAGCCCATGGATCTACGCGGTGGTCGCCCTCTCCGTTCTCCTGGACGTCTTTCTGCCTCTGCTGCCCAGCGGCGTTCTCGTCATCACGGCCGCCACGGCGGCCGCGGCGGGCTCCACCACCGTCAGCGGCGCCGGCGAGGGCACCGGCGGGCAGGTCCCCTCGCTCGTCGTGCTGATCCTGTGCGCGGCCACCGCCTCGGTCCTCGGCGACCTCGTCGCGTACCGGCTCGCCTGGCGCGGCGGCGACCGGCTGGACCGGGCCATCGCCCGCTCCCGGCGTCTCACCACCGCGCAGGAACGTCTCGGCGCGGCGCTGAGCCGGGGCGGCGGCGCGCTGGTGATCATCGCCCGGTTCGCTCCGGCGGGCCGCTCCGTGGTCTCGCTCGGCGCGGGCGCCGCCCACCGCAGGAAGCGGGACTTCCTGCCCTGGTCCGCGCTTGCGGGCCTGGCCTGGGCGGGTTACAGCGTGGGGCTCGGCTACTTCGGCGGCCGGTGGCTGGGCTCGACGTGGTTCGGCACGGCCGTTTCGGTACTGGCCCTGTTCGTGGCGGGCGCGCTGGCCGCGTTCGTGGTGAAGCGCCCGGCGACGCGGACGGCGACAGCGGCCGGGACCGCGGCGGAGGCGGCGGAGACGCCGGTACCCGCGCAGACGGACACGGAGATGGACATCGGGACAGGAGCAGCGGCCGGGACTCCGGCGGTCGGGCCCGGCGGCCCGGGGCCGGTGGGTGCGCCCGCTCCGGCCGCCCCCTGAACCGTGGACAGTCGCGCGGCGACGGGGCTCAGCCCTTGGCCGCGCCCCGTATCTCCAGGCCGTCGAGCAGCTTCATCGTGGCTGCGGTGATCTCGTCGACGGCCCGGTCGAAGACCTCGCGGTTGTGCGCGGCGGGCGCACGGAATCCGGAGACCTTGCGTACGTACTGAAGGGCGGCGGCCCGCATGTCCTCCTCGGTGGCCTCTTCGGGGAGGGCGGGCGGGCGGAGCGTCTTGATGCTGCGGCACATGACTCCAGTGTGGACCGCCCCACTGACAACGGACACCCGTCGCCGTCGCCCGCCCGCCGCCCCGGCCGGTTCAGCTCCGCACCAGGTCGCTCGGGTTCGACCGGTCGGTGCACAGGGCCCAGATGACGAAGACGTCGATCGCGATGGTGACGATGGCCCAGACCGGGGTGTACGGCAGCCACATGAAGTTGGCGATGAGGTTCAGCGAAGCGAGGGCGACGCCCGCGCCACGGGCCCAGGTCGCCCCCTTGAGGATGCCCCAGCCCACGAGGATGAGGATCACGCCGAGGACGAGGTGGATCCAGCCCCACGAGGTCACGCTGAACTTGAAGACGTAGTCGTTGATCCGCGTGTAGACGTCGTTCGAGGCGATCCCCGCGATGCCCTTCAGCACTCCGAGGACGCCGTCCACGAAGAGCAGGACACCCGCGAACACCGTTCCTCCGGCCGCCCACCCGCTGCCGGTGTATCCGCCCGGACGCGGGTCGGCGGGGCGCGAGGCGCCGGGTGTGCTGGGCTGCGACATGAGGACTCCTTGGTCGGAACGGACGCCGGGCGTCCGCTCTCCTGACCTGCCCTGGTGGTGCGTGCAGATCAGCTCCGACGTTCCTCGCGGCCCTCGGGCCAAGCCACCTGGACGCACCCGTTCGGGTGCGGTGTCACGGCGCGCTGACCGTGACGATGCGCCCCTGCGCGTCGACGGTGAGGGCCACCCGCTCGACCCGGTTGACCAGGGCGACACCGGCCCACACGATCCCCCACACCAGGCACGAGAAGACGGTGAGGAAAGCGTGCAGCACATGGTTCACCGGCTGCCCGCGCACCAGCACCACCTGGCTCCCGGAGCGCGACTCGACGCGCCAGCCGCTCGCGATGCGCCGGCTCACGACCCAGTCCAGGATCGGCACGCGCTGCGCCGTGTCGGGAGGCTCGCCCCCGGCCGCGTAATACCCGGGCGGCGGTTCGATCGAGGCGCTCTCGCGTGCCGTACGACGACGCTTCACGGGATCACTCCCAGGTGTCGAGGTCGCCGCCGCGCCATTCGATCAGCCCGGGCCGGTCCAGTTCGACGACCTTGTCGGGCCCCGGGGCGAACCCCGCGGCCCGCAGCAGCGCGGCCACCTCGCCCCGCCCGTGCGCCAGGCCGACGATCTGCCCGTGCACGGTGACCCGCCGCCCTCCGGTCGCGGAAGGCGGATAGACGATCACGGGCGGGTGCTCGGCCATGCTTCCACGGTGCCCCGAGCAGTGCCCCCGCGCATCCCGGGAGGCGGACCGCCCGCCCCTCACCACGGAACCGCCCGGGCGTGGCTCGACGTCCCTGCCCACGTTCGTACGATCATGAACCGCGACGGAGGACCCGCCCATGACGACAACGACCGCTGCCCGCTACCTGTACGTGACCCGGCACGGTCAGGCGTCCGCCGACGAGAACACGCTGACGGACGCGGGCCGCCGTCAGGCCGCCCTGCTCGGGGAGCGGCTCCGCGGGGCCCCGATCACCGCGATCCACCACGGCCCGCTCCCCCGCGCCGCGCAGACGGCGAAGCTGATAGGCGAGCAGCTGCCGGGAGTTCCCCTGCTGCCCTCCGAACCGGCCGGCGACTACATCCCGTACCTGCCGCCGCGGGAGGAGCTGCCGACGGAGTCGGCCGACGAGACGCTCGCACGGCTGGCGGGCTTCCCGGCGGCGGAGCGCGAGCTGGGCCCCGGGCTGGCCGAGGAGGCGCTCGCACGGTTCACGGGAACGGTCGAGGGCGACGAGCCCCGCCATGAACTCCTCGTCACCCACAACTTCCTCGTCGGCTGGCTCGTCCGGGCCGCGCTGGACGCACCGAAGTCGCGCTGGCTGGGCATCAACCACGCCAACGCGGCGCTGACCGTCATCCGTTACGCGCCCGGCCGCCGCCCGGCCCTCCTCCTGTTCAACGACACCGGCCATCTGCCCGCCGAACTCCGCTGGACCGGCTTCCCGCCCGAACTGCACGTCTGAGAGGCGACGCGCGCGGGCGGCACGGCTCCGGTGAGAGGCAGCGGCGCATGACTCACGCACCCCGCCCGCGCCCGCCGGCCATCGACATGAGCAGTTCGTGCGTCCCGGCGTCCGCGGCCACGAGGAGGCCCCGGCCGCCCGGTCCGGCCGGGGCGCCGTCGACCCCGGTGACGACGCAGCCGGCCGCCCGGCACAGGGCGATCCCGGCGGCGAAGTGGACGCTCCCGCTCAGGTCGCCGCCGTCGGTGACGTAGGCGGCCCGCTTGCCGGCCGCGACCCAGGCCAGCGCGAGCGACGTGGAGACGACGCGCGGGCGGAAGTGTTCGACGAACCCGGGGTGGGCGAGCAGGTCGACCGCCCGGAATCCGGGCGCGCCCGGGAAGGGCGGATCGAGGTTCACGTCCACCAGCCGGGTGTCCGCCGTGGGCGCCAACGGCTCGTCGCCCTCCGCACCGGACCGCACC
Organism: Streptomyces sp. SID14515; assembly: GCF_010548505.1. NCBI lineage: Bacteria > Bacillati > Actinomycetota > Actinomycetes > Kitasatosporales > Streptomycetaceae > Streptomyces > Streptomyces sp. SID14515. The sequence continues at coordinate 56,790 of NZ_JAAGMH010000079.1, read as the reverse complement.
CAGGCGGTCTCTCCGTCGGTGAGGAAGACCTCGCCGCTGAACGGATCGGCCACAGCGGCCGGGCCGCCGCGCAACGCCACGTTGACGGCGACCAGTCGGGAGCCGACGGCGTAGTTGAGCGTCCCGCACAAGGGGTCCACCAACCACTCCCGCCCCGCACCGACCGCGCCCCGCCGCCCACCCTCCTCACCGTGCACCGCGTCCTCGGGCCGGGCGGCGCGGAGGACGTCGAGGATGGCTTCCTCGGCCGCCACATCGACATCGGTGGCGAAGTCCCCGGCCCCCTTGTCGATACGGGAGTGGAGCTGGCCGTACCGGGCGCGCACGACCTCCGCCCCGGCCAGCGCGGCGGCTGCCGCTGTCTCGGTGTCCGTCAGCCCGGCAGGTGAATCGATCATGGCGAGCAGGCTAGCGGGAGCCAGCGTACGCCGTCCGGAAAACCGGCCACGGCCTCAAGCAGCCCGGCACAACGCCACCGCAACACACCCTCACGCGCCTCCCCCACGCCCCTCCCTCACACCGCTCCCTCACGCGCCTTCCCGGCGGCCGAGCAGCAGCGCCTCCGAGCCGACGGGCCGGAACCCGGCGGCCTGGAACGCCCGGATGCTGCGCGCGTTGCCCGCGGCCTGCTGCGACCAGAGCGGTTCGCCCGGGGGCACCAGGTGGCGCGCGGCGGTGGCGAGAGCCCGGCCGAGGCCCCGGTGCCGGGCGTCCTCGTCCAACTCGACGGCGACCTCCCAACGGCCGGCCACCCCGCGCCCGAGCACCAGCACTCCCCCGTCGACCTCCCACATCCGCACCCCGTCCCGCCGCCGACGGGCGCTGACCACGCGCGGGTGCACGGGATCGGTGACCTCCCGCAGCTCCAACGCGGGCGCACCGGGCAGCGAGGACGCCACGGTCAGCAGGTCGATGGTGTCGGTGACCCGCCCGGTACGTTCCAGGAAGGCCAGCAGAAAACGAGGGTGCATGGTCGCGGCCAACGCATCGCAGTCCAGAGCGGCGAGCGTCGCATGGACCCACTCGGGGTCCTCGTCCGTGAACACGACCGAGTGCGCGGTGAAGGCGATCACCCCCGTGTCACGGCCACTCGGCGCGGCGACCACGGTCGTGCCCCCATCGGCCTCCGGAAACCGCCCGCACGCCGCCCCGTCCAGGATCTCCGCCAGCGTCCGCCCCATGAAGTGCCCCCTCGTCCTTGGCCGTTCGGTCCGACCGCCGTGTGCCGCCGGGTCACCACGCGGCACGATGGAAGCAGAAACGCTTCATCCACCTGTACGCAGTCGGCGCGCGGTCGCTGCCTCGATGATCCCCGGCCATGCCTCCGAGAGCCACGCCCGCACCGACGGGGAAGTCGGAGGCCCGGGAGGCAGGCCGTCGTGCAGGTGAGCCGTCTCCGGCTCCAGCATGCGGTTGCGCGACAGTGTGGCCGGCTCCTCCCCGCCTTCCGCCACCTCCGAGACGCTCTTCAGGAACATCACATTGGCCGCGACCAACCACACGCCCCCGGTCACGCACGTCCCCCAGGAGGAGCCCTCGTTCCCGGTGGCCAGGGCCCAGGGGTCGGGTGCCAGATAGCGCACCGCGCCGACCCCGGTGAACGACGCGGCGGCCGAGCACATCAAGCAGGGTTCCTGGGTGCTCCAGAGCGTGGTGGTGCCCAGGTCCCATTCCGTACGGGCGGAGCCCAGCGCGTTCAACTCGGCATGGGCCAACGGCGTACCTCGCAACGGGCCGTTGCCGGGCCCGGTGTCGTAGGCGTGGTTCCGGCCCTCGGCCAGCACCGTCCCGGCCGCGTCGACCAGCACGGACCCCACCGCGAGACCACCGGCTTCCAACGCCTCGTAGGCAAGCCCCAGGCTGCGCCTCACGGCTTCGGGAGCGGCGGCCCAGGCCTGGCCGAAGTCCTCGTCTTCTCTCTCGTCGCGCACCGGCTCAGGGTAGGCCTCGCGACAGCGGGACGAGACGGCGGGACGAGACGGCGAAGGCCCCCGACCATGATCGGTCGGGGGCCTTCGTCGTGCTTCGCACGGTGGGCGCGGACGGTTTCGAACCGCCGACATCTGCTTTGTAAGAGCAGCGCTCTACCCCTGAGCTACGCACCCGTGGATGAGGCAACAGCGTACATGGACCCGGGCCCCTGCTCATAAACCGTTCCGGGGGATAACCCCACCCCGAAGACGGTAGCCGTCCGGATCCCGCCGGGGGCTCCGGGTGCATACGGTTTGAGTGCACCGGCGGCGACGTCCGGTGGCGCCGTCCGGCAGCACGCGCTGCACGCACCGTACGCACTGGGGGACCGATCATCGTGGACATCGTTTCGAGCGCACCGACCCGCACCCGCCTCGGGGCGCCCGGGCGGGCCCTCGCGCTGGGGGGTGGGGTCGCGTTGCTGGCGCTGGCTCTCACCGGGTGCGGGAGTACGGACGTGGACGGCGCGCCTGTCGAGCGCAAGTCGTTCGCGCTGGAGGGGAAGGCGCTGACCATCGAAGCCGAGAACGGCACCGTGGACCTCGTGCCGGCCGATGTGGAGCAGGTCGAGGTGGAGCGGCAGGTCGACGGGTGGGCGGTGCTCGGCAGCGGGCCGGACTCCGTCTGGAAGATGGAGAAGGACACGCTCACGCTCCGGGTGAAGTGCGAAGGGGTGCTCAACAACTGCGATTCCCGGCACCGGGTGAAGGTGCCGCGCGGGGTCGATGTGACGGCCTCGTCGGACAACGGGACGATCACCGCCACCGGCTTCGACCGGGCGCTGGACCTCTCGTCCGACAACGGCGAGATCAACGTCCGGGACGCGAGCGGCGCGCTGAAGCTGACGAGCGACAACGGGGAGATCCGGGCGGACCGGATATCCGGCCCTTCCGTGGTCGCCCGCGCCGACAACGGGGAGATCCGGCTGGGCTTCAGCTCGGTGCCCGATCTCGTGGACACCGTGAGCGACAACGGGGGCATCACCATCGACCTGCCGCCGGGCGGGCAGAAGTACGCGGTGAACGCCTCCGCCGACAACGGGGACGCCTCCGTCGGGGTGCCGCGCAGTGACGACAGCGCCCATGTGGTGAAGGCCCGCAGCGACAACGGCCAAGTCACGGTGCGAAGCGCGAACTAACCGACCCGTGTGTTCGTCCTTACCTGGTGGGAGAATGTACCGGGCAGGGCGAATCGGCACGGGAGAGGGATGTGACGGCGACACACGCGCGGCCGGAGGCAGGAGCGGGTGGAAGTTCCGCCGTCCAGAGTGGTCAGGGTGGGCAGGGCCTGCCGGAGCGGCGCTCCCCCGGTACCGGGGCGCGGGATCTTCTGGCGTTGATGTTGCTGCCCGTGCCCCTCGTGCTCGCCGCGTTGCCCGCCGCCTTCGCCGGTGGCGGTACGCGCCGGTGGTTCGGCGGGCGTGGGGAGAACGAGCGGGTCGAGGCGCAGGCCGCCAAGGATGCCGCCGCCGAGGCCTTCTACGACCTGGACAGCGCCCAGCGCGATCTCCGGATCTCCATCGAGACCATCAGCGCCGTGGACAGCTCCTCGCGCGGCCGCAAGGCCTCCGAGGACTTCGCCGCGCTCGGCCGGCGCATCGACGAGGTCAGTCACGCCTACATCACCGCCGTCGACAGCCATGACCTGGACCGGGACGATCTGGAGCCCGCCGTCGCCTCCCGGGCCCGCACCGAGCTGACCCGGGCCAAGGACGACCTCGTACGGGTCAAGGGCGAGCTGGACCGCTTCGCCCAGGGGCTCGGGCCGCTGCTGGGCAGCGCGGAGACGCAGCTCGCCCGGCTCGCCCCCGCCGTCGAGCGGGCCCGGCAGGCGCTGCTGGGCGCGAGCAACGCTCTCGACGCGGTACGGGCCGCGGGGCTGCGGGCCGACGAGCTCGCCGCCCGGCTCGCCGCGCTCGCCCCGGAGCTGACCAAGCTGAACCAGGGCGCGGGAAAGCACGGGGTCGCGGAGACGCTCCAGCGGGCCGATGTGGTGCTGCGCGACGCCGAGGCCGTACGCACCGAAGCCGAGCGGCTGCCCGAGCGGGCCGCCGAGATCGACCGGCGGCTGGTGTCGCTGCGGACCCGGGCGCAGGCGCTCACGACGCGGGCCGGTTCGGTGGAGCCGGTGCTCAGCGAATTGCGGCGGCGTTTCTCGGCCGCCTGCTGGCAGGACCTCCAGCCCGTCCCGGAGCAGGCCGCCGTGAACGTACGGCAGGCCGAGGACAAGCTCGCCGAGGCGGCGAAGGCGCGCGACGAGCAGCGCTGGGCGGACGCCACGTCCCGGCTGAGCACGGTCCGCGCGCTGCTCAACGCCACGGACGAGGCGGTGTCCGCCGCCGGGGACCGGTTGCAGCGGTTGAACGCCGTGGCGAAGGACCCGCAGCAGGAGATCGAGCGGACCCGGTTCGCGGTGCGGGACGCCCAGCGCCTCGCCATGGCCGGCCGGCACACGCCCGACCCCCGGCACGCCCGGCCGCTCGACGACTCCGTCGCGCGGCTCGATCGGGCCATCGCCGGGCTGGAAGGACGCCACCCCGACTACTGGCACTTCCTGACCGAGACCGAGGCCGTGCGGCAGACCGCCGCCCGGGTCGTCTCCGACATCCGCGAGGAGCGCGGCGGCGGCGCCTGAGCCGTCCGGAACCAGGGGGCGTGGTCTCCGGCACCCGATGGCTCTAGCCTGAGCCCATGCCTCGTTACGAATTCCGCTGCCGCACCTGCGGAGACACGTTCGAACTCAGCCGTCCCATGGCCCAGTCCTCGGACCCCGCCTCCTGCCCCTCCGGCCACGACGACACCGTCAAGCTGCTGTCCGCCGTGGCCGTGGGCGGTGCCGCCGGGTCCGCTCCCGCACCGTCCGGCGGTGGCGGTGGCGGTGGCTGCTGCGGCGGCGGGTGCTGCGGCTGAGTGCCCTTCTGCCGGGCTACTTCTTACGGGACAGCGTCAGGCCGTCCGAGACCGTCAGCAGGACGCTGTCCATCCGGGCGTCGGCGCTCACGTGGTCGTTGAACTCCTTGATCGCCGCCGTCGAGCCCGTCGCCTCCGGGTCCGTGACCCCGCCGTGGAAGAGCACGTTGTCCGTGGCGATGACGCCGCCCGGCCGCATCCGGGGCACCAGCTCCTCCCAGTACGCGATGTAGCCGCCCTTGTCCGCGTCCAGGTAGGCGAAGTCGATGTGCGGCTCGGCGGGCATCGCGCGCAGGGTGTCCAGGGCCGGGGCGATGCGCAGGTCGATCCGGTCCGCCACGCCCGCCTTCGCCCAGGCCTCACGCCCGTACGCCGTCCACTCCTCCGAGATGTCGCAGGCGATCAGCGTGCCGTCGGCGGGCAGCGCCTGGGCCATCGCCAGGGCGCTGAACCCGGTGAACGTACCGACCTCCACCACATGCCGGGCGCCGACCAGCCGGACGAGGAAGGCGAGCAGCGGCGCCTGCTCCTCGGCCGACTGCATGCCCGCGTGATCGGGGAACCTGGCGTACGTGGTGTCCACCAGCTCCCGCTGGACCGGGTCCAGCGGCGGGTTGTGGGCCAGCATGTACGCGTACAGCTCGGGAGTGATCGTGGTGTCGTTGCCCTTGGTCATGACCCCAGCCTTCCTCAACCCGTGCCGTCGCGCAGCCGAACTCACGCAGCCGAAGCCGCCAGGAAGCGGCGCAGGATCTCCTCGCCGGCCGCCCCGCCGCGCTCCTCCAGCGCCGTGACGTGCGGGGCCCGCCAGCCCTCGTCGGCCAGTTCGCCGTGGCCGGGGCGCCAGCCGAGGTCGGCGGCGAGCAGCAGGTCGGCGTCGAGGAGGGAGTCCCCGGCGGCGAGCGTGCGCGTGGCGCCGGTGCGGCGGGCCACCTCGTGCATCGCGGCGCTCTTGGTGAGCGGCGCCGGGACCACGTAGATCTTGCGGCCCTGGAGCGAGACCGTCCAGCCGCGCGGGCGGGCCCAGGCGGCCAGTTCCTTCACCCATTCCTCGGGCAGCAGGGCGCGTTCGACGACGAGGTAGGCGAAGAGGTCCTCGGCGACGCGTTCCTTGAGGAGCCAGGCCGGGTCGGCGGTGGTGGCGAGGTGGGCGCGGATCTCGGTGAGGGGCGCGCACTCCGCCGCGATCCGGGTCTCGACCCGCCGCTGCCAGTCGCGGTCGGAGACGCCGTCGACCAGGATGTGGCCGCCGTTGGCGCAGATCGCGTACCGGGGTGCCGGGCCGGGCAGGTGGATGCGGTGGTACTGCTCGCGGGTGCGGGTGGTGGTCGGCACGAAGACCGTGGCGGCCGCCACCTCGGTGAGGAGGGCGGCGGCCGTCTCCGTCAGGTACGAGAGCGGCTTGTGGCCGTACACCTCCACGCAGAGGAGTCGCGGGGCCTCCGCGTCCGGCATGGACAGGTCGAGCGAGGCCGCCGAGTAGATCAGCGTACGGTCGAGGTCGCTCGCCACCAGGGTGGCCGGGTGGACCGAGGAGGTCGCGCTCATGCGCCCTGCACCGCCTTGCCGTCCGCGCCCGTCGCGCCGCGCGTGAACCGGGGGTGGATCAGACCGACACAGCTGTACGGGAGGTCGTCGACCTCCTCCACCGGGACGCCGCGTTGTTCGGCCAGCAGCCGGATGTGGGTCAGGTCCGCGCCCGCGCCGCGCTTCGCGAGGATCTTCCAGGGGACCCGGCGGAGCAGGACCCGGGTGGTCTCGCCGACGCCCGGCTTGACCAGGTTGACGTCGTGGATGCCGTACTCCTCGCTGATCCGCTCGACGGCGGCCCAGCCCTCCCAGGTCGGGGCGCGGTCGGCGGCGAGCAGTTCCTTGGCCTCGGCCTCGACCTGGCCCGCCACCTCGTCGAAGCGGGCGGCGACGGTGTCGAGGAAGAGTCCCGAGACGTCGGAGTCCGCCAGCTCCCGGTAGAACTTTCCGCCGTGGAAGTCGTCGGGGCCGACCAGGTCGGCGCGGAGCACCGTACGGGAAATGAGGCCGGAGACCGTGGAGTTGAGGCAGGCCGAGGGGATGAGGAAGTCCTCGCGGGTGCCGTACGTCCGCACGCAGCCGCCCGGGTCGGCGAGCACCGAGATCTCCGGGTCGAAGCCGGTCGGCCCGCCCGACGCCTCGAACTCGCTGATGGCCGCGGCCAGTTCGCGGGTGATCGCGCCCTTCCCCGTCCAGCCGTCGACGAACACCACGTCGGCCGGGTCGTGATGGGCGGCCAGCCAGCGCAGGGCGGTGGCGTCGATGCCCCGGCCCCGGACGATGGAGATGGCGTAGTGCGGCAGGTCCAGGCCGTGCCGGTGCTGGGCCCAGCGGCGCATCAGCACCCCGACCGGGGTTCCGGCGCGGGCGAGCGAGACGAGCACGGGGCGCGGGCCGCGTTCGGCGAGGACCGTCTCGGTGACGGTGCCCACCGCGCGGGCGATGCGTGCGGCGGAGGTCTCCAGGGCGGCGGTGAACAGGGCCTGGTACTCGGCGCTCGGCTGGTACTCGACGGGCAGCGACTCCGCGTAGTGCGCGCCGCCGCTCTGGATCGCCTCCTCGCGCTCCTCGGTGGGCGCTTCCAGCTCGGTGTCCGAGAGGTCCTGGAGCAGCCAGCCGACGTCCTCCGGCGCGTAACTGGAGAAGTCGGGGCCTCGGAGGGGCTCGGGCAGCACGGCGGGCTCCTGCCGTTCGGATGCGGATGTGGCCGGGACGTAGGACGGGACGACCGCGAGCAGGACGTGGCCCGTGTGCTCGGCGAGCCGGGCGAGCAGTCCGTCGGGGGCGTGCAGTTCGGGGGTGTCGGCGGTGGAGTCGACGACGGCGACCACGGCGTCGAAGCCGGCGCCCGCCACGTTGTACGCGTACCGGTCGCCCGGGCCGTCCGCCGGGTCGTCGTGGGCCGGGAAGACGAGGCGGGTGCGTATCGCGTAGCCGGGGTCGTCGACGGCCAGGACGGGCGAGCGGGTGGTGGTGGAGTAGCGGACCTCGGCGTCGGACCCGAGGGTCGCTTCGAGGGCGGTGCCGAGGCGCAGCGGGGCGTACATCAGCTCCTCGAAGCCGAGGACGAGGATCCGGCGGGAGGCCTGGACCCGGCCCCGCCCCGCTTTGTCGCCGCCCAGCGCGGCGACGATCCGGTCCGCCATGGCCGGGAGCGCCGCTTCGAGGGCCGCCCGGTGGGCGGGGGTGAAGCCGTGGCGGCCGCCGTCGGGGACGCCTGCGGGCCAGCCGAGATCGACCCGGGTGATGGGGGCGGGGGCCTGGGCCGGCGCGGGGGCCGGGGTCTGGGAAACGCCTTCGACGGTCTTCTCCGCGTGCGCCGCCTGCGCCGCCTGTTCGGCCCGCTCGGCCCGCTGCGCCTGTTCGGCCTGTTCCGCCCGCTGCGCCTGTTCCGCCTCCTGGGACGCGACCAGGGCCTGGCCGCGTTCCAGGACTCCGTCCGGCAGGGTGACCGTGCCCGTGCTGCGGGTCACCAGGTCGACGCGGGCGCCGATCTCGGCGGCGAAGGCGGTCAGCCGGTCGCGGTCGTCGGCCGAGCGCATGTCGACCAGGGCGACGATGACGTACCGCTCGCGCGGGTGCAGGGCGTGCAGCGCGCGGATGGTGTTCAGGACCGTGTTGCCGGTGGAGAACTCGTCGTCGACCAGCACCAGGGTGGAGGCCTCCGCGCCCCCTGCCAGCAGCTCGCCGTCCTCCGGCAGCAGCAGGTGCGAGGTGGCGTGCGAGTGGGACTCCTCGAAGCCGCCCGCCTGCCGGGCGCCCGCCACCGGACGCCGGGTGGAGTGCAGGTACGGGGCGTCCCGCAGGCCGTCCGCGACGGCGTGGCCGAGACCGGTGGCCGTCTCCGCGTACCCGAGGACCACCGCGCGGCGGGCCTCCTGCGCGCCGAGCAGCGCCCGGACCCGCTCACCCAGCTCGAACCCGGCCCCGTGGACGACCGAGGGCCGCTGCGGCACATGCTTGCCCAGCACGTTGGAGACCAGCAGATGCGCCCGCTTGGGGTTGCGGCGCAGGGCGAGGCCCAGCAGTTCCCGGAGCTCTCCGTCGCCTTCGAGGGCGACTCCCAGCCGCTCGGCCACCCAGTTGCCCGACCACACCACGTCCACGGTCTCTTCTCTCGTCGCGCGCTCGCTCATCGACGCGCGCTCAGTTCGCCAGGCCGGCGGCCAGCAGGTCCACGAAGCCGACGTCTTCCTTCGCCACCCCGAAGACCTCGGCCCGCTGGAGCGTGCGCTCCGCCCAGGCCCGGTGGGGCTTCACTTCATTCATCTTGTTCGTGTACGCCGAGCGCAGCACCCCGCCGCCGCCGCGCTCGGGGCTCAGGATGTCCTGGGCGTCGGTGTACTCCTCGTGGCTGACCACGGACAGGGCATGGACCGGCGCCACGTGCGACGGGTGGATGCAGGTCTTGCCGAGCAGCCCGTTGGCTCGGTCGAGCTCGATCTCCCGGAGCAGTCCGTCGAGGTCGTGCTCGATGAGGGCCGTACGCAGTTCCTCGGCCCGGCCCTCCAGGAAGGGGCTGCGGCGCAGCTGGGGCTTGAACATGCGCTCCTGGCGGCGGAAGTACTCCCAGACCGGGCCGGTGATCGTGAAGCCGGTGCCGTCGGCCCGGCCGAGCACGTTGACCACGTCGGCGATCACGGAGGCGACGATATGGACGTCGTACGCCGTCATGTCGGGCGCGCGGCGCAGTCCGTAGGCCGAGCAGAAGTCGGTGACGCCGAGGCGCAGGGCGAGCACCCGGTCCCGGTACTTGTCGACGCTGCGGGCGATGCCCTGGAGAATTTCGCCGCGCGTCTCCAGATGGAGCAGTTCGGGGGATTCGAGGACCGGCATGGCGAAGAGTCGTCGGCCGCACGCCGTTTCGGCCTCGGCGAGCGCCTCCAGGAACTGCCTTCCGCGCTCTTCGGTGAATTTGGGAAGTACGAAACCGGACAACATCCGGACCGAGTCGCCGAGGCGTCGCACCAGGTCGGTGATCTGGGCCGGTTCCCGTACGCGGATGAAGAGCAGCGGCACATCGGCTCCCGCCGCGTCCGGTGCGCTCCCGGCGTCGCCGGGCCCCTCCGGAGCGGGCCCCGGGGCCGGGCCGCGGGCGGCCAGCGCGGCAAACTGCCTGATCAGGTTGGCTTCGGCGTCGGTCACCTCGGCATCGTCGATCGAGTCCTCCAGGCACAGCACCATGGAGACCACGCCGCGCCCGGCCTGCTTCAGCACGTCGTCGGCGAGTGACGGACGGGTGGCCGGGGAGTAGAGCGTGGCTCCCAGGGCGACGGAGAGCATCCGCGCCGGGGAGTCCGCGGTGAAGGTGCAGGGCTCCCGGAAGAACAGGCCCTCGCGGGCAGTGGGCGATATGTGCCCGAAGTGACGCATGATTTTCCCCCGAACTGCCTGACCGGCCGAACAACGTATGGCCGGTAATAGTACGTACGGACGGGTGTCAACAGTTCCCCATGTACATGAATTTCCGGTTACCCGACTCTTGTCCGACCCCCTCGCGAGGTATCGTCGCGCCCTGTCCGCGCCGCCGCCGGGCACGGTCGTGCCGCCCCCCGCGTTGTCCGCACGGGCCCCCAGCAGGCAGGATGACGGTCATGACGCACACGATGCTGAAGGGCTCGAACGTCCCTGTCGATGCCGCGGCCGTCCGGGCCGTGCTGCGCTGGACCCCGGGCGCCGGGGTTCCCGACGTGGACGCCTCCGCCCTGCTCCTCGGTGCGTCCGGGCGGGTGCGGTCCGACGAGGACTTCGTCTTCTACAACCAGCCCCGGCATCCCTCCGGCCTGGTCCGGCGGCTGCCGAAGCGCAGTGTCCCGGAAGGGCTGACGGACACGATCGAGGCGGACCTCGGGGCGCTCGACGCCTCGGTGGACCAGGTGGTCATCGCGGCCTCCTCCGACGGGGCCGCCTTCGAGCAGGTGCCGGACCTGCGGATACTTCTGTTCGACGCCGCGTTCGCCGAGGGCGATCCGCTGGCGGTGTTCGACGTCCGGCCGGAGACCGGGGAAGAGACGGCGATCATCTGCGGTGAGCTCTACCGCCGCGGCGAGGGGTGGAAGTTCCGCGCGGTCGGCCAGGGCTATCCCACCGGCCTGATCGGCCTGGCCACCGCCTTCGGCATCTCGGTGGACGAGTCGGAGGCGGCGAACGGGGCGCAGTCGGCGAACGACGCCCAGGACCCGGCCGCTCCGGCAGCCGCGGGGCCTCTCCCGGCCGCCGTGCCCCCGCCTCCGGCCGTGCCGCCGGGGCCCGTGCCGGCCGCCGCCCCCGCAGCCGTCGGGCCCGACTCCCAGGCCACGGTCCAGCACCAGCAGCCCTCCTACGGCTATCCGCCTCCGGTCGCGCACCCCGCTGCCGCCGCCGCGGCCCATCAGCCGGCGTACGGCTATCCGCAGCCGGCCGCCGCACCGCCCGCGTACGGCTATCCGCAGCCCGCGGCAGCCGCCGCGCACGCGCCCGACCCCCATTTCGTGCTGCCTCCGCAAGGTCCGCAGTTCGTCCGGTCCTGAGTCGCCCCGGCCCACCGGACACACCCCCGGGCTCAGGTCCGGGTCTTGTAGCCGCGCCCCCATTGCATGCCGTAGCCGTACAGCCGGTCCAGCTCGGACTGGAAGCCGTACACGAACTTCACCTCGCGGCGCACGATCAGCTCGTCCTTGATGTTCTCCACGGTGAACACCGCGCAGGAGCGGGCCTGCGGTGCGCGTTCGTCCAGCTCGATCTCGATGCGCGGGCCGTTGCCCGGGTAGAGCGTGATCTTGGCGTGGGTCCGGTCGAAGGCGGGCGTCCGGTCGTAGATGTAGACGAAGAACAGCAGCCGCTTGATCTTGTCCCGCTGGTCGAGGTTGACGTAGACGGTCTCGCCCGAGGGCGCGCCGAACCGGTCGTCGCCGCTGAGCCGGACGTAGGGCGGGCCGTTGAGGTCGCCGATGAGGCTGCCCAGCGGCTGCACGACCCCCTTGGTGCCGTCCGTCAGCTCGTACATGCAGCCGAGGTCCAGGTCGACGTTGACGACGCCCTGGGTATGCGCCTGGACCACCTCGGGCTGGAAGAGTTTGAGGGGGCGCCGCAGCCGGCCGCTCTGGCGTGAGCGGCCCTCGATGTCCGAGGTCCGCATCCGCCAGGACAGGTTGACCCTGAGATTGCCCGACAGGGCGCCCTGCTTGTTGAGCGAGATCGTGGCGTTCCGCTTGGACAGCACGATGGCGCTCGACGTCGAGTTGCCCGAGTCGAACTGCGCCGCGCGCCCCGGCCACAGGCCGTCGAAGAATCCCATACCAACCCCCACCTGTTCCCGCGCGCCCGGACATCACTGCGGGGCGGCCACCGGGCCGGGTCCGGGAGTTCCCGGAGAGCCGTCGCCGTGTGGGCCGCCCCGCAGAGAGCGTTCCTCAATCCTTACCGGGTCACACCCCGGAGGACACTTCGGCCTTGCTTCCCGAACTTCCGCCCTCGCCGGACTCCGCGGCGAGCGCGCGGTTGCGCTTGACCGAGGACCAGAAGGACAGGGCGATCAGGATGACACCGACCGAGCCGGTGATCAGCTCGTTGATCTCGTACTGGATGGTGATCAGCAGGATGACGGAGAGCGCGCCGATCGCGTAGTGCGCACCGTGCTCCAGGTAGACGTAGTCGTCGAGCGTGCCCTCGCGCACCAGGTAGACGGTGAGCGACCGGACGTACATGGCGCCGATGCCGAGGCCGAGGGCCATCAGCACGATCTCGTTGGTGATGGCGAAGGCGCCGATGACGCCGTCGAAGGAGAACGAGGCGTCCAGGACTTCCAGGTAGAGGAAGAGGAAGAACGCGGCCTTTCCGGCGAGGGCGACCCCGGTGACGGGCTTGCCCTTCTTCTTGGCCTCTTCCTCGGCCTCGTGCTCACGCTCCTCCTCCTCTTCGAGCTTGTTCTCGAAGAATCCGGAGAGCCCGCCGACGACGAGGTAGGTGATCAGACCGGCGATGCCGGAGAGCATGACCGTCGACGCCTTGTCGGCGTGCCCGCCACCGTGCTGGTGGGCCTGGGTCGCGAAGGTCATGGCGGTGATGAGCAGGATGATCAGCGCGACGCAGACCGACAGCATGTCGACCTTGCCGAGCTTGGCGAGCGGACGCTCGATCCAGCGCAGCCAGTGGATGTCCCGGTCCTCGTCGAAGATGAAGTCGAGGAAGATCATCAGCAGGAACATGCCACCGAAGGCGGCGATCGACGGATGGGCGTCCGTGACCAGTTCCTTGTACCTGTCCGGGTCGTTGAAGGACAGGTCGATGGCCTCGATCGGCCCGAGCTGGGCACTCACGGCCACGATCACGACGGGGAAGACCAGTCGCATACCGAAGACGGCGATGAGGATGCCGATGGTGAGGAAGATCTTCTGCCAGAAGGCGTTCATCTTCTTCAGGATTCCGGCGTTGATCACCGCGTTGTCGAAGGACAGCGAGATCTCCAGGACGGACAGGATCGCGACGATGCCGAAAGCCTGCCACCCCCCGTAGAAAATCGCTGCGACCAGGCCGAGCGCGGTGACCGCGAACGACCAGCCGAAGGTTTTCAGTACCACTGGCTACCCCATCGTGTTATGTAAAAGGGTCTCCCCCGGTGTGTCGGGGTCCCCCGCGCCGTGCGCGGCGTTATGAAACGTTGACGCCGAAGTCTAGAGCGATGCCGCGGAGGCCAGACGCGTACCCCTGCCCGACTGCACGGAATTTCCACTCGCCGTTGTACCGGTAGAGCTCTCCGAAGATCATCGCGGTCTCCGTCGAGGCGTCCTCGCTCAGGTCGTAGCGGGCCAGTTCCTGGCCGTCGGCCTGGTTGACCACGCGGATGAAAGCGTTGCTGACCTGGCCGAACGCCTGGCCCCGGTTGTCCGCGTCGTGGATCGAGACCGGAAAGACGATCTTGTCGCAGTGGGCGGGAACCTGGTCGAGTCGGACGATGACGGACTCGTCGTCGCCCTCGCCCTCACCTGTGAGGTTGTCGCCGGTGTGCTCGACGGAGCCGTCCGGGCTCGTGAGGTTGTTGTAGAAGACGAACCACTCGTCACCGAGCACCCGGCCCGACTGGCACAGCAGTGCGCTGGCGTCGAGGTCGAAGTCGGCTCCCGTGGTGGAGCGTGCGTCCCAGCCGAGCCCGACCAGCACCTGTGTGAGGTTGGGTGCGACCTTGGAGAGGGAGACGTTGCCTCCCTTGGCGAGCGTGACGCCCATGTGTGTCCTCCCCGAGTCGTGTAAAACGCTGCCGGGCGCTTTCGACGCCCGAGGCCGGGCGTCGAAAGCGCCCGGTCAGGGGGTGTCCGCCCGGACAGGGTCCGGGCGGACACCCCCTGGGGCCAGAACGTCAGACGTTGACGCCGAAGTCCTGGGCGATGCCGCGCAGGCCGGAGGCGTACCCCTGGCCGATGGCGCGGAACTTCCACTCGGCGCCGTTGCGGTAGAGCTCGCCGAAGACCATGGCGGTCTCCGTCGAGGCGTCCTCGCTCAGGTCGTAGCGGGCCAGCTCGGTGTTGTCGGCCTGGTTGACCACGCGGATGTACGCGTTGCGGACCTGGCCGAAGCTCTGCTGGCGGGTCTCGGCCTCGTAGATCGAGACCGGGAAGACGATCTTGTCGACGTCGGCCGGAACACCGGCCAGGTTCACCTTGATGACCTCGTCGTCGCCCTCGCCCTCACCGGTGGTGTTGTCACCGGTGTGCTCGACGGAGCCGTCGGGGCTCTTCAGGTTGTTGAAGAAGACGAAATTGCCGTCGTTGGCGACCTTGCCCTCGGGGTTCGTCAGCAGCGCGCTGGCGTCGAGGTCGAAGTCACCCCCGGTGGTGGTGCGGGCGTCCCAGCCCAGACCGACGATGACCGCGGTCAGGTTGGGCGCGGCCTTGGTCAGCGAGACGTTGCCGCCCTTGCTGAGGCTGACTCCCACGAGTCCTCCAGTAGTTTTCTCAGGGGCCGGCAGACACCAGCGTCCCCGTCGTTCGTTGGCATCGGATCAACGATTGGATCCTAGTGACCGGTTCCCGGCCAAAACAGGCTTTTGACCGGGCGTCGCCAGGAGATCGTCTCAGAGCGCTTCGAGCGCCTTGACGTAGTCGTTCAGGTCGCGTGCGTCCGGGAGGCCGTTCACGACGCTCCAGCGGACCACACCCGCCTTGTCGATGACGAAGGTGCCGCGCACCGCGCAGCCCTTGTCCTCGTCGAAGACGCCATACGCCCGCGAGGTCTCCCCGTGCGGCCAGAAGTCGGACAGCAGCGGGTACTCCAGGCTCTCCTGCTCGGCGAAGACGCGCAGGGTGTGGATGGAGTCGTTGGAGACGGCGAGGAGCTGGGTGCCCTCGTTCTCGAAGCGGGGCAGCTCGTCGCGGAGCGCGCACAGCTCGCCGGTGCAGACGCCGGTGAAGGCGAACGGGTAGAACACCAGCACCACGTTCTTCTCACCGCGGAACTCCGACAGCCGCACGGTCCGGCCGTGGTTGTCCTTGAGCTGGAAGTCCGGGGCCTGACTGCCGACCTCGATCGTCATGGAACACGTATCCCTTCGCCGCTTCTCCGCATCCCGGGCCGGGTCCGTCCGGGTGACACCCACCCTACGCAGCGGCCGCGCACCGGTCCCGGAGGGGCCGTGGCCGCCGTCCGCGGGCGTACGAGGCCGGTCGTGGACGTACGAAGGCCCTCACGGGCGCGGTGTGCGCCCATGAGGGCCTCGGGTGGTGCAGAGAGTGGTTCAGCGCTTGCCCTTGGCCCCCTTGGGGGTGACCAGACGGCTGCCCGTCCAGTCCTTGCCCGCGCTGATGCTCTTGGTCTGGGCGAGACCGGCTGTCTGGGCAGCCTCATTGATATCGCTCGGTTCGACGTATCCGTCACGGCCGGTCTTCGGCGTCATCAGCCAGACCGTACCGCCGTCCTCGATCAGACCAATGGCATCCACCAGCGCGTCCGTAAGGTCGCCGTCCTCGTCGCGGAACCAGAGCAGGACGACGTCCGCGACGTCGTCGTACTCCTCGTCGACGAGTTCCTGGCCGGTAGTGGCCTCAATGCCCTCACGGAGCTCCAGCTCGACGTCGTCGTCGTAGCCGATCTCCTGGACCACTTGTCCGGGCTCGAACCCCAGGCGTGCTGCCGGGTTGGTCCGCTCCTCCGCGTGGTCCGCGGTCGCGCTCACGGGTTGCCTCCTGATCATGTCTTCGGAAAATGCTGCAGCCACGCGCGTGCGCGGGGCGTTGGCCGTAGTCCACACGGGCTCGGCGAATCGCGCAAGTACCCAGCGTGCGAGACCGCCTATACGGTGACGTTCCCTGCCACGTCGCCGCAAGTTCCGGCATGCCTCTCCGGCGGCTTCCCGGGGTCTCTCCCGAGTCGCTCCATCCGTTTACGTCCTTCCTCAGCTTATGCGGTTTCGATCCGCCAATCGGAGTCGAACAGCCTTTGGGAACGCTTGGACGCCTTGGGCGTAAGGTTGCGGTTTGCCCGTACCCAGCCGCGTACTGCCCATACTCGTGCCCCACCGACGAGTTTTCGGAACCTCGGGGTTACCCCACGGTAGAGATGACGTTCGGGCCCTCGCGGTAGCACGATGGAGACGGCGCACACAGAGTTGGCAGAGTCGTACGGGGGTCAGATCCCCGGAACCGGCCCCGTAGAGCACCACCGAACAGCGAAGGAACAGTGTGGCTTCCGGATCCGATCGCAACCCGATCATCATTGGCGGCCTTCCGAGCCAGGTCCCGGATTTCGATCCTGAAGAGACCCGGGAATGGCTCGACTCCCTCGACGCCGCCGTCGACGAGCGCGGCCGTGAGCGGGCCCGCTACCTGATGCTCCGGCTCATCGAGCGCGCGCGGGAGAAGCGCGTCGCCGTGCCGGAGATGCGCAGCACGGACTACGTGAACACGATCGCCACGAAGGACGAGCCGTTCTTCCCCGGCGACGAGGAGATCGAACGCAAGGTCCTCAACGCGACCCGCTGGAACGCCGCCGTGATGGTCTCGCGGGCGCAGCGTCCCGGGATCGGCGTCGGCGGCCACATCGCCACGTTCGCGTCCTCCGCCTCGCTGTACGACGTGGGCTTCAACCACTTCTTCCGGGGCAAGGACCAGGGCGACGGCGGCGACCAGATCTTCTTCCAGGGGCACGCGTCCCCGGGGATCTACGCCCGCGCCTTCCTGCTGGACCGGCTGAGCGAGGCGCAGCTGGACGCGTTCCGCCAGGAGAAGTCGAAGGCGCCGAACGGCCTTTCCAGCTATCCGCACCCTCGGCTGATGCCGGACTTCTGGGAGTTCCCGACCGTCTCGATGGGCCTCGGCCCGCTCGGCGCGATCTACCAGGCGCGGATGAACCGCTACATGGAGGCGCGCGGGATCGCCGACACCTCCAAGTCGCACGTCTGGGCCTATCTGGGCGACGGCGAGATGGACGAGCCGGAGTCGCTGGGCCAGCTGTCAATCGCGGCCCGTGAGGGCCTGGACAACCTGACCTTCGTGGTCAACTGCAACCTCCAGCGGCTCGATGGCCCGGTGCGCGGCAACGGCAAGATCATCCAGGAGCTGGAGTCGCAGTTCCGGGGCGCCGGCTGGAACGTCATCAAGCTGGTCTGGGACCGCTCCTGGGACCCGCTGCTGGCGCAGGACCGCACGGGCATCCTGGTCAACAAGCTGAACACCACGCCGGACGGCCAGTTCCAGACGTACGCCACGGAGACCGGCGCGTACATCCGCGAGCACTTCTTCGGCGACGACCCGCGGCTGCGGGACATGGTCAAGGACATGTCCGACCAGCAGATCCTGCACCTGGGCCGCGGTGGGCACGACCACCGCAAGGTCTACGCGGCCTATGCGGCGGCCAAGGCGCACAAGGGGCAGCCGACGGTCATCCTGGCGCAGACGGTCAAGGGCTGGACGCTGGGGCCGAACTTCGAGGGCCGCAACGCGACCCACCAGATGAAGAAGCTCACGGTCGAGGACCTCAAGCGCTTCCGGGACCGCCTGCACATCCCGATCACGGACAAGCAGCTGGACGAGGGCTACCCGCCCTACTACCACCCGGGCCGCGACTCGGAGGAGATCCAGTACATGCATGACCGCCGCCAGGGTCTGGGCGGTTACGTCCCGACCCGGGTGGTGCGTGCGAAGCCGCTGCCGCAGCCTGAGGACAAGACGTACGCGGCTGCGAAGAAGGGTTCGGGTTCGCAGTCGATCGCCACCACCATGGCGTTCGTCCGCATCCTGAAGGACCTCATGCGGGACAAGGAGATCGGCAAGCGTTTCGTGCTGATCGCGCCCGATGAGTACCGCACTTTCGGCATGGACGCGTTCTTCCCGAGTGCGAAGATCTACAACCCGCTGGGTCAGCAGTACGAGGCGGTCGACCGCGATCTGCTACTCGCGTACAAGGAGTCGCCGACCGGGCAGATGCTGCACGACGGCATCTCCGAGGCGGGCTGTACGGCCTCGCTGATCGCGGCCGGTTCGGCGTACGCCACGCACGGCGAGCCGCTGATCCCGGTGTACGTCTTCTACTCGATGTTCGGGTTCCAGCGCACCGGCGACCAGTTCTGGCAGATGGCCGACCAGCTCGCGCGCGGCTTCGTGCTGGGCGCCACCGCCGGCCGCACCACGCTGACCGGTGAGGGCCTCCAGCACGCGGACGGCCACTCGCAGCTGCTGGCCTCGACGAACCCGGGCTGTGTCGCGTACGACCCGGCGTACGGGTTCGAGATCGCGCACATCATGAAGGACGGGCTGCGCCGGATGTACGGCGAGGCGAACGAGGACGTCTTCTACTACCTCACCGTCTACAACGAGCCGATCCAGCACCCGGCCGAGCCGGAGAACGTGGACGTCGAGGGCATCCTCAAGGGCATCCACCGCTTCAGCGCCGGCGAGAAGGGCGAGATCCCGGCCCAGATCATGGCGTCCGGCGTGGCGGTCCCCTGGGCCATCGAGGCGCAGAAGATCCTCGCGGACGAGTGGAACGTCAAGGCGGACGTCTGGTCGGCGACCTCCTGGAACGAGCTGCGCCGCGAGGCGGTGGACGTGGAGCGCTACAACCTCCTGCACCCGGAGGAGGAACAGCGCGTCCCGTACGTGACCAAGAAGCTCGAAGGAGCCCAGGGCCCGTTCGTGGCGGTCTCGGACTGGATGCGTTCGGTGCCGGACCAGATCGCGCGCTGGGTGCCGGGCGCCTACCAGTCGCTGGGCGCGGACGGCTTCGGCTTCGCGGACACCCGGGGTGCGGCCCGCCGCTTCTTCCACATCGACGCGCAGTCGATCGTGCTGGCGGTCCTCACCGAGCTGGCCAAGGAGGGCAAGATCGACCGGTCGGCCCTGAAGACGGCGGTCGACCGCTACGAGCTCCTGGACGTGGCCGCGGCCGATCCGGGCGCGGCGGGCGGCGACGCGTAGGGACACGGTGATCCGGAGGGGCGGTGGCGCGGAAGCGTCGCCGCCCCTCCGGCGTGTCCGGGCTCAGTTCTCCCAGATCTTGAAGGCGCGTACCTGGTACGGGGACCGGGGCGTCCAGGTGCCGCCGCCGGGGTACGTCTCGAACTCGCCGGTCTCCGCGCACTCGGCGGACTGGTAGGTGGTGACGGGCCGCCCGGTGCGGTTGGCGAGCGACTGGGCGTCGCCGCCCTTCGGCAGCGGTACGCAGCTCTCGATGTCGGTGTCGGAGAGCTCGAAGGTGTGGCGGGCGCCGGTGAAGTCGGGCTTCTTCCAGAGACAGAGCCGGCCCGCCTCACAGGTCCCGAGGCTGACGCCCGAGGACCCCGCGGAGCGCTCGGGGGCCGCCGCGGCCCGGCCGTGGGCCAGGGCCTGGGGAACGAGTGCGGTGACAGCCAGAGCTGCCGCGAGAACGGTCGTACGCGTAACCGTCATACGTGTCGTGGTCGTACGCATGGTGGATCAACCCCCGTGGTTGGTCGGTGATGTGCTTCGCCGATCACTCTGCGTCACCATGCGCGGTGTGCGGAAGACGGGCCGGGGGTTGCCACCCTGATAGGCGACAGCCCCGCCGAAAGGATTCGGCGGGGCTGTGACCTGCGCTGTGTTGACGCTCCGGGCGTCAGATGTGGCCGACTCCGGCACCCGCCTCGGCGTTCGCGCCGCGCTTGGTGAGGGTGGCGACGAAGGCGGCGATCACCGCGACGACGCCGGCGACCGTGAAGGCCAGGCCCATGCCCGACATGAAGGTGTCGTGGATGACCCCGCCGATGCGGTCGACGATGTCCGGCGTCATGCCGGGAGCCTTGGCGAGCGCCTCGGTCGGGACCATGCCGAACTCGGCGGCCTGCTCCAGATTCGGGTCGGGGTCGCCGGGCAGGCCCGCGCCCGCCCAGTTGTCCGCGAACTCCGCGCTGACCTTGGAGGACATGACCGCGCCGAGGACGGCGGTGCCGAGCGCGCCGCCGACCTGCATGGCGGCCTGCTGGAGACCGCCGGCCACACCGGACAGCTCCATGGGGGCGTTGCCGACGATGACCTCGGTGGCGCCGACCATGACCGGGGCGAGCCCGCAGCCGAGCAGGGCGAACCAGAGGGACATGGCGAAGGTGCCGGTGGACTCGCTGAGCGTGGTCATGCCGAACATCGCGGTGGCCGTGCAGACCATGCCGCCGACCAGCGGGACGCGCGGGCCGAACTTGGTGATCAGCAGACCGGCGACCGGCGAGGAGACGATCATCATCGCGGTGAGCGGCAGCAGATGCAGACCGCTGTCGACCGGGCTGAGGCCGTGGACGCCCTGGAGGAAGAACGTCACGAAGAAGAGGCCGCCCATGAAGGCGAAGGCCATCAGCATCATGAGGACGACACCGGCCGTCAACGGCACGGAACGGAACATCCCCAGCGGAACGAGCGGTTCCTTGACCCGGGTCTCCCAGAGGCCGAAGGCCAGGAAGAGCAGAACCGCGAGGCCCAGCCACGCCCAGGTCCGGCCGTCGCCCCAGCCCCAGGACTCACCGGCCTTGATGATGCCCCAGATGAGGGCGAACATCGCGCCCGAGAGCAGTGCGATACCGAGGAGGTCGAAGGAGCGCGGCGCGTTGGCGGCGCGGTGGTCCTTGAGGATCACCAGGCCGAAGGCGAGCGCGGCGATGCCGACCGGCACGTTGATGAAGAAGACCGACTGCCAGCTGACGTGCTCGACGAGCAGACCGCCGACGATCGGACCGCCCGCGGTGGACGCTCCGATGACCATGCCCCAGATGCCGATCGCCATGTTCAGCTTCTCGGCGGGGAAGGTGGCGCGCAGCAGGCCGAGAGCGGCCGGCATCAGCAGGGCGCCGAAGAGGCCCTGGAGCACCCGGAAGAGGATGACCAGCGAGATCTCGCTGGAGAGGCCGATCGCACCGGAGGCGAGGGCGAAGCCCGCGATGCCGATGAGGAAGGTCTGGCGGTGGCCGAAGCGGTCGCCCAGCTTGCCCGCGGTGATCAGGGCGACGGCGAGGGCGAGCAGATAGCCGTTGGTGATCCACTGGACGTCGGCGAGCGAGGCGCCGAGATCCTTCTGGATCGCGGGGTTCGCGATGGCGACGATGGTGCCGTCGAGGGCGACCATCATCACGCCGATGGCGACGGCGAAGAGGGTCAGCCAGGGGTGGCCGCGAAGCCCCTTGACCGGGGCGGGTACTGCGTTGTCTTCGGGCTCCCGCGGCGCCTTCTCGACGGTGGTCTGACTAGTCATACGGGGAGACTAGTGACAGCCGCTGACAGTTGACAAACCAATTCACAAGTCAGTAACTGTCACGTAGCTCACACGTAGCTCACAGGTATGCTGAGCTGGACAAATACGGGAAAAGAGGGGCCGGTACGTGACCGACGGGCAGACAGTCGAGCCCCGAGCCGGACTGCGTGAACGCAAGAAACAGCGCACCCGCGACGCCTTGTTGCGCGCCGCCCTCGAACTGTTCACCACCCAGGGGTACGAACGCACCACCGTCGACGAGATCGTCGACGCCGTGGAGGTCTCCCAGCGCACCTTCTTCCGCTACTTCGCGAGCAAGGAGGACACCACCTTCGCCGTGCAGGAGATGGTCGAGTCCCGCTTCATCGAGGAGCTGCGCCGGCGCCCCGCGGACGAAGCGCCCTTCGAGGCCATGCGCCGGGCGGTGCTCTGCGCGTGGAACAGCATCGGCGAGGCGATCGAGGAGGTCGTCACCGTCGATCTCCATATGCGGACCTACCAGATGATCGAGTCGACCCCGTCCCTGCTCGCCGCCCATATGCGGCGCGGCATCGCCCTGGAGAACCAGATCGCCCTGCTGATCGCCGAGCGCGAGGGGCTGGACGTGGAGCGCGACCCCCGGCCGCGGGTAGCCGTCGCCGCGTTCTCCGGGGTGATGCGGGTGACCGGCCAGCTGTGGGGCCAGGGGCTCGACCCGAGCGTGGAGGCGCTGCGCGATCTGACCGAGGAGTATCTCGACCAGCTCGTCCCGGCCCTCGCCCGGGACTGGCGCCGGGAATCCCCGGACTCGGGTCAGGGTTCCGAGGGCTCGCGTCGGGACTCCCCGGACTCGCGTCAGCAATAGCGCACCCCCGGGACCACGGTGACCCTCCGTGAGAAATCCGGGGTGAATCCTTTGCGGACGGGTGATGTACGTCACCCGAATCACGGTGGTCGACGCGCGTCTCCTAGGGTGTGGCGCAGTGACTTCTTTCGACACCTCTCCCACGTTGACCGCATGGCGCGCGCTGCTCGCCGTCGCGGTCGTGTTCGTGATGCTGGCGACGACGGGCTGGAGCGCCATCCGCGATCAGCACTCCGACGGGCCGCGCGAGCTCGCGCTCGCCGCCTGGGCGCGGGACCGGATAGCGGGCCGTTCACTGCCGGACGCCGACGCCCCCGCCTACCGGCTGGCCCACTTCTTCGCCACCCTCACCTCGGGGCAGCAGACGGCGCTCGCGGGCAAGTACCCGTCCGTGGTGGGGAATCTGAACGGCGTACCGGTCACGCTGCGCTACCGGGCCAACCGGGTGGCCCTCAAAGAGGCCGTGGCCGTGGAGAAGGCGCGGGCGTACGACGAGAAGCTGTCGCCGGACGGGCGCGACGAGGCGCGGGCCCGTCTCGACCGGTTCCGGTCGATGCTCGCGGGCAAGCGCCAGATCCTGGCCTTCGATCCGTCCGGGAAGGGCCGGGCCGCCGAGGTGTTCGGCGATCTCGACCGGGCCGCCCGGGTCTCCGTCGTCGTGCCCGGCGTCGACACCCATCTGCTGACCCTGGAACGCAGCCGGCGCCAGTACGCGGCCCCCGTCGGCATGGCCAAGTCCCTCTACGGCGCGGAGCGCTCGGCCTCCCCGGGCACCCGTACGGCCGTCATCGCGTGGGCCGACTACACCGCCCCGGCCGGTCTCGGCATGGACGCGGCACTGGGCGGGCTGGCGGCGGACGGCGCGATCCGGCTGAACGCGATGGTCGGTGCGCTGCCCGGCGCCTCGAAGGTCTCGCTGTTCTGCCACAGCTACGGCTCCGTGGTCTGCGGGGTGGCCGCGCACCGGGCCCCCGACCGGGTGGCCGACATCGCGGTCGCGGGCAGCCCGGGCATGCGGGCCGCCAACGCCGGGCAGCTGGAGACCGGCGCCCGGATCTGGGCGACCCGGGACGGCGACGACTGGATCGGGGACGTTCCGCATCTGGAGTTCGGCGGGATCGGTCACGGGGCCGACCCGGTCGACCCGGCCTTCGGCGCGCGGATCGTCTCGGCGGCCGGGGCCGCCGGGCACAGCGGCTACTTCGAACCGGGCACCGAGAGCCTGGACAACTTCGCCGCGATCGGCGTCGGAGCGTACGGGTCGGTCAGCTGCGCGCGTGCCGACAGCGCATGCCACAGCGGTATTTCCGGTGAGCGGGACGGCTGACGCGCGTAGAGGAGCGTGTCGGGCGGATTAATTGGGACTTACTCCGAGGGGGGACGCGGGCGACTGTGCCGCATACGATGAGGCACATGGGTGATGTGCTGGCCGGAATTCATGCCACCTGGGAGTTCGACACCGACTCCGTGCTCATCCGCTTCGAACGGGGCATCCGCACACCGAAGCTCTTCCAGAGCCTGCGGGAACGCCGCATCCCGTATGCGGCGCTGTCGTCGGTGACGCTGACCCCGGGCAAGCGGAGCACGGTGGTTCTGCGTGCCGTGCCGCGACCGGGTGCCGATCCTCTGGTGGAGGCTGCCGCCGGGCAGCTCAAGGAGGGGTGCGACCCCTATCGCCTGGTGCTTCCGGCGGAGCGGGAAGTGCTCGCCGAGTACTACGCGGACGAGCTGCGGGCCCTGCTGGACCCGGCGTCCGGCGAGAGCGCCGACCGCTTCCTGGTGGCGGCCCCCGAGGCCCCGATGAACTTCAAGGCGTACGACGGCCGGGCCAGCTTCGACGGCGAGCGGATCTCCTTCCGCTGGTCCTGGACCGGGGCTTCCAGCGCCAAGTGGAAGGCCGGCGACCAGACCTTCCGGGTGAGCGAACTGGCCGGAATCGTATGGCGCTCGCCCGAGGCGCTGGACGGCTATCTGCGGCTGCTGCCCCGCGCGGCGGCCCCGGTTGACCACCGCACCGGCGGCAGTCTGGGCGATCTGCACGGTCCCGGCGGCTCCGTGGACGTGGACCGCGGTACGCCGGACGGGGTGCCCGCCGGGGCCCCGACCGCCGGACCGGACCAGGATCCGGCGGCCGTGCTGTTCGGCCTGGGCTACGGTCCTGTGCACGAGTCGCTGCCCTTCGCCGCCGCCGTCCTGGAGTCCGTACGCCGGACCCAGCCCGCGCCCGCCGCCTCCGCCCCGGCCCTGGTGAACGCCGGGCGGCGCGATCCCGCGGACATCGCCGAGCGGATACATCACCTCGGCGAGCTGCATCAGGCCGGCCTGGTGACGGACGCCGAGTACACCGCGAAGAAGGCCCAGCTGCTCGCGGAGCTGTGACCCCGTGCGTTCGCGGAGCTGTGACCCGTACGCCCGCGGAGCGCGAGACCCCGTACGCCCAGCCCCCGTACGCCCAGGCCCCTCGCAGGCCCGCCGGGCTGTGACCCCGTACCGGAGTATGAGGCGGACCGGTCCGAGGTCGGAACCCCGGTATGACTCCCCCGGGCCCCCGGTCTGCCTAGGCTGACCTGGCCATGTCCACATCCTCTTCCCCCGCCGGGCCCCCGCCGCCCGCCGACGGCCTGCTGAGCGCCGCCCGCCGCAATCTGCGCGAGCTCGCCCACGGGCTGTCCCACGCGTCCCATCCGTCCACGCCGCTGCTGGCGGAGGCCCCGAAGCTGTGGCAGCGGCTGCTGCCGTACGTCGTGGTGCTCGCCCTGGCCGCGACCTTCATCCCGGTCACCATCAACGTCCTGACCTCGCAGTACGACGTACCGGGCGCACTGGCCGGGGCGCTCGGGGTGGCCGGGGCGGCTCCGCTGCTGATGCTGGCCCATCGGCCCCTCCAGGCGTGGTGGATCATCTTCCCGGCCGACATCGTGGGCGCGCTGGTGCTGCTGGCGCACCCCTCCGAGCAGCATGACGTCTGGCCGTGGATCCCGCCGGTGCTGGTCGCCTACCTCTTCCTGCTGCTGGCCCTCGGGCTGCGCGAGACGCGGCGGACCGTGGTCGCCGTGTGGGTGGCGACGTGCCTGGCCGGGCTGGTGCTGCATCTGGTCGCGCCGGACGGCCGCAGCACCGGCAGCGCCCTGCTGCTGCCGATCCTCGGCGCGGTGGTCCTGGTGATCGGCGGGGCGGTACGGGAGCGGGGCGAGGCGACCCGGCGGCTGGCCGAGCAGGAGACGATCAGCGAGGCGGAGCGGGCGCAGCGCACGCTGCTGGAGGAGCGGACCCGGATCGCCCGGGAGCTGCACGACGTGGTCGCGCACCATATGTCGGTGATCACCGTGCAGGCCGACTCCGCGCCGTACCGGATCTCCGGTCTGCCGGAGCCCGCGCAGGAGGAGTTCGCCGCCATCGCGGCGGCCGCGCGGGAGTCGCTCGGCGAGATGCGGCGGCTGCTGTCGGTGCTGCGCAGCGACGGCACCGAGGGCGATCTGACCCCGCAGCCGGGCCTGGACCGGCTCCAGCAGCTGGTGGAGGCGACGGTACGGGCCGGGCTGCCGGCGGAGCTGTCGCTCGCCGCGGATCTGGGCGAGGTGCCGTCGGCGGTGGATCTGTCGGCGTACCGGATCGTGCAGGAGGCGCTGGCCAATGTGGTGCGGCACGCGCCCGGGGCCCGTACCCGGATCTCGGTCCGGGCGGCCGCGGGCCATCTGAACGTGCTGGTGGTCAACGGGCCCGCGCCGAAGCCCGCCGAGCCGCTGGAAAGCACCGGGACCGGGCACGGGCTGGTGGGCATGCGCGAGCGCGTACGGTTGACCGGCGGCACGCTGGACACCGGGCCGCTGCCCGACGGCGGGTTCCGGGTGGCCGCCCGGATGCCGCTGCCTCCGGCCACGGCGCCGTCCGCCCGGCCCTCTTCCGTCCCACCCCCTTCGGAGGATCTGTGACCATCCGCGTGATCATCGTCGACGACCAGGCCATGGTGCGGGCCGGGTTCGCGGCGCTGCTGTCGGCGCAGAGCGACATCGACGTGGTGGGCGAGGCGGCGGACGGCCGCCAGGGTGTCGACGTCAGTCGCAACCAGCACCCCGACGTCGTGCTGATGGACGTCCGGATGCCGGAGATGGACGGACTGGCCGCCGCCCGCGAGCTGTTGAACCCGCCGGTGGGCGTGGTGCACCGGCCGAAGGTCCTGATGCTCACCACCTTCGACGTCGACGACTATGTGTACGAGGCGCTGCGCGCCGGGGCGTCCGGTTTCCTCCTGAAGGACGCCCCGCCCGCCGATCTGATCGCGGCGGTACGGGTGGTGGCGGCCGGCGACGCGCTGCTCGCGCCCTCGGTGACCCGGCGGCTGATCGCGGACTTCGCGGCGCAGCGGCCCGCCGGGGCGACGCGCGGCGGCCAGGCGCTCCGGCTCAACGGCCTCACCCCGCGCGAGAGCGAGGTGCTGGAGCTGATCGCCCGGGGGCTGTCGAACCAGGAGATCGCGGGGCGGCTGGTGCTGGCCGAGCAGACCGTCAAGACGCACATCGGGCGGGTGCTGGCCAAGCTGGACCTGCGGGACCGGGCGCAGGCGGTGATCTTCGCGTACGAGTCGGGTCTGGTGACGCCGGGGGACGCGGGGGCGTAGCCACCGCGCCCCCGCGCCCCGCGCTCCGGCCCACCCCCTACCCCGGTATCACCCCGTAGTTGGCCCTCCGGTGTGACGTCTCGTCACCCGTCCTCTTCCTACCTTCCTCCCGGTCGCACCGCTCGGTGCGGCTCCGGAGAGGGAGGGCACGATGCGTCGATACGCGAGGACCGTGGTCGCGTTCGCGCTCGCCACCAGTGTGGTGGCGGGGACCGCGGGCTGGGTTTCGGGAGATGCGCAGCAGGCGCTGACCGGGCCGCCGCCGGGCACCGCGCAGTGGCGGGCGGACTGGGCGCTGGGGGCGGAGCTGCCCGATCCGGAGCGCTCGACGGCCGCCGAAGTCGCCGCGTTCTTCGCCGGGTTGAGCGCCGAGGAGCGGCAACTGCTGGTCCTGCGGCATCCGTCCGTCGTCGGAAATCTCGACGGGGCGCCGCTGGAACTGCGCTACCGCGCCAACTCCCTTGCGCTGATCGCCGCCGACGACCCCCGCTACCGCTCGCTGGCCGCGCCCGGACGCCAGATCCTCGCTTTCGATCCGCGCGGACGCGGGCTGGTCGCCGAGGTGTTCGGCGATCTGCGCACGGCGGAGCGGGTCTCGGTGGTGGTACCGGGGTCCGACAACGACGCCGGGACCTTCGACCGGAAGGTGTCCGCCCACGGGGCCCCGGCCGGGATGGCCCGGACCCTGCACGAGGAGGCCGGTCCGGAGACCGCCGTCATCGCCTGGGCCGGGTACACCACCCCCGTCGGCGTCGGCGTCGACGCGGCGACCGGGCGGCTCGCGGAGGCGGGCGCCGGGCGGCTGACCCGGTTCGCGGAGGGCCTGACGGCGGACGGGCTGCCCGAGCCGGCGATGTTCTGCCACAGCTACGGCTCCGTCGTCTGCGGGATCGCCGCACACCGTCTGCCCGCCACCGACCTGGTGGTCCTCGGCTCCCCCGGCATGCGGGCGGACGATGTCACGGGGCTGCGGACGAAGGCCCGGGTGTGGGCGGCGAAGGATCCGACCGACTGGATCGACGACGTGCCGAACGTGCGGTTCGCGGGCCTCGGCCACGGTGCGGACCCGACCGACCCGGCGTTCGGCGCCCGCCGCGTACCGGCGGACGAGGCCCAGGGCCACGCCGGTTACTTCGCACCCGGCACGGACTCGCTCCGGGCCTTCGCCGCCATCGCGCGGGGCACGACCACTCCGGAAGGTGCGACCCGATGAACGCCGTACCGAAGACACCGCTGCGGAAGAACGCCGTACGCGACGACGTCCGGCGGCTCGCCGCCCGTATCGACGCCTCCACCCCCGCCCACCGCGACCGCGCGATCGACGGCCTGCGGGCCCTGGCGCTGCTCGCCGTGCCGCTCGGCCACTGGATGCTCGGCGGGTTCCGGCTGGACGCCGACGGGCTGCACAACGCGAGCCCGCTCTCGACGTTCGGAGGGTTCGCACCGGTCAGCTGGGTGCTCCAGATGCTGGGCATCTTCTTCCTGGTCGGCGGGTACGCCTCGGTGCTCTCCTACCGCCGCCGGGCCTCGACGACGGCCGCCTGGCTGGGCGGCCGGCTGACCCGCCTCGGCCGGCCGGTGCTCGGGGTGACCGCCGTGTGGGCGGTGCTGCTCTCGGCGCTGTCCGCGCTGGGCGTGCCCGGCGACACCCTGCGTACGGCGTCGACGCTGGTGATCCAGCCGCTCTGGTTCGTCGGGGTGTACACCGTGGTCACGGCCCTCACCCCGGTCTGCGTGCGGCTGGCGCGACGGCTCGGCGGATGGGCGGCGCTGCCGCTGCTGGCGTCGGTCGCGGTGGTGGACTTCCTGCGCTACGGGCCGTTCGCGGAGGCGATGCCGTCCTGGCTGAGCGCACTCAACATCCTGCCCGGTTGGCTCTTCGCGTATCAGCTGGGCGTGTCCTGGGGCGAGGGGCGGATCGGCAGGCGCGGGGCGCGGCTGGTGCTGATCGGCGGCGGGGTGCTGTTCGCCGCGCTGCTGCTCGCCTTCCACTACCCGGCGTCGATGGTCGGCGTGCCGGGCGAGGCCCGGACGAACTCGCATCCCCCGTCGCTGCTGGTGGTGGCGCTGGCGGCGGCGCAGAGCGGGGCGGCGATCCTGCTGCGCGACCGGCTCGGGCGGCTGCTGCGCTCGCCGCTGCTGTGGGCGCCGGTCGTGGTCATCAACCTGTCCGCGATGACGATCCTGTGCTGGCACCAGACGGCGATGCTGGCCGCCGCCGTACCGGCCTCGCTCGCGGGCGCGGCGGGCACGGCGGTGGCCGGGCTGACGACCGCGCCGGACACGGTGGGCTGGATCCTGGCCCGGATCGCGTGGCTGCCGGTGTTCGCCGGGCTGCTGGTGCTGATCGCCCGGTACGCGCGCCGCTTCGAGGCCCCGTGGCAGGCGGGCACCCGCGCCGCGAACGCCCGCCGCGCGCTGGCGGGGCTGCTCGCGGCGGGGTTCGCGGTGTTCGCGCTGGGGCTGGCGTGAGGTGACGGCGTCGTCATGACCTTCATGAACCGGGCGATCACCGCGTACGCCTCCGGGCTACCGCTCCCGCACCGTGGACGTGCTGCTCATGTCCGGGTAGCGGTCCCCCGCCACCCGGCCCGCGATCGGCTCCAGCGCGGCCAGTTCGTCCGCCGTCAGGGTCAGCCGGGTCGCGGCGACGTTCTCCAGCAGGCGGCTGCGCTTACGGGTGCCGGGGATCGGGACCACGTTCAGGCCGTGGACCTCGGCGCGCTGCTGGACCCAGGCGAGGGCCACCTGTGCGGCGGTCACCCCGTGGGCGGCGGCGATCTTGTGGACGGGCTCCAGCAGGGCGGCGTTCGTCCTGGCGTTCTCGCCGGTGAAGCGGGGCTGGTGGGCGCGGAAGTCGTTCGCCGCGAGGTCCTTGCCCGCGTCGGTGAAGGCCCCGGTGAGGAAGCCCCGGCCGAGCGGCGAGTACGGGACGAGCGTGACGCCCAGCTCGGCCGCCGCGCCGACGGCGCTCCGCTCGACGTCCCGGCTGAAGAGCGACCACTCCGACTGGAGGGCGGCGATCGGGTGCACGGCGTACGCCTCGCGCAGTTCGGGCCCGGTCACCTCGCTCAGGCCGAGCTGCTTGACCTTGCCCTGCTGAACCAGCTCCGCCAGTGCGCCGATCGATTCGGCGAGCGGGACGGCCGGGTCGCGGCGGTGCATGTAGTAGAGGTCGATGACGTCGGTGTTCAGCCGGCGCAGGCTCGCCTCGACGGCGGTACGGATGTAGGCGGGGTCGTTGCTGATGCCCCGGTACTGCGGGTCGTCGGTGCGGACGAGCGCGAACTTGGTGGCGAGGGTGATCTCGTCGCGGTGAGCCCCGACGAACGGTGCGAGGAACTCCTCGTTGGCCCCGCGCCCGTAGGCGTCGGCGGTGTCGAAGAGCGTGACGCCCGCTTCCAGGGCCGCGTCCAGGGTGTCGCGGGCGGCGGCGAGGTCGGTGTCTCCGTAGAACTCGCTCATGCCCATGCAGCCGAGCCCCTGGACGCCGACCTGCGGTCCGCCGGTGCCGAGCTCCGTGGTGGCGATCTTGTTGCTGTCGTTGCCAGTCATCAGGCGCTGTGCCTCTCCGGCGCCCTGCGGGCGCCCGCGTAGAACTCGATCTTGTGGTCGAGAACGGCGAGGGTGTCATGGAGCTCCGCGATCCGCGTGATCACATCGCGGCGGGTCGCCTCCAGCAGTTCCTGCCGTTCCTCGAAGGTGGACTCGCCCTCACGCAGCAGCTCCGCGTACCGCACCATGTCGGCGACGGGCATCCCGGTCAGCCGGAGCTTGCCGACGAAGGCCAGCCAGTCCAGGTCGCGGGTGCTGAAGCGGCGCTGGCCGGTGTGCGAGCGGTCGACGTGGGGCATCAGGCCGATGCGTTCGTACCAGCGCAGGGTGTGCGCGGTGAGCCCGGTGAGGGCGACGACCTCACTGATGCTGTAGCTGCGCCTGTCCGTGCCTCGGTCCGTGCCTGTGCCTGTGCCCGTCATGTCCCCCACGCTAGATCCTTGGAGTGCACTCGAAGCAAGCGGAAACGGGTTTCGCGTTGTCCGGACCCCGCGTTGTCCGGACCCCGCGCGGAAGGCCGCCGGCGGCGCGTACCAAGATGAAGGAATGCTCATCTGCGCTTCATGTCTTCCCCGGCCGTGACGGCCACAGTGGACCCATGGCTTTCTCACCTCGTCTGGCGGCCCTGGCAGCCGTCGTCGCCGTGCCCCTCGGCATAGCGGCCACCAGCTACGCCATGACCGACACCTCGGAAGCGCCGAAGGTGCCTCCCGCCGTTCAGCTGGACGAGAGTCCACGCGCCACACCGCCGTCGCCGAGCGACGCCCCCACTCCGACCCGTACTCCGGACAGCTCCATCGTGCCGGGCCCCTCCGCGGCCGACGACGACGATGACGACGACTTCGGTGATGACGGTTAGCCGGTCGCCGCTGGGCTTCCCGAGGATTTCCGCCCGGGTACGGATCCTGCTGTGGTTGCTGGTGGTGATGGCGGTCGCGCTGGGCGCGGTCGCCGTCACCGTGCGCTCGATCCTCCAGCGGGACGTGGACCATCGCGTCAGCCAGCTGCTCACGCAGGAGACCGGCGAGTTCGCGAACTTCGTGCCGCAGGGGGTGGATCCGGATACCGGCGGCCGGTTCGACACCGCGGACCGGCTGCTTCGCGTCTATCTGCAACGGCAGTACGCCGACCCCGACGAGGAGTTGCTGGGCCTGACCGGCCGGCCCGGCGAGCGGCCCGACGTCATCCGGCAGCGCCGCGACCTGCCCCGGGACATCGCTCTGTGGCGGGATGCCGCCTCGCTCACCCACATCCGCGCTTCCAAGGACGCTTTCGGAACCCTGGAGCGCCCGCAGGGCGAGGTGCGCTGGGCCAAGGTCGAGATCGGGCCGTCCGCGGGCGGGCGGCCGGGGGCGTTCGTCGTCGCCTTCCATCCGGAGCGTGAACGGGCCGTCGCCGACAAGACGTTCTGGACGCTGCTCGCCCTGTCCGGGGTGGCGCTGCTGATGACGACCGGGATCGGCTGGGCGGTCGCCGGACGCATCCTCGCGCCCGTCCGGCTGGTCCGGACTACGGCGGCGGAGCTGACCGAGCAGGACCTCACCCGGCGGATCCCCGTGGAGGGCCGGGACGACATCGCGGCCCTCGCCGAGACGTTCAACGCGATGCTCGACCGGCTGGAGCGGGCGTTCGCCGCGCAGCGGGTCTTCGTCGACGACGCCGGGCACGAGCTGCGCACCCCGATCACCATCGTCCGGGGCCATCTGGAGCTGATGGGCGACGACCCGGCGGACCGGGAGGAGACGGTGCGGCTGGTCACGGACGAGCTGGACCGGATGAGCCGGATCGTCGAGGATCTGCTGCTGCTCGCGGGGGCCGAGCGCCCCGATTTCGTACGCCCCGAGCCCGTCCAGCTCGCGGAGCTGACGGCTGACGTGTTCGTGAAGGTGCGGACCCTCGGCGACCGGGACTGGCAGCTCGACGGCGTCGCGGACCTCGAAGTACGCCTGGACGAGCAGCGGATGACGCAGGCGATGGTCCAGCTCGCGCAGAACGCCGTCCAGCACACCGTGCCCGGCCAGCGCATCCGCATCGGCTCCCGGTCCGAGGCGGGCCGGGAAGGGGCGGAGCGCGTGGAGCTGTACGTCGCCGACCACGGGCCCGGCATTCCGCCGGAGGACGCCGAGGTGATCTTCGAGCGGTTCCGCCGGGGCACCTCCCGGCGCGGGGCCCGCACCAGCGGCGCGGGGCTCGGCCTCGCCATCGTCAGGGCCATCGCGGAGGGCCACCACGGCCGCGTAGAACTACGCCGCACCGAAGGCGGCGGAGCCACCTTCGTCATCACGCTGGAGACCGACTCATGAACCGCATTCTGATCGCCGAGGACGAGGAGCGCATCGCCTCGTTCGTCCAGAAGGGGCTGCGCGCCAACGGCTTCACCACCGTCGTCGCCGAGGACGGCGACCTGGCGCTGGGCCATGCGCTGACCGGCGGGTTCGACCTGATGGTGCTCGACATCGGGCTGCCGGGCCGGGACGGCTTCACCGTGCTGCGGGAGCTGCGCGAGGCCCGCGTCACGCTGCCGGTGATCGTGCTCACCGCCCGCGACTCCGTCCGGGACACGGTGGCGGGGCTCGAAGGCGGGGCCGACGACTGGATGACGAAGCCGTTCCGCTTCGAGGAGCTGCTCGCCCGGGTACGGCTGCGCCAACGCACCGCGGCCCGCGCGCCCGAGGTCACCATGTTGCGCAGCGGCAGTCTCGCGCTGGACCTGCGGACGCGCCGGGCCCGTGCGGAGGACCGGACGGTGGACCTGACGGCGCGTGAGTTCGTGCTGCTGGAGATGTTCCTGCGTCACCCGGGGCAGGTGCTGTCGCGCGAGCAGATCCTGTCGCATGTGTGGGGGTACGACTTCGACCCCGGCTCCAACATCGTGGACGTGTACGTTCGCGCGCTGCGCCGGAAGCTGGGCGCGGAGCGGCTGGAGACGGTACGGGGCATGGGCTACCGGCTGCCGTAGATCCGCGCGGGGACCACCGCCGGCAGGGGCCACGGCGGCGGAGGCCAGACCGACGGCGGGCCCTGGCCTGCGGGGAGGGCCACGGCCGGATGAAAGGTCCTTCACAGGCCGCTCATCGACCGCTCACCCCGCCTTCAGAGGCTGTACAGCGTGCCTCTCCCTCTCCGGCAGACCGTCGGCCTCTGCGCCGTCCTCGGACTCTGCGCCCTCCTCGCCGTCCCCGGCGCCGCCCCCGGCCTCAGCGCCGACGGGCGGCTCTCCCTCGCCGTCTTCGCCCTGGCCACCGCCGCCTGGATCGCCACTCCGGTGGACGACGCCTACATCGCGCTCGGCGCGGGCCTGGCGCTGACCGTGACGGGGGTGATCAGCAGCGAGACCCTGTTCGCCACCCTGGGTGACGAGACGGTGTGGCTGCTGATCTGCGCCTTCGTCCTCGCGGCCGCCGTGACCCGGACCGGTCTGGCCGGGCGGGCCGCCGTCTTCCTGGTCGGCGGGGCCAGGACCGTACGTCAGTTGACGCACCTGACCACGGCCGGTCTGGTCATCACCGCGTTCGCCGTTCCGGCCACTTCGGGCCGGGCGGCGCTCGCCCTCCCGGTGTTCCTGGCGCTGGCCGCCGCGCTCCGTGAGCGGGCCCGCCTGGTCGTCATGCTGGCGCTGCTCTTCCCGACCGTCATCCTGCTCTCCGCCGTCGCGACGCTCATCGGGGCGGGCGCGCACCTGATCACCGTCGGGGTGCTGTGGGAGCAGACCGGGGAGCAGCTGAGCTTTGGGCAATGGCTGGTCGTCGGGCTGCCGTTGGCGGTCGTCTCCTCCCATCTCGCCGCCGAACTGGTGCTGTTGACGACGACCCGGCGCTCCGACCGCAAGGGCGCGGTCACGATCACGGCGGCGCAGATCCAGGAGCACTCCGAGACGGCCGTCGAAGGCCCGTTCACCCCGGCGGAGTCCCGGTGTCTGCTGCTGCTGGCGACGGTCGTCCTGCTGTGGTGCAGCGAGCCGTTGCACGGGGTGTCGCCCGCCGTGGTCGCGCTGATCGGCGCGCTGGTGGCGACCTCGCCCGCGCTGGGCACGGTCCGCTTCAAGGACGGCCTGCGGACGGTCCCCTGGCCGCTGCTGCTGTTCATGGCGGCCACCATGGCGATGGGCGTCGCCCTCTCCGACTCGGGCGCGGCGGACTGGCTGGTGGGCTGGATACCGCTCGGGGCGTCCACGCCCCCGTGGCTCTTCCTGACCGGCGTGGTCGTCGTCAGCACGGCCGCCCATCTGGCGCTCCAGTCGCGCTCGGCCCGGTCCTCCGTGCTGGTCCCGCTGGTGGTCGCGGCGGCGGTCGGGGCCGGGGTCAACCCGGTCACGGCGGCGCTGGCGTCCACGGCCGCCGCCGGTTTCTGCCACACGCTGCCGTCCTCGGCCAAGCCGGTCGCCCTCTTCGCGGACGTGCCCGGCACCCCGACCTACACGCCGCGCGACCTGCTGCGGCTGTCCGCCTTCCTCGCGCCGCTCACGGCGGCCCTCGTGCTCGCCTTCGCGCTCGTCGTCTGGCCGCTGCTCGGCGTACCCGTCCCTCTCGATCCGAACGAAAGGCCCCAGCCATGACCCACCGCATCGCCATCGCCCCCAGCGGTTTCAAGGAGTCCCTGTCCGCCGCCCGGGTGGCGGAGGCCATCGCCGTCGGCGTACGGCGGGTGGTTCCCGACGCCGATCTCGACCTGATCCCGCTGGTCGACGGCGGCGAGGGCACGGCGGAGGCGCTGGCCCTGGCGGGCGGCGGCCGGCTGGTCGCGTGCACCGCGACGGGCCCGGTGGGCGACCCGGTCCCCTCGCACTTCGCGCTGCTGGGCGGCGACGACCCGAGGTCCGGGGCAACTCCCGCCCCGCTGACCGCCGTTGTCGAGATGGCGGCCATCGCCGGGCTCGCCCTGGTGCCGCCGGACCTCCGCCACCCGGGCGCGACCACCACGTACGGCGTCGGCGAGCTGATCCGGGCGGCCCTGGACGCGGGGGCCCGGCGCATCCTGATCGGCTGCGGCGACTCCGGCACGTCGGACGGGGGCGCGGGTGCGCTCCAGGCGCTCGGGGCCCGCCTCACCGACCGGCACGGCCGTGAACTCCGGCGCGGCGGCGGGGTGTTGCACGAGCTGGAGCACATCGACCCGTCCGGCCTCGACCCCAGGCTGGCCGACGCCGACCTGCTCGTGGCCTGCAACCCGTACAACGTGCTGTGCGGAAAGCGCGGTGTGGCCCGGGTGTTCGGACCGCAGAAGGGCGCGACCCCGGCGGAGGTGGAGCTGCTCTCGGCCGGCCTGGAACGGCTGGCCGCCGTCCTCACCCGCGACCTGGCCCCGGCCTTCGCCCCGGCGGCCGGCGTCCCGGCCGTCGATCTGCGCACGGCTCCCGGCACGGGCGCCTCCGGCGGTCTCGGGGCCGGGCTGGCGGCCGTGGGCGCCCGCCTCCTCCCCCGTTACGACGTCCTGCTCGACGGCCTCGACCTCGACGCCCGCCTGGCCCGCGCCGACTTCGTGATCACGGCGGAGGGCGCGCTCGACCACCAGACCGTACGCGGGAAGATCCCGGCGGAGGTGGCGCGCCGGGCGCAGGCGGCAGGGGTGCCGGTCCTGGTGCTGGCCGGGACGATCGGGCCGGGCGCGCAGGACGTACGGGCGGTGGGCGTGGACGCGTACAGCGCGATCCTGCCCGCGCCGATGACGCTGGTGGAGGCGATCGGCCGGAGCGGCGAATTCCTGGCCGACGCCACGGAGCGCGCGATGCGCATCATGGCGCTCGGCACCCGGCTGGCGCCACTGGACCCGCTGGCCGCGTGAGAGCGGTAAAGGGCACGGGCGACGGAATTCGACGCCTTCCGGTTCCATCGGTTTTCCGTGATCATCTGCACCGATTTACCCCGGAAAACCTGAGATAGCATCAGTCTTCGACCGGCCCGGCCCGATTGATCGCGGCCGGGTTCTGAAGACCCGAGGGGGAATACATGCGGAGCCGTTTCATCACTGTCGCCGCGTCCTGCGGCATCGCTCTGGCGATAGCCGCTCCTGCCGCAACCGCCTTTGCCGACACCGCCGGTGAGCCGATCGCGGTCAGCGAGGACGGAGTGGCGGTATCGGCGGATCAGCTCAGCCCGGAACAGCTCGCGGCATTCACCGACGAGCCCATCGCGGAAGCCGCCGATGTTTCCGGCGAGGAGGCCGAGGCCGGAGTCATGGCCCGGGCCGCCGCCAAAACGAAGTACCGGAAAGCCCAGTACAAGCGCGGAAGTTCCCTGATGTGGACCCGCGACACCGTGTACTTCGGCTACAACGGCAAGAAGGTCACCTCGTCGAAGGGGTGGCAGGAGAGCGGCCACATCTTCCCGAACATCGCGAAGAACAAGGGCATCAAGCGCTACCACAACACCGCCGCCACCCATAAGTGGCGCGCCAAGGACACGATCGGCGCCGGTGTGCCCACCCCGTGGGGTGATGTGAAGGCCTATTCGCAGGACTACACGCACTACTTCTCCGGCAGCAAGTCCGGTGCCTGGAGCTGGAAGGGTTAGCAGCTCGGCTCACCGACGTACCGAGGTACGGACGTAGCGAAGTACGGACCGTACCGACGTGACAGGCGCGGGTGGCCGGGGTGCATGCGTGCGAACCGGCCGCCCGCCGCGCGGGAATCGAGACTTCAACGATGATCACCATCACCTCGCTGACCAAGGCGTACGGCGACCAGACGGTCCTGGACGACGCTTCCGCGGTATTCCCGAAGGGCAGAGTGAGTTACCTCCTCGGCCCCAACGGTTCGGGAAAGACCACGCTGTTCAAATGCCTGCTGGGCCTGGAGAGGCACGGCGGGACCGTGGAGTTCTCCGGCCGCCCGCTGGCGGATGTGCGCGAGCACGTCTTCCCCGTGTTCGACGACTGCCCCCTCTACCCCCACCTCTCCGGCTTCGAGAACCTCCGTCAGCTGACGGGACACGCGGTGACCTGGGACGACGTCAGGGCTGTCGCGGACGGAGCGCTGGACCGGGCGAGCCTGCGCAAGCCCGCCCGCGCCCTCTCCTACGGGCAGCGGAAAAAGCTGTACACCATCGGCCTGTTGATCGCCCGCCCCGCCTACGTCGTGCTCGACGAGCTGGCGAACGGCCTCGACTACGACAGTCTGCAATGGCTGCGAAGCTCCATCGAGCGGCTCAAGGAGAACGGCGTCGTGGTCGCCTCCGGCCACCAATTCGACTTCTACGACAAAGTGGCGGACGACGTTTTCGCCCTATCCGAGCAAAGGCTGAGCAGGCTTGACTTCAACCATGACGACGGAGACAGCCTCGAAGCGGTCTATCTGCGCCATCGGGCGAACGCTCCGCGGTGACCTCCGCTACCAGTGGGTCTCCCGCCACTTCCTCTACGCCGCGACCTGTTTCGCGGCGGTCATGTCGGCCTTCGCCCTCGGTGCGTACGCGAGCGCACGCGCCGCGGTCGACAGTCTGCACCGGGAGTGGCGGTTTCTGCACGAGGACGGCGGCTACACCTTTCAGCGGGCCATCGGAAAAGGCGCGGACGCGACCGACGCACCCTTGAAGGAGACCTGGGAAGCGGCCGGACAGGCCGTCGCCGGTCTCCATCCGGTACAGGGCGCGGTGAATCTTCTCCAGGTGCTCTGCTTCGTCATCGGGCCGATCGTCTTCTTCACCTACGGGGCCGTCGCGGCCACCCGTGACGCGCATTACAAGACGTTGAAGTTCCGGGTGGTACGGGAAGGGCGCCGGCCGCTCTTCGTGGCCCGGGCGGCTTCCTTGGTGACGGCGGTGACCGCTCTGACCGTGACCGCTCTTCTCTTCGCCCTCGCCACCACCACCGCGGTGCACCTGACGGTTTCCGACCGCGTCGACACCCGTCTTCTGCGCGTTCCCCCGGACATGTCTTTCACGGACGCGCTTCCCACGCTCGCCATGACGGTCACTACCGGCGTCTTCTTCGCCCTGCTGGGAATGTGCACCGCTGTTCTCTTCCGGCGTCCTCTGTACGTCCTGCCGGTTTTCGTCGCCGGGTTCTTCCTCGTGCCGATCCTGAGCCGGTTCGACCCCCGTAACCTGCTGATGGCCCTCGCCTACCCGCACATGGAGTTCATCGGCGGATTCGTGCCCCCGGCGCCGAGGCCGGTGCACGAATTCCTCGCCGCTTTTCTCCTTCTTCTCGGCGTCGCCGGAATGCTGGCCGTCACGTACGCGGTGCAGTCACGCCGCTCGGCGTACACGACGTGAACGGCAAGGTGACCCCGAAAGCCGCCGAAGCCGACCGGTTAGGCTCGGACGCATGGAGAGCCTGCGCATCATCGACACCTGGCCGGTCACGACGGCGGCGGCCGCCGTCGTCCGGGCGGACGGCACGGTCCTCGGCACGCACGGGCCGGCCGACCACCGCTTCCCCCTCGCCTCGGTCACCAAGCCGCTCGCGGCCTACGCGGCGCTGGTGGCGTACGAGGAAGGGGCCGTGGAGCTGGACGAGCCGGCCGGGCCCGAGGGCTCCACGGTGCGCCACCTCCTCGCCCACACCAGCGGCCTCGCCTTCGACGAGCACCGGGTGACGGCCCCGCCCGGCAACCGCCGCCTGTACTCCAACGCGGGCTTCGAGGTGCTCGGCGACCACATCGCGAAGGCGTCCGGCATCCCGTTCGCGGAGTATCTGCGCCAGGCCGTCCTGGAACCGCTGTCCATGACCTCCACGACCCTCGACGGCTCCCCCGCCCGCGACGGCGTCTCCACCGTGGCCGACCTGGTCCGCTTCGCCGCCGAGGTCCAGGCCCCCCGCCTCCTCGACCCGCGTACGGTCCTTGAGGCCCAGAGCGTCGTGCATCCGGGCCTCAAGGGCGTCCTGCCGGGCTACGGCCACCAGAGCCCGAACGACTGGGGCCTCGGCTTCGAGATCCGCGACTCCAAGTCCCCGCACTGGACGGGCAACTCGTCCTCCCCGGCCACCTTCGGGCACTTCGGCCAGTCGGGCACGTTCCTGTGGATCGACCCGGTCGCGGGCGTCGCCTGCGTCGCGCTGACCGACCGCGCCTTCGGCCCGTGGGCCGCGGAGGCCTGGACCCCGTTCACGGACGCGGTTCTAGCCGAACTGTCCTGAAGCGGCTGCCGCCCTTCTCCGGCGGCGTCAGGCACTCGAACCAGACGGTCTTCCCGCCGCCGTCCCAGCGCTTGATGATGCCCCAGTTGTCGGTGACGGCGTTGACGAGGACGAGCCCGCGGCCCCCGTCGTCCAGCGGGTCGCCCGTGATGGCGAGGGGCATGACGGGGCTGCTGTCCGCGACCTCGACGCGGACGCCCTCGCCGCGCGGCAGCCGGAAGATGAAGGTCTGGCCGCGCCGGTCGGGCACGTGCCGCACGACGTTGGCGATCAGCTCGGTGAGCGCCAGTTCCGCCGCGTCGGCGAGGAACATCAGTTCCCAGCCCTTGAGGTAGAGCCGCAGCACGCGGCGCAGATGCCGGGCGGAGTGCTCGCCGAGGGCGAAGTCGGCGCGGTATACGGGCTCCCCGGGATCCCTCCGGGGGATAACTACGTGATTCATGTCACCAGACTGCGATGGTCTGGCTACGCTCGGCTACGTACCGAAACGAACGCCGCGAGGCGTTGCACCCGGAGGTCCGCGCCATGGCCAACGTCCAGAAGCTCGATCCCGACGCTTCGCCGCTCGCCTACTACGGCTCGGAGTTACGCCGTCATCGTGAAGCCCAGGGCCTGACGCAGCCGCAGTTGGGCTCCATCATCTTCTGCACGGGCTCGCTGATCGGCCAGGTCGAGACGACGAAGAAGGTCCCCACCCGTGACTTCTCGGAGCGCGTTGACGCGGCTCTGGGCACGGACGGGACGTTCTCGCGGCTGGTGGGCCTGGTGCTGCGGAGCCAACTGCCCGCTTGGTTCCAGCCGTACGCGGACATGGAGGCGAAGGCCGCGTACATCTCCACGTACCAAGCACAGGTGGTCTACGGGCTGTTGCAGACGGAGGATTACGCGCGGGCCGTCCTGACCACCGGTATGCCGGACGACCTGGAGGGTCTGCTCGCCGCCCGGATGGAGCGCCAGCGCATCCTGGCGCGGGCGAAGCCGCCGCTGGCGTGGGCGATCCTGGACGAGGCCGTGCTGTACCGGCCGATCGGCGGCCACGAGGTGATGCGGGCCCAACTCCAGAAGCTGTTGGACTACGCGGCGCACCGCTGGATGCGGATTCAGGTGCTGCCGTTCGAGGCAGGCGAACACGCGAGCCTGGACGGCTCGTTCAACCTCCTGCGCTTCGACGACGACCCGGACATCATCTACACCGAGGACCGCATCTCCGGCCATATGACGGCCAACCCTGAAACCATCAGGGAGGCCTCGCTCCGATACGCTCACCTCCAGGCCACCGCACTCTCCGTCGAGGAATCGGTGGCGCGGATCAGCCGCGTGATGGAGGAGCGTTATGGAGCACGGCCCTGACCTGACGAACGCGGACTGGCGCAAGTCCAGCTACAGCGGCAGCACCGGTGGCGACTGCGTCGAGTGCGCCGTGACCGGCGGTGCGGCCTGGCGGACCTCCTCCTACAGCGGCAACACCGGCGGCGAGTGCGTCGAGTGCACCGTGACCGGCGGCGCTGCCTGGCGGACCTCCTCCTACAGCGGCAACACCGGCGGCGACTGCGTCGAGGTCGCCGCCACCCCCTCCTGCGGCTCCGTCCCCGTCCGCGACAGCAAGAACCCCACCGGCCCCGCCATCGTCCTCGGGGCCCACGCCTGGCAGGCGTTCGTGGACGGGCTGCGCTAAATCCGGTTGCCCGCGCTTCGGGCCTGACATAGCTTCTCGCCTGGCCCCGGGGTGGTCCAGACCAAGCCTCGGGGTGGCGAGCTACGTCAACGGGGCATCGATTGACTGCGGAACAGGCCGTCCAACCCTCACCGAACGACACCGACGAGGCCCTGCCGGGCATCTTCTCCCGGCAGCACGCGGCGGCCACGCTGACCTTCGCCACGGTGATGTTCCTGACCGGTTTCGCCGCGCTGGCCGTGGTGCCCACGCTGCCCACGGCGGCCGAGGATCTGGACGGCGTGCCGCTGTTCCCCCTGGTGGCGGGCAGCTTCGTGGCCGCCAGTCTGCTCGGCGGCGTGCTGGGCGGGCACTGGGCGGACCGTTCCGGCGCCCGGCGGCCGTTGGCCCTCGGCATGGTCCTCTCCGTGGTGACGCTGCTGGTGTCGGCGTCCAGCGTGTCCATCTGGCAGTTGGTGGTCGGCCGCTTCGTCGACGGGCTGGCGGCCGGGATGGTGGCGGTGTCCGTGACGACCGCCATCGGGCAGTCGTATCCGGAGTATCTGCGGCCCAGGATGCTCGCGATGATGAGCGCGAGCTGGATCATCCCGTCGCTGGTCGGGCCGCCGATCGCCGGAGTGGTCGCCGAGGCGTGGTCCTGGCGGGTGGTCTTCTACGGCCTCGCCGCGCTGACGGCGCTGCCCGCGGTCGCCCTGGTGGCGGTGTTGCGGCGGGCTCCCGCGAACGACGGGGTCCAGGCCAGTGACCTCCCGCCCGCCGAGGAACGCGCGTCCCGGCCGCCGCTGGTGATCGCGGCGCTGCTGAGTCTGGGCGCGGCGCTCG
Organism: Streptomyces sp. SID14515; assembly: GCF_010548505.1. Lineage (NCBI taxonomy): Bacteria > Bacillati > Actinomycetota > Actinomycetes > Kitasatosporales > Streptomycetaceae > Streptomyces > Streptomyces sp. SID14515. The sequence goes on along the minus strand of NZ_JAAGMH010000079.1, from coordinate 14,629 downwards.
GCCAGTACGGGGTGTCCGGGTGGGACGCGCGTCATCTGCTGTTCGTCGCCGCCGGAGTCGCGCTGCTGGTGGTCTTCGCGCCCCGGCTGTTGCCGGCCGGCACCTGGCGCAGTGCTCGCGGGCTGCCCACCGCGGTGCTGTTGCGCGGGCTGACGTCGGGCACGTACTTCACCGTCGAGGCGCTGGTTCCGCTGATGCTGATCACCGAGCGGCGGGTGGCCGCGGTGACGGTCGGCGTCGCGTTCACCGCCTCCGCCGTGCTGTGGGCGGTCGCGTCATGGGTGCAGGGGAAGCTGCTCCAGGACGTCGCCCGGCATCGGCTCGTCACGGTCGGCGCGCTGGTCATGGCGGCGTCCGTGGGCTTCGCCGTGGTGGGCAGCTTCTCCGGGGTGTCGCCGCTGCTCGCGATGGCGGCCATGCCGCTGGCGGCGATCGGGATGGGCATGCTCGATCCCTGTGTCACGGTGCTCTCGCTCTCGCACAGCGCGCCGGACCGGCTGGGCCACACCACCAGTGCCATGCAGACCAACATGAACCTCGGGCAGGTCGTCGTCCTGGCGTTCGCCACCGCCGTGCTCAACGCCGGTCTGGCGGCCGGGGCGAGCCGCCTCGGCGGTTACGCGATCGCCTTCTCGCTCCTGCTCGTACCGACGCTGCTGGTCGCCGTCCTGGCCGTCCGCGCGCGGAAGGACGCAAACCCGTAGGGCAGAGAACCGTTGGACGGAAATCCGTAGGACGGAGACCCGTTGGACCGGGACCCGTTGGACCGAAACCGGAAAGACCCGCACATGTGTGCGCTGCTAGATTCGGCCGCCATGCGATCACGAGAGTACGACCTCGAATTCCGGGAACGGGCCGCCCGCACACGTGACTGGGGGGTCGGGCTGCTGTTCCTGGGGGCGTTGCTGTGGGGCTGGTGCGCCGTTCTGCTGCTGACCGACTTCGAGGTCGAGACGCGCGTCGGCAGCACGAAGGAGTGCGAGGCGCGGCTGTTCACGGAGGGCGGCACCGCCAACGAGGGTGTGTGGGCCCAGGATTACTGCGCGGACGAACGCGACTGGCCCGAGGCGCTGGCCGTGCTGGGGCTCTCCATACCCGTATCGCTCGTGGGAACCGCGCTGGCGACGACCGGTCATGTGAGCCGGCGGCTCAGCGGGCACTCCCAGGCGATGCGCGAACTGGACAGGCTGGCGGACGAGCGCGAGAAGCGCTCCGAGAGCTGAACGCATCACGACGAGGGAGACGGACATGAGCGGCCAGGGTCCGCGGACCGACCGGCTGGGCATTCTGATCGAGCAGTTCGACCAGGCGCGGGAGATGGCCGAGGTCCGGCTGCGGGGGCTCGGTGACGAGGAGTATCTGTGGGAGCCCGCGCCCGGCAGCTGGTCGATCCGTCGGCGCGAGGAGGCGGCGACGCCCCGGGCGTACGGTCCCGGCGCCTGGGTGCTCGACAAGGGGGCGCCGGAGATTCCGGCGAACGAGTACGCGGAGGTCGCGCGGCAGGCGGCGGACGGCATGTCCGTCGCGAAGATCGCCGAGGACTGGAGCGTGAGCGTCGAACGGGTCGAGGAGGTCCTGGCGTTCACCGGTGAGCCGGAGCCCGACGTCGTGCCGATCACCACCATCGCGTGGCGGCTGGGCCATCTGCACTCCGACTTCGCGGGCCGCTGGGAGTGGACCTTCGGCGAGCGGCGGCAGGATCCGCATCAGCTGGTCGACTTCACGCCGTCCGCCTCGCTCGCGCTGGAGCGGTTCTGGGCGACGCTCGACCTCCACCGCGCGAGCATGGCCACGCTCACCGAGGAGCAGCTCGACACGGTCGGCCTCTCGCAGTATCCGTACGGCTCCGACCCCGACGACGCGTACATCGGCGTGCTGGTCAACGCCAATCTGGAGCTCATCCACCACATGGCCGAGATCGCGCTGCTCCGCGACCTGTGGCGGGCGCTCCGGGCCGGGTAGTACAGGCCGCCGCCCTCAGCTCGCCAGCTCCCACACCAGCAGCTCCGCCGGGCCCGCCACCGCGACCGCCTCCAGGCCCTCCGCGCCGGTGATCCGGGCGGCGTCGCCGGGGCCCAGCTCCTCGCCGTCCAGGGCGACCCGGCCCCGCACCACATGGACGTACGCGCGCACCGCGTCCGGGACCGCCGTGCGCTCGCCCCCGGTCAGACGGCGGACATGGAGCATCGCGCCCGCGCCGGGCAGGGCGTACGGGGTGGAGTCGGCGATGCCGGGCACCACCGTGTAGGCGGGTTCGCCGCCGGGCTCCAGCGGCGCCAGCCACATCTGGAGGAAGGTCAACGGGTCCGTGCCGTCGTTGCGTTCGACGTGCCGGACCCCGGAGGCGGCGCTCAGGTGGGCCACGTCTCCGGCGCGGACGACGGTGGAGTGGCCGGCCGAGTCGCGGTGGGTCAGCTCGCCCTCGACGACCCAGGTGACGATCTCCGTATGGCTGTGCGGATGCTCCTCGAAGCCCGCGCCCGGGGCGAGGCGCTCCTCGTTGCAGGCCAGGATCGGGCCGAAGCGGAGGTTGTCCGGGTCGTAGAAGGGGCCGAAGGAGAGGGCGTGCCGGGTGTCGATCCCGGCGGCCTCGTCCCCGCCCCGGTAGCGGTCGTCGGACCGGTGCACGGAAATCACCCGGCCACGGTAGCCCGGGGGCCGCCCGTGCGGCTCCGGGCGGCGGGAGTTCCCGTACGGCTCCGGCGGCGGGGCGGTTGCGCCGGGTGCCCGGCTACCCGCCGGTACGGGGCACCGTCGCCCCGGCCCACCGAACCACCGGCCCGATAAGGCAGTCTTGTCCTCGTGCCCCGACCCGATCCTGAGCAGCCCCCCGCCCACGACGCCCACCTGCACGCCGCGACCCTGAAACGGCTGGAGCAGTCCTCCGGCCGACTGGCCGCAAACGCGATTGCCCGCATGGACGAATCGCTGCCGTGGTACCGGGCGATGCCCCCGGAGAACCGGTCCTGGATCGGCCTGGTCGCCCAGGCCGGTATCGCCGCGTTCACCGAGTGGTTCCGGCATCCCGAGACGCCGCAGGCCATCTCGACCGATGTGTTCGGCACCGCGCCGCGCGAACTGACCCGGGCCATCACCCTGCGGCAGACCGTGGAGATGGTGCGCACCACGATCGAGGTCATGGAGACCGCGATCGAGGAGGTGGCCGCCCCCGGCGACGAGTCGGTGCTGCGCGAGGCGCTCCTCGTCTACGCGCGCGAGATCGCCTTCGCCACCGCCCAGGTCTACGCCCAGGCCGCCGAGGCCCGGGGCGCGTGGGACGCCCGGCTGGAGTCGCTGGTGGTGAACGCGGTGCTCTCCGGCGAGGCCGATGAGGGAGCCGTGTCCCGGGCCGCCGCGCTCGGCTGGAGTTCGCCCGAGCATGTGTGCGTCATCCTCGGCACCGCGCCCGACGGGGACAGCGAGCTGACGGTGGAGGCGATCCGGCGCGCCGCCCGGCACGCCAAGCTCCAGGTCCTCACGGGGGTTCTCGGCAACCGGCTCGTCGTCATCGCGGGCGGCAGCGACAATCCGCTCCAGGTCGCGAAGGGCCTGATCGGGCCGTACGCCGCCGGGCCCGTCGTCGCCGGACCCGTCGTGCCGGACCTGCTGGCCGCGACCCGGTCCGCGCAGGCCGCGGCCGCCGGGCTGAAGGCGTGCCTGGCGTGGCAGGACGCCCCGCGCCCGGTCCTGGCGGACGATCTCCTCCCGGAGCGCGCGATGGCCGGAGACCCGGCCGCGCGGGACCAGTTGGTGGAGGAGATCTACAGACCGCTGGAGGAGGCCGGTTCGGCTCTTCTGGAAACGCTGAGTGTCTATCTGGAGCAGGCGAGCAGTCTCGAAGGCGCCGCCCGAATGCTCTTCGTGCACCCCAACACCGTGCGCTACCGGCTGCGACGTGTGACCGACGTCACCGGATGGTCACCCTCCGATGTGCGCTCCGCGTTCACACTGCGGATCGCCCTGATCCTGGGGCGCTTGGCGGCTGCGGATCCTCAGTCCTAGACTTTTGTTGGACTTCAACAATTCCCCCGACGGTTCTTCGTCCCTGTCCCCACGGGCGTGCGGAGCCGTCCACAAGAGAGAGTGTGAGGGTGCTCGTACTCGTCGCTCCCGGCCAAGGCGCTCAGACGCCCGGCTTCCTGACTCCCTGGCTCGACCTCCCCGGTGCCGCCGACCGCATCGCGGCCTGGTCCGACGCCATCGGGCTCGACCTTGCCCACTACGGCACGAAGGCCGACGCGGACGAGATCCGCGACACGGCCGTCGCCCAGCCGCTCCTGGTCGCCGCCGGACTGCTCTCGGCGACCGCGCTGGACGCCGCGTCGCCCGACGTCGTCGCGGGCCACAGCGTCGGTGAGATCACCGCCGCCACGCTCGCCGGCGTCATCGACGACGAGGCCGCGCTGCGCTTCGTCCGTACCCGGGGCCTCGGCATGGCCGAGGCCGCCGCGGTCACCGAGACCGGCATGGCGGCCCTGCTCGGCGGCGACCCCGCCGTAACGGTCCCGCACCTGGAGAAGCTCGGGCTGACGCCGGCCAACGTCAACGGCGGCGGCCAGATCGTCGCCGCGGGCACCGCCGCCCAGCTCGCCGCCCTGGAGGCCGACAAGCCCGAGGGCGTGCGCCGGGTCGTCGCGCTGAAGGTGGCCGGCGCGTTCCACACGCACCACATGGCTCCGGCCGTGGAGAAGCTGCGCGCGGCGGTCGGCGACCTCACGGTCTCCGACCCGACCGTGCGTTACGTTTCCAACGCCGACGGCCACACCGTGGCCACCGGCACCGAGGTCATCGCCCGGCTGGTCGGGCAGGTCGCCAACCCGGTCCGCTGGGACCTGTGCATGGAGACCTTCCAGTCGCTGGGCGTCACCGCACTCGTCGAGCTGAGCCCCGGCGGCACGCTGACCGGACTCGCCAAGCGAGGGCTGCCCGGCGTGAAGACGCTCGCGCTCAAGACCCCCGACGACCTCGACGCGGCCCGCGCGCTCATGTCCGAGCACGCAGGCGTCTAAGGAGCGAGCATGTCGAAGATCAAGCCCAGCAAGGGCGCCCCGTACGCACGGATCCTCGGCGTCGGCGGCTACCGCCCGACCCGGGTCGTGCCGAACGAGGTGATCCTCGAAACGATCGACTCGTCCGACGAGTGGATCCGCTCCCGCTCCGGCATCGTCACCCGCCACTGGGCCTCCGAGGAGGAGACCGTGGCGATGATGTCGATCGAGGCGTCCGGCAAGGCCATCGCGGACGCGGGCATCGACCCCGAGCAGATCGGCGCGGTCGTCGTCTCGACCGTCTCGCACTTCAAGCAGACCCCGGCCGTCGCCACCGAGATCGCGCACAAGATCGGTGCGGGCAAGCCCGCCGCGTTCGACATCTCGGCCGGCTGCGCGGGCTTCGGTTACGGCCTCACGCTCGCCAAGGGCATGGTCGTCGAGGGCTCGGCGGAGTACGTCCTCGTGATCGGCGTGGAGCGGCTCAGCGACCTGACCGACCTGGAGGACCGTGCGACGGCCTTCCTGTTCGGTGACGGCGCGGGCGCGGTCGTCGTCGGCCCCTCCCAGGAACCGGCCATCGGCCCGACCGTGTGGGGCTCCGAGGGCGACAAGTCCGAGACCATCAAGCAGACGGTGGCCTGGAACGACCTGCACGTCGGCGACGTCTCCAAGCTGCCGCTCGACTCCAAGGGCGAGATCAAGTTCCCGGCCATCACGCAGGAGGGCCAGGCGGTCTTCCGCTGGGCCGTCTTCGAGATGGCGAAGGTCGCCCAGCAGGCGCTGGACGCGGCCGGGATCGCCCCGGAAGACCTGGACGTCTTCATTCCGCACCAGGCCAACATGCGGATCATCGATTCGATGGTGAAGACCCTGAAGCTGCCGGAGCACGTCACGGTCGCCCGTGACATCGAGTCCACCGGCAACACGTCCGCCGCCTCGATCCCGCTCGCGATGGAGCGGCTCCTGGCGACCGGTCAGGCGAAGAGCGGCGACACCGCGCTCGTCATCGGCTTCGGGGCGGGTCTCGTCTACGCCGCGACGGTCGTTACCCTCCCCTAGGCACACCGGACCTTTTGGTCCGTACGCACGAACACTGAAGAAACCCACCGAAGGAGCGCCAAGATGGCCGCCACGCAGGAAGAGATCGTCACCGGTCTCGCCGAGATCGTCAACGAGATCGCCGGTATCCCGGTCGAGGACGTCCAGCTGGACAAGTCCTTCACCGACGACCTGGACGTCGACTCGCTGTCCATGGTCGAGGTCGTCGTCGCCGCCGAGGAGCGCTTCGACGTCAAGATCCCCGACGAGGACGTCAAGAACCTCAAGACGGTCGGCGACGCCGCCGACTACATCCTGAAGCACCAGGGCTGATCCCAGCCCGGCTGTGTCGCCACCCGGCGGTGGCGCCGCTGATTCACGACCCTCTACACGTGGAGAAGATTTTCCAGTGAACTCGACCAATCGCACCGTGGTCGTCACCGGTATCGGCGCAACCACTCCGCTGGGTGGCGACTCCGCATCGACCTGGGAAGGTCTGATGGCCGGCCGGTCCGGCGTCAAGCCTCTCGAAGGCGAGCGCTTCGCCGAACTGCCCGTCCGGATCGCCGCCCTCGCGGCCGTCGACCCGGGCGACGTCCTTCCCCGCCCGCTGGCCCGCAAGCTGGACCGCTCGGCGCAGTTCGCGCTGATCGCGGCCCGCGAGGCCTGGGCCGACGCGGGCTACACCGCCAAGGCCGGCGAGGACGAGTCCATCGCCCCCGAGCGCCTCGGCTCGGTCATCGCCTCCGGCATCGGCGGCGTGACCACCCTGCTCGACCAGTACGACGTGCTGAAGGAGAAGGGCGTACGCCGCGTCTCCCCGCACACCGTGCCCATGCTCATGCCCAACGGCCCGGCGGCCAACGTCGGCCTGGAGGTCAACGCCCAGGCCGGCGTCCACACGCCCGTCTCCGCCTGCGCCTCGGGCGCGGAGGCGATCGGGTACGCCGTCGAGATGATCCGTACCGGCCGTGCCGACGTGGTCGTCGCCGGTGGCACCGAGGCGGCGATCCACCCGCTGCCGATCGCCGCGTTCGCCAACATGATGGCGATGTCCAAGAACAACGACGAGCCCGAGAAGGCCTCGCGCCCGTACGACACCGGCCGGGACGGCTTCGTCCTCGGCGAGGGTGCGGGCGTCGTCGTCCTGGAGTCCGCCGAGCACGCCGCCGCGCGCGGCGCCCGGGTCTACTGCGAGGTGCTGGGCCAGGGCCTGTCGGCCGACGCCCACCACATCGCGCAGCCCGAGCCGACCGGTCGGGGCATCGCCGCCGCGATGCAGAACCTGCTGGACTCCAGCGACCTCAAGCCGTCCGAGGTGGTCCACCTCAACGCGCACGCCACGTCGACGCCGCAGGGTGACCTCGCGGAGATCAAGGCGCTGCGCAAGGTGCTGGGCGACGACCTCGACCATGTCGCGATCTCCGCGACGAAGTCGATGACGGGTCATCTGCTGGGTGGTGCGGGCGGTATCGAGACGGTCGCCACCGTGCTCGCGCTGCACCACCGGATCGCTCCGCCGACCATCAACATCGACGACCTCGACGAGGCGATCGACTCGGACATCGTGCGGGGTGAGCCGCGGGTGCTGCCCGAGGGGCCGATCGCGGCGATCAACAACTCGTTCGGGTTCGGTGGGCACAACGTGGTGCTGGCGTTCCGGTCCGTCTGAAGCCTTATGCGGTGAAGCCCGCTTCCCGGTCGTCCGGGAGGCGGGCTTCCGCATGTCCAAGCCCCTCCGGCGATTGAGGAGCGGGGTCCGGGGCAGAGCCCCGGCAGTCAGACCACCTGGTGCAGCCAGCGGACCGGCGCGCCCTCGCCCGCGTGGCGGAAGGACTCCAACTCGTCGTCCCACGGCTTGCCGAGGAGGGAGGCGATCTCCGTCTCCAGGTCGCTCTCGCCCCGCACCGAGCGGGCCAGCGCGGCCCGCAGCCGGTCCTCGGGGATCAGGATGTCTCCGTGCATGCCGGTGACGGCGTGGAAGATGCCGAGGCCCGGGGTGGAGCTGTAGCGCTCGCCCTCGGCGGTGGGGCACGGCTCGGCGGTCACCTCGAAGCGCAGCAGGTCCCAGCCGCGCAGGGCGGAGGCGAGTTGCGAGGCGGTGCCGGCGCGGCCCTTCCAGGAGAACTCGGACCGCCAGGTGCCGGGCGCGGCCGGCTGTCTGATCCAGTCCAGCTGGACCCGCACACCGAGGACGCCCGCCACTGCCCACTCGACATGTGGGCACAGCGCGCGCGGTGCGGAGTGAACGTACAGGACTCCACGTGTCGTCACCGGAACCTCCCGTGTGGGACGAGGTACGCCTTCCCCAGCGGCCTCGCGCCCGTACCGCCTCTTTTCGGCCGGATCCCGAGGTTGTCATCAGTAAACAGCATCGGGAGTTAATCTCCTGAAAAGGGACAGTATGTGACGTGACGTAATGTACCGGAGCCGCCCGTGTGTACGCGGGCGGGCGGGACGCCACTGGTTCGACGGGGAAAAGCTACCGTGCGCAGGGGCCGTCCGTGTGACGTACCGTCGGTCTCAGGCCTCTGATTCGCCGGCTTTCACCCGGCAGGGCGCGCACCGCCCCGACCTGGGGATCATGTGCTTGCCGGGGGCATGTCCAGAGGCATAAGCCAGGGGTTGACCGGAGGGGATCCGACCGATGCCGGAGCGTGTGACACGCCCACGAATGCGTAACGCCGTCGCCGCGCTGAGCGCGCTCTCGTTCGTCGGTGTCGCCGCGCTGGCCGGATGCGGCGGTGGCGGTACGGACGGCGGCGTGTCGCGGAACGCTCCGGCCGCCCCGCGCAGCGCCTCGCCGTCGCCCTCCCCCACCCCGGACTGGAACCCGCGGCCCCGGTCGGTCGCGGCGGTCGGCGACTCGATCACCCGGGGCTTCGACGCGTGCTCGGTGCTGGCCGACTGCCCCGAGGTGTCGTGGGCGACCGGCACGGACGACGCGGTGCGCAGTCTCGCGGTCCGGCTGCTCGGTCCGTCGAAGGCGGCGGACCGCAGCTGGAACCACGCGGTGTCGGGGTCGCGGATGGTGCAGTTGCCCGAGCAGATGAAGCTGGCGGCGAAGGAGCGGCCGGAGCTGGTGACGGTGATGACGGGCGCGAACGACGCGTGCCGGGACTCGGTGCGGCTGATGACGCCGGTGGCGGACTTCCGGGCGGCCTTCGAGGCCTCGATGCGGCAGCTGCGGGCCGGGGCGCCGAAGGCGCAGGTGTACGTCTCCAGCGTGCCGGACCTCAAGCGGCTCTGGTCGACGGGGCGGGTCAACGAGTTGGGCAAGAAGATCTGGGGCCTCGGGATCTGTCAGTCAATGCTCGCCGACGCGGACGACCTCGGACCAGCCGCCGTGGCCCGGCGGGACGCGGTGCGGGAGCGGGTGGTGGCGTACAACGAGGTGCTGCGGGAGGTGTGCGCGAAGGACCGGCACTGCCGGTACGACGGCGGGGCGGTGTTCGACTTCCGCTTCACCGGGGCGCAGCTCAGCTCGTGGGACTGGTTCCATCCGAGCCGCGACGGCCAGGCCCGGCTTGCGGAGATCGCCTACCGCAACATCACGGCCCCGGAGCCGCCCGCGTAGGGTCGGTGACCATGACGACCAGCGCGGACACGGCCACGTACACGGAAGACTTCGGTGTTCTCGCGGACGGGTCGCCCGTCCGCCGGTGGACGCTGGAGCGGGACGGGGTCCGGGTGCGGATCCTGACGTACGGCGCGATCGTGCAGTCGGTGGAGACGCCCGGGCGGGACGGGTCGCGGGCCCCGGTGGCGCTCGGGCTGCCGGAGGTCGCGGGCTACGAGGAGTTCCCGAACCCGTACTTCGGCGCGGTGGTCGGGCGGTACGCGAACCGGATCGGGGGCGCGTCGTTCGTCCTGGACGGGCGGTCGCACCGCCTGACGGCCAATGAGGACGGCAACCATCTGCACGGTGGGGCCAGGGGCTTCGACAAGCGGGTGTGGAACGCGGAGGCCGTGCCGGACGGGGTGCGGATGTCCCTGGTCTCGGCGGACGGCGAGGAGGGGTATCCGGGTCGGCTCGGCCTCTCGGTGACGTACACCCTGGGGCCCGGCGGGGCGCTGCGGCTCGGCTACCGGGCGGTGACCGACGCGCCGACCGTGCTGAACCCGACCAGCCATCTGTACTGGAACCTGGCGGGCGCGGACAGCGGGAGCGCGCTGGGGCAGCAGTTGCGGATCGCGGCGGGGCGCATCACCCCGGTGGACGCGGCGTCGGTGCCGACCGGTGCGTTCGCGCCGGTGGCCGGGACCCGGTTCGACTTCCGGGAGATGCGGGCGGTGGGCTCGGGGTACGACCAGAACTTCGTGCTGGACGAGCGGGCCGAGGGGGCGGACGGGGTCGCCGCCGAGCTGTACGACGCGGCGTCCGGGCGGGTGTTGACCGTGCGGACGAGCGAGCCGGGGCTCCAGCTGTACACCGCCGACCACTTCGACGGTCGGCCGTTCGAGCCGTGCGCCGGGATCGCGCTGGAGACCCAGCACTTCCCGGACTCGCCGAACCGGCCGGAGTTCCCGTCCACGGTGCTCCGGCCGGGCGAGGAGTTCGTCTCGCGCACCGAGTACGCGTTCTCGGTGCGCTGAGACCTCTCCTCCGCGGGCGGTCCGCTCAGCGGGCCAGGCCCAGGGTGACGCCGAGGCCGACCAGGACCGAGCCGATCGACCGGTTCAGCGCCTTCTGGCGGCGCAGCATCGCGCCGCGCAGCCGGGAGTGCGAGAAGAACAGCGCGACCAGGGCGAACCAGCCGAGGTGGGCGGCGGCCATGAAGAGTCCGTAGCCCGCCTGCTGCCAGAGCGCCGTGCCGGGTCCGACGACCTGGGTGAAGGTCGCGACGACGAACAGGGTCGTCTTCGGGTTGAGGGCGTTGGTCAGGAACCCGCTGCGCAGCGCCCCGAACGGGGAGAGCCCCGGCCGGTCCGTCAGATCGACGTCGAGGTCGGCGCGGGCCAGGAAGGTGCGCACCCCGATGTAGATCAGATAGGCGGCGCCCGCCAGTTTGACCGCGGTGAACAGGGCGGTGGACGAGGCGATGAGCAGTCCAACGCCGAGCATCGTGTACGTGACGTGGACCAGGACGCCCGCCGCGACGCCGGTGGCCGCGAGGACGCCGGTGGTGCGCCCGTAGAGATAGCTGTTGCGGACGACCATCGCGAAGTCGGCGCCCGGGGAGACGACCGCGAGGACGGTGATGGCGGCGACCGCCAGCAGCTCGGTCACGCCGACCACGCCCGGGGGGCCGGTGCGTCGCCGCTGTCGGCGGTGCCGGGCCCGGGGTCCGGGTCCGTCGCCGCGTCCGGGTCCACCAGGTCGCGGGCGAGGAGCGTGGCCCCGGCGACGGCTCCCGGCATCAGGAACACCGCGACGAACGGGACCAGGAAGGCCAGGGTCAGCGGGACGCCGAAGCCGAGCGCCAGCATCCGGCGGCCCCGCAGCAGGACCAGCCGGTCCTTGAGGACCATGCCCCGGCGCTGGAGGGCGACGGCGGTCAGCTCCTCGGCCAGGAAGTAGCCGGAGACGCAGAAGCCGATCGCGGGGACCACGGTCTGCCCGACGACCGGGATGAATCCGCAGGCGAAGAGGATGATCCCGTACAGGGCGACGCGCAGCAGGATGCGTACGGAGTCGCGGGCGGAGATCCACAGGTCCTGCCAGAGCGGCAGTCCGGACTCGGGGACCTCGCCGCCCTCGCTGCGGTCGACCTCTTCGGAGAGCGACTCGTAGAAGGGCTGGCCGACCAGGAGGGTGACGGCGGTGAAGGTGATGACCGCGAGGAACAGGCCGAAGACGAAGACGAGCGCGGTCAGCCCGGTGCGCAGGAGGCCCTGCCAGGGCGAGGACCAGTCGTCGGCGAACGGGGTCGCCCAGCCGACGAAGTCGTCGGCCCCGTAACCGAGTCCGATCAGCGCTCCGGCGTAGACGACGAGGGTGACGAGTCCGGGCAGCAGCCCGAAGCCGAACCATCGTCCGTGGTGGGCAACCCAGCGCTGCCCCTTCATCAAGTAACCGAAACCCGCCCCGAGATCACTCATGGGCGTCAGCGTACTGGCGTGCGGAAAGCCGCGAGGACCGCACCCCGGGACGGGGCGCGGTCCTCGCGCGGAGCCTTGGCGGTCAGGCGACCGAGAGCTCGACCTTGATGTTGCCGCGGGTGGCGTTCGAGTACGGGCAGACCTGGTGGGCCTTCTCGATGAGCGCCTGCGCGGTGGCGGCGTCGACGTTCGGGATGGAGGCGCTGATCGCGACCTCCAGGCCGAAGCCGCCGGCCTCGGTCTTGCCGATGGAGACCGAGGCGGTCACCGTCGAGCCGGAGATGTCGGCCTTCTCCTGGCGGGCGACGACGCCCAGCGCGCCCTGGAAGCAGGCGCTGTAGCCGGCCGCGAAGAGCTGCTCGGGGTTGGTGCCCGCGCCGCTGCCGCCCATGGCCTTCGGCGGGTTGACGACGACGTCGAGCTGACCGTCGTCGGAGGAGACCCGGCCGTCGCGGCCGTTCTCGGCGGTGGCGACGGCGGTGTAGGCGACGTCGATCTTCTGGATGGTCATGGTGTGACGATTCCTCCGGTTGGTGCGCCGCGACTCGCGCCCACGATCGCGACGGCCTGTGGATGAGCCTAACGCCTGGCCGGTGGGGGCAGGAGGTGGGTCAGACCAGGGAGACGATCATCTTGCCGGTGTTCTCGCCGCGCAGCAGGCCGACGAACGCGTCGTAGCCCTGCTCGATGCCCTCGACCGTCGTCTCCTGGTACTTCAGCTCGCCCGAGGCCAGCCAGCCGGCGACCTCCTGGACGAACTGCGACTGGAGGTCGGCGTGGTCGCTCACGAGCACGCCCTGGAGGCGCAGCCGCTTGCCGATGATCATCGCCATGTTGTTCGGGCCGGGGGTCGGCTCGGTGGCGTTGTACTGGGCGATCATGCCGCAGATGGTGGCGCGGCCGTGCACGTTGAGCGAGGAGATCGCGGCTTCGAGGTGCTCGCCGCCGACGTTGTCGAAGTAGACGTCGATGCCGTCGGGGGCGGCTTCCTTGAGCTGGTCGCGGACCGGCCCGTTCTTGTAGTTGAACGCGGCGTCGAAGCCGTACTCCTCGACGAGGAGCTTGACCTTCTCGTCGGAGCCGGCGGAGCCGATGACCCGGGAGGCGCCCTTGAGCTTCGCCATCTGGCCGACCTGGCTGCCGACGGCCCCGGCCGCGCCGGAGACGAAGACCGCGTCGCCCTCCTTGAAGGAGGCGACCTCGAACAGGCCCGCGTAGGCGGTGAGTCCGGGCATGCCGAGCACGCCGAGGTAGGCGGAGAGCGGGGCGATGTCGGGGTCGACCTTGACCGCGTGCTTGGCGGGCAGGTCGGCGATCTCGCGCCAGCCGAGGCCGTGCAGGACGTGGTCGCCGACGGCGAAGCCCTCGGCGTTCGAGGCGATGACCTCGCCGACCGCGCCGCCGTCCATGGGGTGGTCGAGCTTGAAGGGCGGGGTGTAGGACTTCACGTCGTTCATCCGGCCGCGCATGTACGGGTCGACCGAGAAGTGCTTGTTGCGGACGAGGATGCGGCCTTCGGCCGGAGCGGCGACCGCGGCCTCACGCAGCGCGAAGTCCTCGGCCTTGGGCCAGCCGTGCGGGCGGGCGACCAGGTGCCATTCACGGCTGGACGTGGGAAGTGCTGCAGACATGGGCTCGGGTTCTCCTCAATGTCCTACGGGGGTGAGCCTCCGCGCCGTACTGGCTACCGCGCGAAAAGCTTCATGACATGAAACAACCATGCTCCTGAATATTTCATGATGTCAAGTAAATCGGTACGCTGTCGTCCATGGCCACTCGTACAGACACCCTGACCCTTGAGGTCGTCGAGCTCATCGGCACCGTCGTGGCGCGCTACCACGAGGAGTACGACCGGGCCGCCGCCGAGCACTCCCTCACGGGCGCGCAGGCACGGGTGCTCGGGCTGCTCTCGCTGGAGCCCCTGCCGATGCGCAAGATCGCGCTCCGGCTGAAGTGCGAGCCGTCGAACGTGACCGGGATCATCGACCGGCTGGAGACCCGGGAGCTGGTCGAGCGAAGGCCCGATCCGGCCGATCGGCGGGTGAAGCTGGCCGCCGCGACGGAGAAGGGCCGGCGTACGGCCCGCGAGCTGCGGGACGCGCTGGACTTCGCCCGGGAGCCGCTGGCCGGGCTCTCCGACGCCGAGCGCACGGTGCTGCGGGATCTGCTGCGCCGGATGCTGGGCGAGGAGACCGCCTAGAGCCTGGATCGGCCCCTTATGTGCACCACCAGAGGAAGCGGGTGCAGGTCGGGGACGGCGTCGGGGTGGGCGTCGGCTCGGCCGGGGGCGGCGGGGGCGCGGGCGCGGTCGTCGGCTCCTCCGGGTCGCCCGGTCCCGGCGGGTCGGCGGGCGGGCTGTCGGGCACCTCGGACGGGTCCGTGTCGTCGGGGTCCGGTGAGGCGGTGGGCTCGTCCGTGGTGGAGGCCTCGGGGCTCGGCGACTCCGAAGGGCTCCCGCCGCGGGTGCCGGCCGGCGAGGCGTCCGTGCCGGGGCCCGTAGTCGCCCCGGCCCGGGAGCCGACCGGGCCGGGATCGCGGGGCGCGTCGGCGGACGGCTC
>NZ_JAAGMH010000071.1:0-47277 GCF_010548505.1 Streptomyces sp. SID14515 | reverse complement strand
CAGGAGCCCGGGGCGGCTGTGCGGCTGCCGGGGCGGGACGTCGGGCGGCCGGGGCGGCGGCGGGCGAGTCGAAGAACGCGGTGCCCGCCTTCTCGCCGCTCTCCACGGCCCGGACGGCCGCGAGCAGATCGGCGGCCGTGCCGCTGAGACCGGTGCCGGCGGCGATGGGAGCGGCCTTCTCCGCCTTGCGCTTCTCGATCCGCTCCCGCAGCTCGCGCTGGGCGGCCAGCTCGGCCTGCGCCTCCGAGAGCTCGGGGACGGCCGGGGCCTCGGCGGCACCGTCGGCGGTCACGGCATCGGCGTCCGGGCTCCCGGCGGACACCTCGGCGGGCGCGTCCTCGCCGTCGACGGGTCCGTCCTCGGTGTCGGCCTGGCCGGCCTCCGCGTCGGACACCTCGGCCGGGCGGTCCTCCGCCGCGGCTACGTCGGTGCCGGACACGTCGGTGCCGGACACCTCGGTGCCGGACACCTCGGCCGCGGGCTCCCCGGCGCCGGCCGCGTCGCCCGGCGGCTCGGTGGCTCCAGGCGCTTCGGGCGCGTCGGCGTGCGCGGAACCTTCGGCGCCGGTGTCCGGCGGGGACACGGCGTCCTGTGGTGTGTCCGTGCCGACGGTGCCGGGGGTCTCCCCGGGAAGCGCAGTCACAGCGTGCTCCAGTCCTGATCGGGATAGCGGTGCACGGGCGCCGACACATCGTCGAGCGCCTGGCAGATCTCGTAGGGAAGACTAAGCGCCTCCACCGACAAAGCCTCCGCGAGCTGACCGGCGTTGCGCGCACCGACGATCGGCGCCGCCACTCCGGGCCGGTCCCGGACCCAGGCGAGCGCCACCTGGAGCGGGCTCGTCGCCAGGCCGTCCGCCGCCGTCGCCACCGCGTCGGTGATGCGGGCCGCCGCGTCGTCGAGATACGGCTCGACGAACGGGGCGAGCCGCTCGGAAGCACCCCGGGAGTCGGCCGGGGTGCCCTGGCGGTACTTGCCGGTCAGCACACCGCGCCCCAGCGGCGAGGACGGCAGCAGCCCGATCCCGAGGTCCAGCGCGGCGGGCAGCACCTCGCGCTCGATGCCGCGCTGGAGCAGCGAGTACTCCATCTGCGTACTGGCCAGCCGGGTGCGCACCCCGGGCGCGGCGAGCTGCCAGGTGGCCGCCTTCGCCAGCTGCCAGCCGCAGAAGTTCGACACGCCCGCGTAGCGGACCCGGCCCGAGGACACGGCCAGGTCCACCGCCTGGAGCGTCTCCTCCAGCGGGGTCGCCGGATCGAAGGCGTGGACCTGCCACAGATCCACGTAGTCCGTACCGAGCCGCTCCAGGGACGCGTCCAGGGCGGCCAGGAGGTGCCCGCGCGAGCCGTTGAAGCGGCGGTAGGGGTCCGGGACGTTGCCCGCCTTCGTGGCGATGACCAGATCCTGACGCGGGACCAGGCTGCCGACGAGCCGCCCGAGCAGATATTCGGCCTCGCCGCCCCCGTACACATCGGCGGTGTCCACCAGGGTGCCGCCCGCGTCCCAGAACGCCTTGAGCTGGTCGGCGGCGTCGTGCTCGTCCGTGTCCCGGCCCCAGGTGAGGGTGCCGAGCCCGATCCGGGACACGCGAAGGCCGGTACGGCCGAGATGCCTCTGCTCCATGGGCGCTGAGATTACTGGCCAAGGCCCCACCGGGTGCAGGCCTGTGGACAACCGGAGGTCCGCCGGGCCTGCCGGATCGCCGCCGCCCGCGCTAGAGTCCGGAGAAAGGGACGTTACTGATCAGTAAGGGGAGCGGCTATGCGGCTCGGCATCAATCTCGGTTACTGGGGCGCCGGCATGGACGGCGACAATCTCGCCGTCGCGCAGGAGGCCGACCGGCTCGGCTACGACGTCTGCTGGGCGGCCGAGGCGTACGGCTCCGACGCCCCGACCGTGCTGACCTGGGTCGCGGCCCAGACCGAGTCGATCGACGTCGGCTCCGCGATCATGCAGATCCCGGCCCGGCAGCCCACCATGACGGCGATGACCGCCGCCACCCTCGACTCGCTGTCCGGCGGTCGCTTCCGCCTCGGCCTCGGCGTCTCGGGCCCGCAGGTCTCCGAGGGCTGGTACGGCGTGAAGTTCGACAAGCCGCTGGCCCGCACCCGCGAGTACGTGGAGATCGTCCGCAAGGCGATGACCCGCGAGCGCGTGAGTTACGAGGGCGCGCACTGGACGCTGCCGCTCCCCGGCGGCCCGGGCAAGCCGATCAAGCTCACCGTGCACCCCCAGCGCGAGCACATCCCGCTCTACATCGCCGCGATCGGCCCCAAGAACCTGGAGCAGACCGGCGAGATCGCCGACGGAGCCCTGCTGATCTTCCCCTCCGCCGAGCACCTGGAGGAGACCGCGATCCAGCCGCTGCGCGCGGGCCGTGAGAAGGCCGGGAAGACCATGGAGGGCTTCGACGTCAGCCCGACGCTGCCGCTCGCCGTCGGCGACGACGTGAACGGCCTGGCCGACATGTTCCGTCCGTACACCGCCCTGTACGTCGGCGGCATGGGCAGCCGGAAGCAGAACTTCTACAACCAGCTCGCCCAGCGCATGGGGTACGAGAAGGAGGCCGCCGAGATCCAGGACAAGTACCTCGGCGGGGACAAGGCGGGGGCCGCCGCCGCCGTACCGCACCAGCTGATCGACCAGACCGCGCTGCTCGGCCCCGTCGAGCGGATCGCCGAGCGGATGCAGGCGTACGCCGCCGCCGGGGTCACCACGCTCAACCTCGCCCCGGCCGGCTTCACCCTGGAGGAGCGGCTCACCGCGCTGCGCGCCGGCACGGACGCCCTGGAGCGCTCCGGCCTCGCCTGACGGATCCGGGACAGCACTACGGCCGTGGTGGGGGCTCGGGGGTCTTCCCCGCCACGGCCGTCACCCGGAACAACGCGCCGCACGCCCAACGGTTACGCCGCCCGGCAGGCGCTGGAAGCGACGGTCGCCGTGCGCTGTCGGTGACCGTTCCGGTTGCCGACCGCCGTGCGGCGCATTTGACTCTTTCTGCGGACAACTGCTCCGCGGACTCGAGCTCCGCGGGCAACGGGTACGGAGGTAGCCGTCATGCTCTCAGCGCAGACCCTGTTCCAGGAGATTCTGGACAACGACGAGTCCTACCGGCTCTTCTGTTCCATCGCCGCGAGCGGCGAGTCCCAGGGCGGCTGGGAGAACGCCCGGATCGCCGCCCTCGTTCCGGAGGGCCGCCGCGACCTGGCCCCCAAGATCGTCCGGCACGGCGCCGACGAGGACAAGCACGGCCGGATCTTCAACGCCCTTCTGAAGAAGCGCGGGCTGCCGCCCGTCGAGGTCCCGCCGGAGACCGACTACACCATGCTCCTGGAACAGCAGGGCATCGGTCTCGCGCACTCCCGGCTGCGGGGCGAGGAGCGGCTCACCGAGCGCGACATCATCACCTATCTGGCCCACAGCCGCGTCACCGAGCAGCGCGCCTCCGAGCAGATGCAGCTGCTGCGCCGGTACTTCGCCGACCACCCCGACATCGGCCGCGCGGTCAGGATGATCTCCAACGACGAGGACAACCACCTCGCCTACTGCCACGAGGAACTCCTCGGCCTCGCCCGCGCCGGACACGGCCGGACCATCCAGCGGATCATGCGCGAGTGCGCCCTGGCCGAGATCCGGGTCTACCGCGACGTCAGCCTCGCCGTGATGGCCAACATGGGGCGCGTGCTCGGCTGGTCGCGCCCCAAGGCCGCCGTCCTCGCCGCGGGCATCCACGCGGTGTACGCGTACGAGCGTCTGATCGGCTGGCGGCGCATGGTGAGCCTGGAGATGCCGCAGCGGCGCGACGCGCTCGGCAGCCCCGCCGCACCGGAACACGAGTACGCCTGAGGGTTCCGCGACCCTCGGCCGCCGGGCCCTCAGAGCCAGCCGCGCCGCTTGAACAGCCGGTGCAGACCGAACACGGCGCAGACCATCAGCGCGACCACCGCCGGATAGGTCCACACCCAGTGCAGCTCCGGCATGTGGTCGAAGTTCATGCCGTAGACACCCGCCACCATCGTCGGGACGGCGGCCATCGCCGCCCAGGCGGAGATCTTGCGCATGTCGTCGTTCTGCCGCACGCCCATCTGCGCCAGATGCGCCGACAGGATGTCCGAGAGCAGCCGGTCCAACCCCTCCACCTGCTCGTTGGCGCGCGTCAGATGGTCGGCCACGTCCCGGAAGAACGGCTGCGCGTGTTCATGGACGAACGGCACGCCCGCACCCGCGAGCCGGGCCATCGGCGCCGTCAGCGGACCGGCCGCCCGGCGGAACTCCAGCACCTGCCGCTTGAAGGTGTAGATCCGGGCGGCGGTGTTCTTCGAGTCGCCGGAGCCGGTCGGCGCGAAGACCTGCGTCTCCAGCTCCTCCAGGTCGACCTGGAGCTCGCCCGCCACCTCCATGTAGTGGTCCACGACCGCGTCGCTGACCGCGTACAGCACCGCCGTCGGGCCGTGCTTCAGCACCTCGGGCTCGGCCTCCAGCCGGCTGCGCACGGCCGCCAGCGGGGCGCCCTCGCCGTGCCGGACCGTCACCACGAACGAGTCCCCTATGAAGACCATCAGCTCGTCGGCGCTGACCGTGTCGCTCTCGGGTTCGTAGACGACCGGCTTGAGCACCGCGAACAGGGAGTCGTCGTACACCTCCAGTTTGGGCCGCTGGTGCGCCCGCAGCGCGTCCTCCACGGCCAGCGGATGCAGCCCGAACTCGTCCCGTACGAGGTCGAACTCCTCCTCCGTCGGCTCGTGCAGCCCGATCCACAGGAACGCGTCCCGCGAGGCCCGCGCCTCGTCCAGCGCGTCGGAGAAGTCGTCGGGCCGTTCGGTACGGCGCCCGTCCCGGTAGATGGCACAGTCCACGATCACGGCGGGCATTCTTCCCCGTGAACCCGCCCCCACGCACCTCCGCCGTACGCTGGCGGGTATGCCCACGCTGATCCTCGTACGCCACGGACGCTCCACCGCCAACACCGCCGGAGTGCTCGCGGGCCGCACCCCCGGCGTCCTCCTCGACGAACGCGGCGCCGCACAGGCCGCGGCCCTGCCCGCGCGGTTCGCCGGCCTGGCCCCGGTCCTCGCCGTCAGCAGCCCCCTGGAGCGCTGCCGCCAGACGCTCCAGCCGCTCCTGGACGCCAGCCCCGGTCTGCCCCTGCACACCGAGGACCGGATCAGCGAGTGCGACTACGGCCACTGGTCGGGACGGAAGCTGGCCGAACTCGCCGACGAGCCCCTGATGTCCGTCGTCCAGCAGCACCCCTCCGCGGCGGCCTTCCCGGGCGGCGAGTCCATGCGCGCGATGCAGGCCCGCGCCGTCGACGCCGTACGCGACTGGAACGAGCGGGTCGAGGCGGAGCACGGCGAGGACGCCACGTACGTCATGTGCTCGCACGGCGACATCATCAAGTCCCTCGTCGCCGACGCGCTGGGCATGCATCTGGACCTCTTCCAGCGCGTCCACGTCGACCCCTGCTCGGTCACCGCGATCCGCTACACACGGCTGCGTCCCTTCCTCCTGAGGCTCGGCGACACCGGGGATCTCACCGCCCTGGCGCCCCGCGAACAGTCCGTCGGGGCGGACGCCGCCGCCTCGCCCACCGGTGACGGCACGTCGGACGCGGCGGTCGGGGGCGGCGCGGGCGCGCCGTGATCGCTCCGGGCAGTAGGGTGGACGCGCCGTAGCGCCGCCCAACCACCATCGAAGCTCAAGGGAGCAGGACGTGTCCCGTCAGGTGTTCCTCTACGACCCACCGGACCGATTCGTGGCCGGTACGGTCGGGCTGCCTGGCCGCCGTACGTTTTTCCTGCAGGCGTCCTCCCAGGGCCGGGTCACCAGCGTGGCCCTGGAGAAGACCCAGGTCGCCGCTCTCGCCGAGCGGATCGACGAACTGCTCGACGAGGTCGTGCGCCGCACCGGAGGCAATTCGCCGGTGCCCGCGGTGGCCCCCACCGACGTCTCCGACACCGCGCCGCTCGACGTGCCCGTCGAGGAGGAGTTCCGGGTCGGCACCATGGCCCTGGCCTGGGACGGCGAGGAGCAGCGCATGATCGTCGAGGCGCAGGCCCTCGTCGAACTCGACGCGGACTCCGAGGACGACCTCGCGGAGGCCGAGGAGAAGCTCCTCCAGGACGAGGAGAACGGTCCGCCGATGCTCCGCGTCCGGCTCAGCGGCGCCCAGGCCCGCGCGTTCGCCAAGCGCGCCCTGGACGTCGTCAACGCCGGCCGCCCGCCGTGCCCGCTGTGCAGCCTGCCGCTCGATCCGGAAGGACACGTATGCCCGCGCCAGAACGGATACCGTCGCGGAGCCTGACGGACACCGAGCTGCTCACCCTGCTCGCCGAGGGCACGATCACCGTCCTCGGGCAGGTCGGCGGGGCGTCCAACGCGGTGCTGCACTGCACGGTGGCGTACGAGGGCGAGGAGCGCATCTGCGCGTACAAGCCGGTCGCGGGCGAGCAGCCGCTGTGGGACTTCCCCGACGGCACCCTCGCCCAGCGGGAGGTCGCCGCGTACGAGATCTCCCGGGCGACCGGCTGGGACCTCGTGCCGCCGACCGTGCTGCGGGAGGGGCCGTACGGGCAGGGCATGGTCCAGCTCTGGATCGACGGCCCCGAGGACGGTGCGGACGCCCCCGAGCTGCTGGCGCTCGTCGAGGGCGAGGAGCCCGGCGATGGCTGGAAAGCCGTGGGCTTCGCGGACGTGGGGGAGGGGAAGACCGCGCTCCTCGTGCACGCCGACGACCCCCGGCTGCGGCGGCTCGCCGTACTGGACGCGGTGATCAACAACGGTGACCGCAAGGGCGGGCACCTGCTGCCCGCTCCCGGCGGACGGCTCTTCGGCATCGACCACGGCGTCACCTTCAACGCCGACGACAAGCTGCGCACCCTGCTCTGGGGCTGGGCGGGCGAGCCGCTGACCGAAGAAGCCCTGGCGGTGCTGGGCAGGCTCGCCGCGGAGCTGGCGCCGGGCACCGTCCTCGCCACCCGGATGGCCGAACTCATCACGGCGGCCGAGCTGGAGGCCCTGCGGGAGCGGGTCGCCGGGCTGGTCAAGAGCGCCGTGCACCCGCAGCCGAGCGGCCAGTGGCCGCCGATCCCCTGGCCGCCGGTGTAGCACGGAGCGGCCGCCGGTGTAGTACGGAGCGGGCGGGCCGTACCGCCTGCCAGGGGTTTCACGCAAGAAGGCCTCTTCGGACAGGTTTCCGGTGCCGGTTCGTATCCGGAAGCATCGTCCGGTTACGCTCATGACATGCATGCCTGGCCCGCTTCTGAGGTCCCCGCCCTGCCCGGCAAGGGCCGCGACCTTCGGATCCACGACACCGCGACCGGCGGACGGATCACCCTTGACCCCGGTCCCGTCGCCCGCATCTACGTCTGCGGCATCACGCCGTACGACGCGACCCACATGGGTCATGCGGCGACCTACAACGCGTTCGACCTCGTTCAGCGCGTGTGGCTCGACACCAAGCGGCAGGTCCACTACGTCCAGAACGTG
Source organism: Streptomyces sp. SID14515 (assembly GCF_010548505.1). Taxonomy (NCBI): domain Bacteria; kingdom Bacillati; phylum Actinomycetota; class Actinomycetes; order Kitasatosporales; family Streptomycetaceae; genus Streptomyces; species Streptomyces sp. SID14515. The sequence goes on along the minus strand of NZ_JAAGMH010000071.1, from coordinate 39,789 downwards.
ACCGACGTGGACGATCCGCTGCTGGAGCGGGCCGTGCGCGACGGTCAGGACTGGACCGAGCTCGCGGAGCGCGAGACGGCGCTCTTCCGCGAGGACATGACCGCCCTGCGGATGCTGCCCCCGCGGCACTACATCGGAGCGGTCGAGGCGATACCGGGCATCGTGCCCCTCGTCGAACGCCTCCGGGACGCGGGCGCCGCCTACGACCTGGACGGCGACATCTACTTCTCCGTCGACACCGACCCGCACTTCGGCGAGGTCTCCGGCCTCGACGCCGAGGCGATGCGCCTGCTCTCCGCCGAACGCGGCGGCGACCCGGAGCGCCCCGGCAAGAAGAACCCCCTCGACCCGATGCTCTGGATGGCCGCCCGCCCGGGCGAGCCGAGCTGGGACGGGGGCTCGCTCGGCGCGGGCCGCCCCGGCTGGCACATCGAGTGCGTCGCCATCGCGCTCGACTACCTCGGCATGGGCTTCGACATCCAGGGCGGCGGCTCCGACCTCGCCTTCCCGCACCACGAGATGGGCGCCTCGCACGCCCAGGCGCTGACCGGCGAGCACCCGTTCGCCAAGGCGTACGTCCACGCCGGCATGGTCGGCCTGGACGGCGAGAAGATGTCCAAGTCCCGGGGCAACCTGGTCTTCGTCTCGGCCGTGCGCCGCGACGGCGTGGACCCGGCGGCCATCCGGCTCGCCCTGCTCTCCCACCACTACCGCTCCGACTGGGAGTGGACCGACCAGGTGCTCGCCGACGCCGTCGAGCGTCTCGCGCGCTGGCGGGCCGCCGTCTCGCGCCCCGACGGGCCGTCCGCCGACGCGCTCGTCGAGGAGGTCCGCGAGGCGCTCGCGGACGACCTGGACAGCCCCGCCGCGCTGGCCGCGGTGGACCGCTGGGCCGCGCTCCAGAGCGCGGAGGGCGGCACGGACGAGGGTGCGCCCGGCCTTGTCTCCCGTACGGTCGACGCCCTCCTCGGAGTCGCGCTGTAGGGCACCCTCTAGGGGGTTTCCCCGCCCGCCCGATGGCTCGAACCGGTCTCGGACTTCTCTACGAAGTTCGGGGCCGGTTCCTTTTTGTCCATGGTCATGTGCTCGAAGTTGCGCTAAAAGCTCACTATGCAAACATCAACGCGCATGAGAGCGGCGGCGGTTGCCGCGCTGCTCGGACTGTTCGCGGTCCTCGCGGGGCCCGGCGGGGCCCACGCCGACGAGGCCCCGCCGGCGAGCACGGAGTCCACCACGGTCGGGGACGTGACCGGATTCCGGGCGGACGGGGCGGTGTACCGGATCAGCGCCGGGCAGGCCGAGGCCCGGGTCAGCTTCGTCTCGAAGGAGACCTTCCGGATCGAGCTGGCCCCCGACGGGAAGTTCACCGACCCCACCGGCGACGACATCGTCCTGCCACAGGGCGAGCCGCCCCGCACCCGCTGGAAGGACCGCGGCGACCGCTACGAGCTGTCGACGAGCGAGGTCACCCTGCGGGCCTACAAGAAGCCGCTGCGCTTCGCCCTGCACCGAGCCGACGGCAGCCGGATCTGGTCCGAGGCGAAGGGCCTGAGCTGGACCGGCGACCGGACCGTCCAGACGCTGGCCCGGGGCGCCGGTGAGCAGTTCTACGGGGCCGGTATGCAGAACGGCCGCGGCAACACCTCCCACCGCGACAAGACCGTCGAGGTCGCCGTCGACTACAACTGGGACGACGGCGGCCACCCCAACTCCGTGCCGTTCTACCTCTCCTCGGCCGGCTACGGCGTCTTCCGCAACACCTACGCCCCCAACACCTACGCGTTCACCGACCCGGTGACGACCAGTGCGAAGGAACAGCGCTTCGACGCCTACTACTTCGCGGGCCAGGGCGCCGACGCCGCCAAGGACGTCATCGGGCAGTACACCGACCTCACCGGAAAGCCGTTCCTGCCGCCCGTCTACGGCATGGAGATCGGCGACGCCGACTGCTATCTCCACAACGCCAACCGGGGCGAGCGCCGCACCCTGGACTCGCTGAAGGTCGCCGACGGCTACGTCGAGAACGACATGCCGAACGGCTGGATGCTCGTCAACGACGGCTACGGCTGCGGATACGAGGACCTGGAGGAGACCGCCCAGGGCCTGAAGGACCGCAACATGGAGCTCGGCCTGTGGACCGAGGACGGCATCGAGAACCTCGCCGCCCAGGTGAAGGCCGGGCAGCGGGTCGCCAAGCTGGACGTCGCCTGGGTCGGCGAGGGCTACAAGTTCGCCCTCGACGGCTGCAAGGACGCCTATAAGGGCATCGAGGACAACAGCGACGCCCGCGGCTTCACCTGGGCCCCGGAGAGCTGGGCGGGCGCGCAGCGCTGCGGCGTCCAGTGGTCCGGCGACCAGTCCGGCACCTGGGAGTACATCCGCTGGCAGATCCCGACGTATGCGGGCGCCACGATGTCCGGACTCGCCTACACCACCGGTGACGTCGACGGGATCTTCGGCGGCAGCGCCAAGACGTACACCCGCGATCTCCAGTGGAAGATGTTCCTCGGCACCACGATGACCATGGACGGCTGGGCCGCCATGGACAAGCAGCCCTTCCGTCACGGAGAGCCGTACACCTCGATCAACCGCGACTACCTCAAGCTCAAGGAGTCGCTGCTGCCCTACCAGTACTCCTACGCGCACGAGGCGACCAAGACCGGCGTCGGCATGGTCCGCCCGCTGGTCCTCGAATACCCGGACGACCCCAAGGCGTCGACGGAGGCCGCGAAGTACGAGTTCCTCTCCGGCGAGCACTTCCTCGTCGCGCCCGTCTACCAGGACACCACCGAACGCAAGGACATCTACCTGCCCAAGGGCACCTGGATCGACTACTGGAGCGGCCGCACCTACGAGGGCCCCACCACCATCGACACCTACGGCGCCCCGCTCGACACCCTGCCGCTCTTCGTGAAGGCCGGCGCGGCCGTCCCGATGTGGCCCGGCATCCGCTCCTACCGCGACCGCACCGCCGACTCCCCGCTCGCCTGGGACGTCTACCCGCAGGGGAACACCTCCTTCACCCTGTACGAGGACGACGGCGTCACCCGGCAGCACCGCGACGGAAAGTACGCCACCCAGCGCGCCGACGTCCGGGCCCCGAAGCAGGGCGCGGGCGACGTCTCCGTCACCATCAACGAGAGCCGGGGCGGCTTCACCGGCAAACAGAGCGCGCGCCCCTACGAGTTCACCGTCCACACCGGCTCCGAGCCCCGCTCGGTGAAGCTGGACCGGACGCTGCCCGAACTGACCTCGAAGAGTGCCTACGACAAGGCCCGGCAGGGCTGGTGGTACGACCGCGACGACCGGGGCGGCGTGGTCCATGTGAAGACCGCGCCCCTGAGCACCGCGAAGAAGTTCACGGTGAAGCTCCTCGGCACCAGCGCGGTCGGCGGCAAGAAGGCCACCCAGGCCGCCGCCCTCACCGTCCCCACGGGCCAGGAGGCCGGAGCCGGGACGCCCGGCACGGTCCAGGTCGACGTCACCGCGGGCAGCACCGCCCTCACCGACACCACGGTCTCCCTCCAGGCCCCCGACGGCTGGCGGACCGCCACGGCGAAGGCCCCCGGCCGGATTCCGGCGGGCGCCACCCGCCGGGTCGAGGTGGCCCTCACCCCGGCGAAGGACGCCGAGGTACGCGAGACCACGCTGACGGCCCTGGCCCGCTACCAGGCCGCCGGCGACGCCCGCACGAGCGAGCAGCGGCTCGCCGTCTCCGTACTGCCCCCGGCGCCCGAGGGCGAGGCCTGGGCGAGCGATCTCGTCTGGCTCTCCGAGACCAACGGCTACGGCCCGGCCGAACGCGACCGCTCCAACGGGGAGTCGGGCGCGAGCGACGGGAAGACGCTGACCCTCGCGGGAAAGACGTACGAGAAGGGGATCGGCACCCACGCCGACTCCGACATCGCGCTCCACCTCGGCGGCCGGTGCACCAAGTTCACGGCCGACGTCGGCATCGACGACGAGATCGACGGCTACGGCGAAGTCGCGTTCTCCGTGGAGAGCGACGGCAAGGTGCTGTGGACCTCACCGAAGCTGACCGGCGCCTCGGCGACCCTGCCGGTCGACGTGAAGCTCGACGGCGTACGGCAGGTGCGGCTGAAGGTCACCGACACCAACGGGTCCAAGACCGGGGACCACGGCGACTGGGCGGCGGCGAAGTTCCACTGCGCCTGAGCCGCACCCCGACGGACGGACAGGGGCGTCGCACGGGAGGTGATCCCGTGCGACGCCCTTGCCGTTCGTACCGCTGTCGTGCCGCTGTGCGGTCAGTCCTCCTCGGGCGTCTGCCCGGGGCCTTCGTCGGGGCTGCCGTCGCCCGACGCCTCGTCAGGACCCTTCTGGCCCTTGTCGTCGGAGGCCTTGCCCCGCCCGGACTCCGGACGCGGCGGCTTCGGCGGGCGGGTGCGGCCGCCGGCGGGATCGCGCAGATACGGCACATCCCCGCTCTCCGTCGCATGCCCGCCCGGACCCTGCCCGGGACCGCCGTCCCGCCGCCGCAGATAGCGCTCGAACTCCCGGGCGATGGCCTCGCCGGACGCCTCGGGCAGCTCCGCGGTGTCCCGCGCCTCCTCCAGCGTCTGCACGTACTCCGCGACCTCGCTGTCCTCCGACGCCAGCTGGTCCACCCCGAGCTGCCAGGCCCGCGCGTCCTCGGGCAGCTCGCCCAGCGGGATGCGCAGCCCGATCAGGTCTTCCAGGCGGTTCAGCAGGGCCAGCGTCGCCTTCGGGTTCGGCGGCTGCGACACATAGTGCGGGACCGCCGCCCACAGGCTGACCGCGGGCACCCCGGCATGCGTGCACGCCTCCTGGAGGACCCCGACGATGCCCGTGGGGCCCTCGTACCGGGTCTCCTCCAGGTCCATCGTCCGCGCCAGGTCCGCGTCCGAGGTGACCCCGCTCACCGGCACCGGCCGGGTGTGCGGGGTGTCACCGAGCAGCGCGCCCAGGATGACGACCATCTCGACGCCCAACTCATGGGCGAAACCCAGGATCTCGTTGCAGAACGACCGCCAGCGCATCGACGGTTCGATGCCGCGCACCAGGACCAGGTCCCGGGGCTTCTCCCCGCCGACGCGCACCACGGACAGCCGCGTCGTCGGCCAGGTGATCTTCCGCGTCCCGCCGTCCAGCCACACCGTGGGCCGGTTGACCTGGAAGTCGTAGTAGTCCTCGGCGTCCAGCGCCGCGAACACCTCGCCCTTCCACTCCCGGTCCAGATGACCGACCGCTGTGGAGGCGGCGTCCCCGGCGTCGTTCCAGCCTTCGAACGCGGCCACCATGACCGGGTCGATCAGCTCGGGCACCGACTCGAGCTCGATCACCCGGGCCTCCTTCCGATGTCTCCATACGTACGGAGCAACCTTACGGCTTCCGGGCCCCCCTGCCGCAGCCCTCTTGCACGGCCGGGTGAACCCTGCCACCAGGAGTGGATCATCGGCTGGATCAGTGCATCATGGCCCCCGCGTCACGGCGGCCGGCCGGTTCCGCGTCATCACCACAGGGTGGACGGGGCCTCCCGCCGCACCACCGGGGCGATCTCCTCCGCGAACCGCTGGAGCGTCTCCAACTGCTCCGGCCGGCTCAGCCCGAAGCCGTCCACGGTGATCGACTGGAGGTCGTGGCGGTAGACCTCGTGCCAGCCGAGGATCTTGTCGATGATCTGCTGCGGACTGCCGATCAGCTGCGGGCCGGCCTCGATCGCGTCCTCGATCGTGCGGAACGGGGTGTTGTAACCGGCCTTGCCCGCGAGATGCGGCTTGAAGGTCTGCCGCACCTTCGCCTCGTAGAGCTCCTTGTACCGCTCCACGGCCGCCTGCGAACTGTCCGCGACGAGCAGCCCGCCCGAGCCCGCCGCCACCTTGGCGTCCGCCGGATCGTGCCCGTACGCCTCGAACCGCTCGCGGTAGTGCGCGATGAGCTTCGCGTACGCCTCACGCGGCTGGATCGCATTGGCCGTGAACAGCGGATCGCCGTGCTCGGCCGCCAGCTCGGGGGAGTTGAGGCTGGTCGCCGAGCCGTGCCAGACGCGCGGCAGCCCGTCGTACGGACGCGGCACCGTCGTCACGTTCTTCAGCGGCGGCCGGAACTCGCCCTCCCAGTCGACGCCCTCCTCGGTCCACAGCCGGCGCAGCAGCTCGTATTTCTCCTTCTGGAGATCCCACTGCCGCTCCTCGTCGAGCCCGAACAGGTCGAAGTGGCCCGCCTCCGCGCCCTTTCCGACGACCAGTTCGATACGGCCCCGGGATATCTGGTCGAGCGTCGCGAAGTCCTCCGCCACCCGGACCGGGTCGAGGATCGCGACGACGGTCACCCCGGTGAGCAGCCGGATGGTGCTCGTACGGGCCGCGATCGCGCCCAGCACCACGCTCGGGCTGGAGGAGAGGAAGGCCCCGGCGTGCCGTTCGCCGACGGAGTACGCGTCGAAGCCGAGCCGCTCCGCCACCGAGGCCGTGTCGATCACCTCTTCGAACCGGTCGGCGGCGGAAGGAAGGTCACCGGTCAGCGGGTGCGCGTCGTGACCGATCAGGGAGAGCACGGAGAATCTCATGAACTCCACTGTCCCCGCGGCACATTGCACGCGTATGGCGGGAGCGTGGCGCGTGTGACGGGCGCACGGCACGCCGACGGGGGCGGCTCCCGTGAGGAAGCCGCCCCCGTCCCGTACCCGTGGGGGGTGGTCAGTCCCGGTCGGCCAGCAGCTTTTCGACGCCGTCGCGGACGTCGTCCGTCGCCAGGCCCCGGATCGTCAGCGTGGTCCGGCGGCGCAGCACGTCGTCCGCCGTCTCGGCCCACTCGTGGTCGCGGGCGTAGGCGACCTGCGCCCAGATCTCCGGGGCGTCCGGGTGGACGCGCTCGGCCAGCTCCGGGTTCTCGTTCGCCAGCCGGGCGATGTCGAAGGCGAGCGAACCGTAGTGCGTGGCCAGGTGCCGGGCGGTGTCCGGCGCCATCCGGGGGCCGGGGGCCGGGCCGTCGATCAGCAGCCGGTGGGCGACCGCGTTCGGGTTGGCGATACCGGGCAGCGGGAGCTTCCGCGGCAGCCGGTTCATCGGCTCCATGTCCTCGGCCAGCGGGTGCCCCGGCAGTGCGGCCAGCTTGTTCATCACCGTACGGCCGATGTGGCGGAAGGTCGTCCACTTGCCGCCCGCGACCGACAGCATCCCGCCGCGGCCCTCCGTGACGACCGTCTCGCGCTTGGCCTTGGAGGTGTCGCCGGGCCCGCCGGGCAGCACCCGCAGACCGGCGAAGGAGTACGTGATCAGATCGCGCGACAGCTGCTGGTCCTTGATCGAGAACGCCGCCTCGTCGAGGATCTGCGCGGTGTCCGCCTCGGTCACCGCGACATCCGCCGGATCGCCCTCGTACTCCTCGTCCGTCGTGCCGAGCAGCAGCATGTCCTCCCACGGCAGGGCGAACGTGATGCGGTACTTGTCGATCGGGGTGGCCAGCGCCGCCCGCCACGGCCGGGTCCGCTTGAGGACCAGGTGGGCGCCCTTGGAGAGACGGATGGAGGGGGCCGCGTTCGGGTCCTCCATCTTGCGCAGGTGGTCGACCCACGGGCCGGTGGCGTTCAGCACGAGCCGGGCGGTGACGCCGAACTCGGTGCCGTCCGTGCTGTCCTTCAGGTCGGCGCCGGTGACCCGGCCCCGGGTGAAGCGCAGTCCGGTGACGGCCGCGTGGTTGAGGACGACCGCGCCCGCGTCGACGGCCGCGCGGACCGTCATCAGCGCCATCCGGGCGTCGTTCATCTGGTCGTCGCCGTAGACCGCGACGGCCTTCAGATTGTCGGTGCGCAGCTCGGGGACGTCGCGCTGGGCCCTGGCCGGGGAGATGACATGGCCGACGCCGTCGCCGAACGCGGAGAGCGCGGAGTAGGCGAAGACGCCCGCGCCGAGCTTGGCCGCGCCGTGCGGGCCGCCCTTGTAGACCGGCAGGTAGAAGGTGAGCGGGTTGGCCAGGTGCGGGGCCACCTCGCGGGAGACCGCGCGGCGCTCGAAGTGGTTCTCCGCGACCAGCTTGACCGCGCCGGTCTGGAGGTAGCGCAGGCCGCCGTGGAGGAGCTTGGAGGAGGCGGAGGAGGTGGCGCCGGCGAAGTCGCCGGCGTCCACCAGGGCCACCCGCAGCCCGGACTGCGCGGCATGCCAGGCGGTGGAGATGCCCAGGATGCCGCCGCCGATGACCAGGAGGTCGTACGTGGCCCGGGACAGCTGCTCCCGGGTCTCGGCGCGGCTCGGCAGCGAGCCGGAGGCCGGGTGCGTTCCGAGGGCGGGAACGCTCTGCAGGGTGGTCATGGTGATGCTCCTCGTCAGCTTTCTTCGTCCTCGACCCAGCCCATGGTCCGTTCGACGGCCTTGAGCCAGCTCTTGTACTCGCGGGCACGGGTGTCCGCGTCCATGCGGGGGGTCCACTCGGCGGCCCGGCGCCAGTTGGCGCGCAGCGCGTCGGTGTCCGGCCAGAAGCCGACGGCGAGACCGGCGGCGTAGGCGGCGCCGAGGCAGGTGGTCTCGGCGACCATGGGGCGCACCACGGGCGCGTCCAGGAAGTCGGCGAGCGTCTGCATCAGCAGGTTGTTGGACGTCATGCCGCCGTCGACCTTGAGCGCGGTCAGCTCGACGCCGGAGTCCTTCGTCATGGCGTCGCTGATCTCGCGGGTCTGCCAGGCGGTGGCCTCCAGGACGGCACGGGCGATGTGCGCCTTGGTGACGTAACGGGTGAGACCGGTGATCACACCACGGGCGTCGGGACGCCAGTAGGGGGCGAACAGGCCGGAGAAGGCGGGCACGAAGTACGCGCCGCCGTTGTCCTCGACCGAGGAGGCGAGCGTCTCGATCTCGGCGGCCGACTTGATCAGGCCCATCTGGTCGCGCATCCACTGCACCAGCGAACCGGTGACCGCGATGGAGCCCTCCAGGGCGTACACCGGGGGCTTGTCGCCGATCTGGTAGCCGACGGTGGTGAGCAGCCCGTTGTACGAGTTCACCGGGGTGCCACCGGTGTTCATCAGCATGAAGGTGCCGGTGCCGTAGGTGGACTTGGCCTCGCCCTCGGCGAAACAGGTCTGGCCGAACAGTGCCGCCTGCTGGTCGCCGAGCGCGGAGGCGACCGGAATGCCGTCGAGGATGCCGCCCTTGGCGTGGCCGTACACCTCGGCGGAGGAGCGGATCTCGGGGAGGACCGCGGCCGGGATGCCGATGGAGGAGAGGATCTTGTCGTCCCACGCCATCGTGTGCAGGTTCATCAGCAGGGTGCGCGAGGCGTTGGTGACGTCGGTGACGTGCACCCCGCCGTCGGTGCCGCCGGTGAGGTTCCAGATGACCCAGGAGTCCATGGTGCCGAAGAGGATGTCGCCGCGCTCGGCGCGCTCGCGCAGCCCCTCGACGTTGTCGAGCAGCCAGCGGACCTTGGGCCCGGCGAAGTACGAGGCGAGCGGCAGCCCGGTTTCGCGGCGGAACCGGTCCTGGCCCACGTTGCGGCCGAGCTCCTTGCAGAGCGCGTCGGTGCGGGTGTCCTGCCAGACGAGGGCGTTGTGCACCGGCTCACCGGTGTTCTTGTCCCACATCAGCGTGGTCTCGCGCTGGTTGGTGATGCCGATCGCCTTGACGTCGGCGGAGGTGATGCCGGCCTTGACGATGGCCCCGGCGACGACCTCCTGGACGTTCTCCCAGATCTCGGTCGCGTCGTGCTCGACCCAGCCCGGCTTCGGGAAGATCTGCTCGTGCTCCTTCTGGTCGACGGAGACGATCCGGCCGTCCTTGTCGAAGACGATGCAGCGGCTGGAGGTGGTGCCCTGGTCGATGGCCGCGATGAACGGCCCGGTGCCGTGGGTGCCGGTGGTGTGTGCGTCGGTCACGGTGTGCTCCCGGAAGTCTGTGAGGTGGTGGAGGTGCGGCTAGGCGAAGGCGAGGTTGTAGAGCCCGCCGGCGAGTGCGCCGCCGACGAGCGGACCCACGATGGGTACCCACGCGTAGCCCCAGTCCGAACCACCCTTGTTGGGCAGCGGCAGCAGGGAGTGCACGATGCGCGGACCGAGGTCGCGGACCGGGTTGATCGCGTAGCCGGTCGGGCCGCCGAGCGAGAGGCCGATGCCGACGACGACCAGGGCGGTGATCAGAGCGCCGAGCACGCCGAGGCCGTTGCCCTCGTTGTTGAGGCCCTGGGTCAGGATCGCCAGGACCAGCACGACGGTGGCGATGATCTCGGTGATGACGTTCTGCACGCCGTTGCGGATCTCGGGGCCGGTGGAGAAGATCCCGAGCACCGGGCCCGCCTTCGGGGCGGCGGTCTGGTCGACCATGCCCTCGTCGGTGGACTTGGTCCCGACGATCTCCGGGTCGGTGAGGTGGGCGTGGAACTGCCCGTAGTACACCGCCCAGACCAGCAGGGCGCCGATCATCGCGCCGAGCAGTTGCGACCCGAGGTAGAGGGGTACGTCGCCCCACTCGGTGCCGCCCTGGATGGCCAGGCCGACCGTGACCGCGGGGTTGAGATGGGCGCCCGATACGCCGCCGGCGAGGTAGGCGCCGGTCAGCACGGCGAAGCCCCACCCGAAGGTGATGGCGAGCCAGCCCGCGTTCCGGGCCTTCGAGCTCTTCAGCGTGACGGCGGCACAGACACCGCCGCCGAGCAGGATGAGTACGGCGGTACCTATGGTCTCGCCGATGAAAATGTCGGAGCTGGACACCCGCGACTCCTTTGTCCTTCGTCCAGGGGAGAGCGGATCACCGGGTCCCTCCGGTGTTCCGCGCCCCAGATGGGTATCCACGAAGCGTGGGCAGCCCACCTGTAAGGGCTTGACCGGCCCTTGGCACTGTCACACCCTAACGCGTATTGCCGTTAGGCGTTCGACAATGCCGACCGTTGAACGGCAGTGTTTCCCCCGAGTGAAGGAAGCGTCAAGGGTTCTGTGGTCCACGACTCGGTGCGCGACGCGATCGTTACCGCGCCGGACCCGGACGTACCGGGCGAGGGACTGCCGGGCGCGGACCTGCCGGGCCCGGGCCGGGGGGCGGGAGTGCGGGGCGGGAGCGGGAGTGCGGGGCGTGTGGGCCGTCAGAAGCGGCCGGCCCCCAGATCCCGGGAGACCGCGCGGGCGCAGTCGCGTACGGCCGCGATCAGCTCGGGGCGCAGCGTGCCCCCCGGGGCCACCCGCTCGACCGCGCCGGTCACGGCGACCGCCCCGACCGGCATCCTGCGCCGGTCGTGCACGGGCGCGGCCACGGCGGCCACGCCCTCCCAGGTCTCCTCCGCGTCGGCGGCCCAGCCCTGCGCCCGGATCAGGTCGAGCATCGACTCGAACTCGTCGGCGGCGGTGACGGTGCGCCCGGTGAAGGAGCGGCGCTCCGCCTCCATGACCTCGCTGTGCGCCACCGGGTCGTACGCGGACAGCACCTTGCCCAGCGCCGTGGAGTGCAGCGGCTGCATGGCCCCGACCTCCAGCACCTGGCGGCTGTCGTCGGGCCGGAAGACGTGGTGGACGATCAGCACGCCGTGCTGGTGCAGCACCCCGAGGTGGACGCTCTCGCCGCTGGAACGGGCCAGGTCGTCCGTCCAGACCAGGGCGCGCGCCCGCAGCTCGTGGACGTCCAGATAGCTGTTGCCGAGACGCAGCAGCTCCGCGCCGAGCTGATAGCGGCCCGACGCCGCGTCCTGCTCGACGAAGCCCTCCAGCTGGAGGGTGCGCAGAATGCCGTGCGCGGTGCCCTTGGCCAGCCCCAGCGAGGAGGCGATGTCGGACAGCCCGAGCCGGCGCTCGCCGCCCGCCAGCAACCGCAGCATCGCGGCCGCCCGCTCCAGCGACTGGATGTTCTTGGCCATCGCGCCGTACTCCTCCACCTCGGTTCGACAATGCTGAACACTATCGGTCGATGCCGACCTTCGCCGGACTCCGGGGGAAAGTCTCCGCCACCGCGTCGTACGCCCCGCACCCCGCACAGCATGCAGTCCGTCCCATGGACGCACCTACGGACCCGGGCGCCGTCCGGCTACGCTGGCGAGGTGCGCCTTCCCCAAGAAGGACGCAAAGCCGACAGCCGTCGCATCCCTGGGAGATCATCCATGGCCTCGTTGCCGACATCCGCCGCCGACAGCCGGACCCGCGCAGACGCACTCCGAGAGGCACTCGCCACCCGAGTGGTGGTGGCCGACGGGGCGATGGGCACCATGCTCCAGGCACAGGACCCCACGCTGGAGGACTTCGAGAATCTCGAAGGCTGCAACGAGATCCTCAACATCACCCGGCCCGACATCGTGCGCTCGGTCCACGAGGAGTACTTCGCGGTCGGTGTCGACTGCGTCGAGACCAACACCTTCGGCGCGAACCATTCCGCCGCGAACGAGTACGAGATCGCCGACCGGATCTTCGAGCTCTCCGAGTCGGGCGCCCGCATCGCCCGCGAGGTCGCCGACGAGTTCGCGGAGAAGGACGGCCGCCAGCGCTGGGTCCTCGGCTCGATCGGCCCCGGGACCAAGCTGCCCTCGCTCGGCCACACCACCTACGACGTTCTGCGTGACGGCTATCAGAAGAACGCCGAGGGCCTCCTCGCGGGCGGCTCGGACGCCCTGATCGTGGAGACGACCCAGGACCTGCTGCAGACGAAGTCCAGCATCATCGGCGCCCGCCGGGCGATGGACGCCCTGGGCCTCCAGGTGCCCCTCATCTGCTCCCTCGCCTTCGAGACGACCGGCGTCATGCTGCTGGGCTCCGAGATCGGCGCGGCGCTGACGGCACTGGAGCCGCTGGGCATCGATCTGATCGGGCTGAACTGCTCGACCGGCCCGGACGAGATGAGCGAGCACCTGCGCTACCTCGCCCGCCACTCCCGTACGCCGCTGATGTGCATGCCCAACGCCGGCCTGCCCGTCCTCACCAAGGACGGCGCGCACTTCCCGCTCGGCCCCGACGGCCTCGCCGACGCCCAGGAGAACTTCGTCCGGGACTACGGCCTCTCGCTGATCGGCGGCTGCTGCGGTACGACTCCGGAGCACCTGCGGGTCGTCGTCGAGCGGGCCCGCGGCCTCACGCCGGTCGAGCGGAACCCGCACCCGGAGCCCGGCGCGGCCTCGCTGTACCAGACGATCCCGTTCCGTCAGGACACCGCCTATCTGGCGATCGGGGAGCGGACCAACGCCAACGGCTCCAAGAAGTTCCGTGAGGCGATGCTGGAGGCCCGCTGGGACGACTGCGTGGAGATGGCCCGCGACCAGATCCGCGAAGGCGCGCACATGCTCGACCTCTGCGTCGACTACGTCGGCCGTGACGGCGTCGCCGACATGAGAGAGCTGGCCGGCCGCTTCGCGACCGCCTCCACCCTCCCGATCGTGCTGGACTCCACCGAGCTGCCCGTCCTGCGCGCCGGTCTGGAGAAGCTCGGCGGCCGGGCCGTGCTGAACTCGGTGAACTACGAGGACGGTGACGGTCCGGAGTCGAGGTTCGCGCAGGTCAGCGCCCTGGCCGCCGAGCACGGCGCCGCCCTGATCGCGTTGACGATCGACGAGGAGGGTCAGGCGCGCACGGTCGAGCACAAGGTCGCCATCGCCGAGCGGCTGATCGAGGACCTCACCACCAACTGGGGCATCAACGAGTCCGACATCCTGATCGACACCCTGACCTTCACCATCTGCACCGGCCAGGAGGAGTCCCGCGGCGACGGCATCGCCACGATCGGGGCGATCCGCGAGCTGAAGAAGCGCCACCCGGACGTCCAGACGACGCTGGGCCTCTCCAACATCTCCTTCGGCCTCAACCCGGCCGCCCGCGTCGTGCTGAACTCCGTCTTCCTCGACGAGTGCGTCAAGGCGGGCCTGGACTCCGCGATCGTGCACGCCTCGAAGATCCTGCCGATCGCCCGGCTGGAGGAGGAGCAGGTCAAGGTCGCCCTCGACCTGATCTACGACCGCCGCGCCGAGGGCTACGACCCCCTCCAGAAGCTCATGGAGCTGTTCGAGGGCGTCAACATGAAGTCGATGAAGGCGGGCAAGGCCGAGGAGCTGATGGCCCTGCCGCTGGACGAGCGCCTTCAGCGCCGCATCATCGACGGTGAGAAGAACGGCCTGGAGGCCGACCTCGACGAGGCACTCCAGGACACTCCGGCTCTGGACATCGTGAACAACACGCTGCTGGAGGGCATGAAGGTGGTCGGCGAGCTGTTCGGCTCCGGCCAGATGCAGCTGCCGTTCGTCCTCCAGTCCGCCGAGGTCATGAAGAGCGCGGTGGCCCATCTGGAGCCGCACATGGAGAAGACCGACGACGACGGCAAGGGCACGATCGTGCTGGCCACCGTCCGCGGCGACGTCCACGACATCGGCAAGAACCTCGTCGACATCATCCTCTCCAACAACGGCTACAACGTCGTCAACCTCGGCATCAAGCAGCCCGTCTCCGCGATCCTGGAAGCCGCCGAGGAACACCGCGCCGACGTCATCGGCATGTCCGGTCTCCTCGTGAAGTCCACCGTGATCATGAAGGAGAACCTCCAGGAGCTCAACCAGCGCAAGATGGCCGCCGACTTCCCCGTCATCCTCGGCGGCGCCGCGCTCACCCGCGCCTACGTGGAACAGGACCTCCACGAGATCTACGAAGGCGAAGTCCGCTACGCCCGCGACGCCTTCGAGGGCCTGCGCCTCATGGACGCGCTCATCGGCGTCAAGCGCGGCGTTCCGGGCGCGGTCCTGCCCGAGCTCAAGCAGCGCCGGGTGCCCAAGAAGAACACCGACACCGCCGTGCTGGAGGTCGAGGAGCCCGAGGGCTCGGTGCGCTCGGACGTCTCCACCACCAACCCCATCCCCGAGCCGCCGTTCCGGGGCACCCGCGTCATCAAGGGCATCCCGCTCAAGGACTACGCCTCCTGGCTCGACGAGGGCGCCCTCTTCAAGGGCCAGTGGGGCCTCAAGCAGAACCGGACCGGCGACGGACCGACGTACGAGGAGCTGGTGGAGACCGAGGGCCGCCCGCATCTGCGCGGCTGGCTCGACCACCTCCAGTCCAACAACCTCCTGGAGGCGGCCGTCGTCTACGGCTACTTCCCGTGCGTCTCCAAGGGCGACGACCTGGTCCTCCTGCACGAGGACGGCTCCGAGCGCACCCGCTTCACCTTCCCGCGCCAGCGCCGCGGCCGCCGGCTCTGCCTCGCCGACTTCTTCCGCCCCGAGGAGTCCGGCGAGACGGACGTCATCGGCCTCCAGATCGTCACCGTCGGCTCCCGGATCGGCGAGGCCACCGCCGAGCTGTTCGCCGCCAACTCCTACCGCGACTACCTGGAGCTGCACGGCCTCTCCGTCCAGCTCGCCGAAGCCCTGGCCGAGTACTGGCACGCCCGGGTCCGCAGCGAGCTCGGCTTCGGCGGGGAGGACCCGGCGGACGTCGAGGACATGTTCGCGCTGAAGTACCGCGGCGCACGGTTCTCGCTCGGTTACGGGGCGTGCCCGAATCTGGAGGACCGCGCGAAGATCGCCGACCTCCTCCAGCCGGAACGCATCGGTGTGCACCTCTCCGAGGAGTTCCAGCTCCACCCGGAACAGTCCACCGACGCCATCGTCATCCACCACCCCGAGGCGAAGTACTTCAACGCCCGGTAGGGCGGACTTCGCCCCGCGGTCACGCGCCTTTCGCGCACCGCGGCGGGACACGTCGTACACTGGTCGGTCCAGTGCAGGCCGGTCGCCCTCCCGCTTTCGGGAATGGCGGCCGGCCTTCTCGTCCCTTACGGAAGGTGTGCCGGATGACCAGTACGGTCCCCGCGTCCTTGACCCGCACGGCCGAAGGCGCCGCCCTGCAGGCGGTCCTTCTCGACATGGACGGAACCCTGGTCGATACCGAGGGCTTCTGGTGGGACGTCGAGAAAGAGGTCTTCGCCGGTCTCGGGCACCGGCTGGACGAGTCCTGGCGGGACGTGGTCGTCGGCGGTCCGATGACCCGCAGCGCCGGCTACCTCATCGACGTCACCGGTGCCGACATCCGGCTGGACGAGCTGACCGTGCTGCTCAACGACGGATTCGAGAGCCGTATCGCGCGCGGAGTGCCGCTGATGCCGGGAGCCGAGCGGCTGCTCGCCGAGCTGGGCGCCTACGAGGTGCCCACCGCGCTCGTCTCGGCCTCGCACCGCCGGATCATCGACCGGGTGCTGGACTCGGTGGGCCGTCACCACTTCGCGCTCACGGTCGCCGGGGACGAGGTGGCCCGCACCAAGCCCCACCCCGAGCCCTACCTCACCGCCGCCGCGGGCTTCGGCGCTGACCCCTGGCGCTGCGCCGTCATCGAGGACACCGCGACCGGCGTGGCCGCCGCCGAGGCCGCCGGATGCCGGGTCGTCGCCGTGCCGTCCGTCGCCCCCATCGCCCCCGCGGCCGGACGCATGGTCGTCGGCTCCCTCGAAGAGGTCGACCTCGCCTTCCTCCGCAAGCTCATCACCGGAGCGGGCGGAACGTGCTGACATGCACCGGACTCCCATGCGAACCGGGCGTCCGTTTGTGAACGAACAGCGGATTTTCTGCCCCCGCCCGTGTGCGTTCCGGCAACGTTCCATGGATGAGGATCAGCCACAAGGCGCATATGTGAAGAGGGCGGACGCGTGACCTTCCTCACCCGAAAGCCTCCCGGGGCCCGCCGGGATCGGGTGAGCTGTCCGTAATCGTGTTCGTATGTCGCCCGCTGCGGCCGCCGGGGGAGCGTGCGCCGTCCTCCACGCGGTCGGAGGGGCCACCAGCGGCTACTAACTTTGATTCCTCACCTGCCGGGATGAGGGAGAACGTCCAGATGAACCGCAAGACCCTGGTGCTGCCGGCCGTCGTCGGCCTGCTCGCCCCCGTGCTCGCCGCCTGCGGCAGCACGGACAGCGGCGCCGGTGGCAAGGGAGCCATCGTCGTCGGCACCACGGACCAGCTCGTGGCCTCCAAGGAGAACCCCGCGCCGCTCGACCCGGCCATCGGCTACGAAGCGGGCGTCTGGAACGTCCTGCGGCAGACCGTGCAGACCCTGACCGCGGTGCCCAACGGCGGCGGCGAGCCGGTGCCCGAGGCCGCCCGCAGCTGCACCTTCACCGACACCGCGAACGAGAGCTACCGCTGCACCCTGCGGGCGGGCCTCACCTTCGCCGACGGGACGCCCGTCACCGCCGAGGACGTGAAGCACTCCATCCAGCGCGTCATCGACATCGACTCGGACAGCGGGCCGGTCGGCCTGCTCGCCAACATCGACATGATCGAGACCAAGGGCGATGACCAGGTGATCTTCCACCTGAACACGCCCGACGCGACCTTCCCGTACAAGCTCGCCACCCCCGCCGCCGGCATCGTCCCGAAGGCGCAGTACCCGGCGAAGGAGGCGCGCACCGGCTTCCAGGTCGACGGCTCCGGCCCGTACACCATGAAGCCGCAGGTCGAGGACGGCCGGGTCGTCAAGATCGCCTTCACCAAGAACCCCTCGTACAAGGGCGAGCTGAAGGTGCTCAACGACAAGGTCGAGATGGACCTCTTCCCCGACGCCGAAGCCATGGGCAAGGCGCTCGACGAGAAGAAGATCCACATGATGACCCGGGCGATGTCGCCCGAGCAGGCCCACGACATGCTCGTGAAGCCGAAGGAGGGCGTCGAGCTCACCGAGATGCCCGGCCTGGCCATCAGCTACCTCGGGTTCAACACCAAGGACCCCGTGGTCAACAAGTCCGTCCGGCAGGCCATGGCGCAGATCATCGACCGGGGCGAGATCGCGGGCAAGGTGTACGGCACCACCGCCGAACCGCTCTACTCCCTGATCCCCTCCAGCATCGCCGGGCACACCAACGCCTTCTTCAACAAGTACGGCGAGCCCAACACCGCCAAGGCCGCGACGATCCTCCGCGACGCCGGGATCAAGACGCCGGTGAAGTTCACCCTGCACTACACCAACGACCACTACGGCTCGGCCACCGCCGAGGAGTTCAAGGCGCTCCGGGAGCAGCTGAACAGCTCCGGCCTCTTCGACGTCTCCGTCAAGGGCAAGGAGTGGTCGCAGTACCGCCCCGAGCAGAAGCGCGGCGACTACGCCGCCTACGGCATGGGCTGGTTCCCCGACTTCCCGGACCCGGACAACTACACCGCGCCCTTCCTGGACGAGAACAACTTCCTCAACTCGCCCTACCGCTCGCGCGAGGCGCAGAAGGTCCTCATCCCGCAGTCCCGCCGCGAGGCCGACCGCACCGCCGCCGCCATCACCTACGAGAAGCTCCAGGACATCGTCGCCACCGATGTGCCGGTCCTCCCGATCTGGCAGGGCAAGCAGTACGTCGCCTCCCGCGACGGCATCGCCGGAGTGGAGCGCTCCGTCAGCGCCACCTCCGAACTCCAGCTCTGGGAGCTCAACCGGCCCAGCGTCTGAGCCCGACCTCACCTGATCCGACCAAAAAGCCGTCCGGCCCGCCCCCTCTCCTTCGACAGGACGGGGACGGGCCGGACGGCTTCGCCGTACGCGGGGCAGGGGCCGCTACTGCGCCCCGGGGCGCACCAGCCCGCTCTCGTACGCGTACACCGCGGCCTGCACCCGGTCGCGCAGGCCCAACTTCGTGAGCACATGGCCCACATGCGTCTTGACCGTCGTCTCGCTGACGAACAGATCCGCCGCGATCTCCGCGTTGGACAGCCCCCGCGCCACCAGCTTCAGCACCTCGACCTCACGGTCCGTCAGCGTGTGCAGGGCGTCCGGCACCGGGTCCTCGCCGGACGGCAGATGGTCCGCGTACTTGTCGAGCAGCCGGCGCGTGATGCTCGGCGCGAGCATCGCCTCGCCCGCCGCCACCACCCGGATCGCCTGCACCAGTTCGGCCGCCGGAGCGTCCTTCAGCAGGAAGCCGCTCGCCCCCGCACGCAGCGCCTCCACCACGTACTCGTCGAGATCGAAGGTGGTCAGCACCAGCACCTTCGCCGGGCCGTCCTTCCCGGGGCCGGTGATCTGACGGGTCGCCTCCACCCCGTCCATCCGCGGCATCCGGATGTCCATCAGCACCACATCGGGCTGCAGCGCCCGCACCTGATCGATGGCCTGCAGACCGTCACCGGCCTCACCGACCACCGCCAGATCGCCTTCGGCCTCCAGAATCATCCGGAAACCGGTGCGCAGCAGAGGCTGGTCATCGACCAGAAGGACGCGGATCGCCACAGGAACTCCTTAAGGGCCCTCAAGGGCCACGGCTCGGCCGGCCTCGGCCCGGACCGGTCCCATTCTGCCCTGGCCATCCTCACCCGGGTCCGCCGGGCGGACCGACAGCGGATAGACCGGGGGAGTCCCACCGAATTCCGGACACACCGCCCGGTGGTCGCACCAGCCGCACAGCTTCGTCGGCCGGGGCCGCCAGTCACCGGTCTCCGTCGCCAGCGCGATCGCGTCCCACAGCGCCAGCAGCTTGCGCTCCACCCGCTCCAGGTCCGCCACCACCGGGTCGTACGTCAGCACGTCCCCGCTGCCCAGATAGACCAGCTGGAGGCGGCGCGGCACGACGCCCTTCAGCCGCCAGACCACCAGCGCGTAGAACGTCATCTGGAACAGCGGGCCCTCGGAATACTCCGGCCGCGGCGCCTTGCCCGTCTTGTAGTCGACGATCCGGACCTCGCCGCTCGGCGCGACGTCCACCCGGTCGATCACCCCGCGCAGCCGCAGCCCCGACTCCAGCTCCGTCTCCACGAACAGCTCGCGCTCCGCCGGCTCCAGCCGCGTCGGGTCCTCCAGCGAGAACCACCGCTCCACCAACTGCTCCGCCTCGCCCAGCCAGCGCGTCAGCCGCTCGCCCTCGCTGTCCTCGGCGAACAGCTCGCCCAGCTCCGGCTTCGACTCCAGCAGCCGGTCCCACTGGCCGGGAATCAGCGCCCGCGCCCGCGGCGCCGTACGGTCGGCCGCCGGGGCGTCGAAGAGCCGCTCCAGCACCGCATGGACCAGCGTGCCGCGGGTAGCCGCCTCGCTGGGCTTCTCGGGCAGCCTGTCGATGACCCGGAAGCGGTAGAGCAGGGGGCACTGCATGAAATCGCTCGCCCGCGACGGCGACAGGGACGAAGGCGGCTGAGGCGGCCGCGGCACGGAAGTCATGTCTCCAGACCCTACGGCCCGCCACTGACAGTCAGCGGCATACCATCGACGGCAGACCCTCGCACACTGCATGATCGTGGCAAAGGCCACTCACCGAACCGAAGGGACCCCGTGGACGAGAGCGGCGACAGCGGGCGGCCGCAGCCCGGCGCAGGGGGAGCGCCCCCCGGCGCCGACCCCGACAACGGCAAGCCGAAACGCCCCGCGGAACCCGGCGGCGGCCTGCTCATGGGCCGCCCCTTCGGCGTGCCCGTCTACGTCGCCCCCAGCTGGTTCGTCGTCGCCGCACTGATCACCTGGGTCTTCGGCGGCCAGCTCGACCGCGTGCTGCCCGAGCTCGGCGCCGCCCGCTATCTCGTCGCGCTGTTCTTCGCCATCGCCTTCTACGCCTCCGTGCTCGTCCACGAACTGGCCCACACGGTCGCCGCCCTGCGCTACAAGCTCCCGGTCCGCCGCATCCAGCTCCAGTTCTTCGGCGGCGTCTCGGAGATCGAGAAGGAGAGCGAGACACCCGGCCGCGAGTTCGTCCTCGCCTTCGTCGGACCGCTCCTGTCCCTGGTCCTCGGCGGCGTCTTCTACGGCGCGATGCAGCTCGTCGAGCCCGGCACGGTCCCCGGTGTCCTGCTCGCGGGCCTGATGATCTCCAACCTCATCGTGGCCGCGTTCAACCTGCTGCCCGGCCTGCCCCTCGACGGCGGCCGGATGCTTCGCGCCGTCGTCTGGAAGATCACCGGCAAGCCGATGAGCGGCACCATCGCCGCCGCCTGGGTCGGCCGCGGCCTCGCCGTCGTCGTCCTCGTCGGCCTGCCGCTGCTCACCCACACCGGAGCGGTCGGCGGCTCCGCCCAGGACATCGGCGGCGTCGAGACCGTCATGGACGCCCTGCTCGCCGCGATCCTCGCCGGCATCATCTGGACCGGCGCCGGGAACAGCCTGCGCATGGCCCGCCTCCGCGAGCACCTGCCCGACCTCCGAGCCCGCACCCTGACCCGCCGCGCCGTCCCCGTCGAGTCCGCCACCCCGCTCTCCGAAGCGCTGCGCCGGGCCAACGAGGCGGGCGCCCGCGCCCTGGTCGTCGTCGACGGACAGGGCAACCCCAAGGGCGTCGTCCGCGAGGCCGCCATCGTCGGCGTCCCCGAACACCGCCGCCCCTGGGTCGCCGTCAGCGGCCTCGCCCAGGACCTCACCGACGGCATGAAGGTCCCCGCGGAACTGGCCGGCGAAGCCCTCCTGGACCGGCTCAAGGCCACCCCCGCCACCGAATACCTGGTGGTCGAGGAGACCGGCCAGATCTACGGGGTCCTCTCCACCGCCGACGTGGAGCGCGCCTTCGTCAAGGCCATGGCCCGCCCCGGAGCCTGAGGGCCCGCCCGGCCGTCGACGGCGCGGGCCGGGCGGTCGGCGGCCCCGGAATCACCGGTAGGCTGGTCACATGTCTGAACCGACCGGTGCCGCCCGCCGACGTGGGCCCTTCAAGGTCGGGGACCAGGTACAGCTCACCGACCCCAAGGGCCGCCACTACACCTTCACGCTCGAGGCCGGAAAGAACTTCCACACCCACAAGGGTTCTTTCCCGCACGACGAGCTGATCGGTGCCCCCGAGGGCAGTGTTGTCCGAACCACGGGAAACGTCGCCTATCTCGCGCTGCGCCCCCTGCTCCCCGACTACGTCCTGTCCATGCCCCGCGGCGCCGCCGTGGTCTACCCCAAGGACGCGGGGCAGATCCTGGCCTTCGCCGACATCTTCCCCGGCGCCCGCGTCGTGGAGGCCGGGGTCGGATCCGGCTCGCTCAGCACCTTCCTGCTGCGCGCCATCGGTGAGCAGGGCATGCTGCACTCCTACGAGCGCCGCGAGGACTTCGCCGAGATCGCCCAGCAGAACGTCGAGCGCTACTTCGGCTCGCCGCACCCCGCCTGGCAGCTGACCGTCGGCGACCTCCAGGACAACCTCTCCGACACCGACGTCGACCGCGTCGTGCTGGACATGCTCGCCCCCTGGGAGTGCCTGGAGGCCGTCTCCAAGGCCCTGGTGCCCGGCGGCATCCTCTGCGCCTACGTGGCCACCACCACCCAGCTCTCGCGCACCGTCGAGTCCATCCGCGAGATCGGCTGCTTCGCCGAACCGCAGCCCTGGGAGTCGATGATCCGCAACTGGCACGTGGAGGGCCTCGCCGTCCGCCCCGACCACCGGATGATCGGCCACACCGGCTTCCTGGTCACCGCCCGCCGCCTCGCGGACGGCGTCGAGCCGCCGCTGCGCCGCCGCCGCCCCTCCAAGGGCGCCTACGGCGAGGACTACGACGGACCGGGCAGCCAGAGCCGCGGAGGCTCCGCCGCCGACCGCGGCTGACCCGCCCAACGAACCGGCGCCGCCGCGCAGTTCCCCGACCGACCGGGGAACTGCGCGGCGGCGCCTTTTCGTTGCACCCCGCCGTTCCGCCCGGGTGTGAGGTGTGGCACGATGCTGGCCACCCCTCAGGGGTGCTCCCCACCCCCTCACCGGGCTTCCAGGAACCATCAGGAGACATACCGCGTGCAGACCCCCGCGCTCCCGGAGCTCGCCCACACCGCCGCCAAGCCGGTGCACTGGCTCGCCACGGCCGCGGCGATGGCGGGAGTCGTCGCGCTGGCCGGGCTGCTCCAGCCCCGTACGGCCACGGCGACCGCCACGGCCCCCGAGCAGCGGACCACCACGCGGCAGCACGGCGCTCCCGTGCCCGCCCCGGACCCGGCCGGGGTGGACTTCCCGCTGGAGTGCGGCGGCGCCGGGACGACCGTCGCGAAACAGGCCCCCGGCGACCTCGACGGCGACGGGCGGCCGGAAACCGTCGCCGTGGTGCACTGCGCCGCCGGATCGGGCACCCCGCCCGGCGGCATCTACGTCCTGACACAGACGAGCGGGGCCGCACCCCGGGTCGTGGCGACCCTGGTGGACCCCGCTGACAGGAAAACGGTCTCCGACTTCGCCGTACGCGACGGCGTCGTCTCGGCGACCCTGCTCGGCTACTCCTCGCTCGACGTCCCCCGCTGCTGCCCCGACCAGGAGGAACAGGCCTCCTGGAGGTGGAAGGGGAAGGCGTTCGTCCGCACCTCCGGAGACCTCGCCCGCAGCGTCTGAGCGCCGCCTTCGCAGCCTGGGGGTGTCCGGGCGGAGGACCTGGCCGGCTAGTCGGCGTCCGGCCCGTACACCTCGACGTTGTCCTTGACGCGCCGCACATGGATGCAGTCCCCGGGACACTCCTTGGCCGAATCCACGACGTCCTGGAGGAGCGGCAGCGGCACCGGAGTGGTCGCCCCCGGGTTCTGCAGCAGCTCGTCGTCGCTGCTCTTCACATACGCCAGACCGTCGATGTCCAGCTCGAAGACGTCGGGGGCGTACTGCACACAGATGCCGTCGCCCGTACAGAGGTCCTGGTCGATCCAGACCTCCAGGTCCTGCGTGTCACTGTCGCCCGGCGAGTCCTGCTGCACGGTCATGTGTCCTGCCGTTCCTGCGTATCTGAACCAATTGGAGCCAGCCCTGACGGGTGTTGAACAGTTCGACGATACAACCGGCGGCTTTCCGGTGCCGAAGGGTGGGTATTCCCTTGACGTGAGGGAGAGCGCAAGGGTGAAGATCGGACACACCCCGCAGTCTTTGTGATCTAGGGGTTTCAATCACCACCCACCCAGGTAGGGTCAGGAAGCGTCCAGCTCCCCATGGAGGAGGTGAGGACCGTGGCAGCCCACGACGACGACATCAACCGCGGCATCCGGCCCGCGCGAGGGTCAGAAGACCCAGCCGGCCAGGTTGCCTATCTCGAGCAGGAAATCGCCGTCCTGCGACGTAAGCTCGCCGACTCTCCGCGTCATACGAGGATTCTCGAAGAGCGGATCGTCGAGTTGCAGACCAACCTGGCAGGCGTGTCCGCACAGAACGAGCGGCTCGCCAACACGCTCCGTGAGGCGCGTGACCAGATCGTGGCCCTCAAGGAAGAGGTCGACCGGCTCGCGCAGCCGCCGGCCGGCTTCGGCGTCTTCCTGCAGGCCAACGAGGACGGCACCTGCGACATCTTCACCGGGGGCCGCAAGCTCCGGGTGAACGTCAGCCCCAGTGTCGAGCTCGAGGACCTCCGGCGTGGCCAGGAGGTCATGCTCAACGAAGCGCTCAACGTGGTCGAGGCCATGGAGTTCGAGCGGGCCGGGGACATCGTCACCCTCAAGGAGATCCTTGAGGACGGCGAGCGTGCCCTGGTGGTCGGGCACACCGACGAGGAGAGGGTGGTGCGGCTCGCCGAGCCGCTGCTGGACATCACCATCCGCGCCGGCGACGCCCTGCTCCTGGACTCCAGGTCGGGTTACGTCTACGAGGTGGTTCCCAAGAGCGAGGTCGAGGAGCTCGTCCTCGAAGAGGTCCCGGACATCGACTACGACAAGATCGGCGGCCTGGGCGACCAGATCGAGCTGATCCGCGACGCGGTCGAGCTTCCGTATCTGCACCCCGACCTCTTCAAGGAGCACGAGCTGCGGCCGCCGAAGGGCATCCTGCTCTACGGACCGCCCGGCTGCGGCAAGACGCTCATCGCCAAGGCCGTCGCCAATTCGCTCGCCAAGAAGGTCGCCGAGGTCACCGGGCAGCCCGCGGGGAAGAGCTACTTCCTCAATATCAAGGGCCCCGAGCTCCTCAACAAGTACGTCGGCGAGACCGAGCGGCACATCCGCCTGGTCTTCCAGCGTGCGAGGGAGAAGGCGAGCGAGGGCACCCCCGTCATCGTCTTCTTCGACGAGATGGAATCCCTCTTCCGCACCCGCGGCAGCGGCGTCAGCTCGGACGTGGAGAACACCATCGTCCCGCAGCTGCTCGCCGAGATCGACGGGGTGGAGGGCCTGGAGAACGTCATCGTCATCGGCGCCTCCAACCGCGAGGACATGATCGACCCCGCCATCCTGCGACCCGGCCGTCTCGATGTGAAGATCAAGATCGAGCGTCCGGACGCCGAGGCGGCGAAGGACATCTTCGCGAAGTACCTGACCCCGTCGCTCCCGCTGCACGCGGACGACCTCTCCGAGCACACCGGCTCGCGCGAGGCCGCCGCCCACGCCATGATCCAGTCGGTCGTGGAGCGGATGTACACGGAGTCCGAGGAGAACCGCTTCCTCGAGGTCACGTACGCCAACGGCGACAAGGAAGTCCTGTACTTCAAGGACTTCAACTCCGGCGCGATGATTCAGAACATCGTCGACCGGGCAAAGAAAATGGCCATCAAGGCATTCCTGGAACAAGGCCAGAAGGGGCTGCGGGTCGCTCATCTCCTGCAGGCCTGCGTGGACGAGTTCAAGGAGAACGAGGACCTGCCGAACACCACCAACCCGGACGACTGGGCCAGGATTTCCGGCAAGAAGGGTGAGCGGATCGTCTTCATCCGCACACTCGTCACCGGAAAGCAGGGCGCGGACACCGGACGCTCCATCGATACGGTGGCCAATACCGGCCAGTACCTGTAATACGCGGACCGGCTGCGGAAGTCCTCAGGGGCCTCCGCAGCCGGTTGCATTCCCCCGTTCCGGCCATGCCGGAGCAATGTCGTAATGGAGCTCCCCACCGGCGCAGAGGCGCTCTAGGCTCTGCGGTACCGCCGAGTCGCGCAGTGCGGTGACGGGCACCGCACACGCACCGGACACAGCAGCGGTACTTGAGCGTCGCTCCCGGACGGGACCGACGCCGGGCAAGGAGGGCCGCATGACCGTACGGCGAGTAATGGGCATCGAGACGGAGTACGGGATCTCCGTCCCCGGCCACCCCAACGCCAATGCCATGCTCACCTCGTCCCAGATCGTGAACGCCTACGCGGCGGCGATGCACCGGGCGCGACGCGCCCGCTGGGACTTCGAGGAGGAGAACCCGCTGCGTGACGCGCGAGGCTTCGACCTCGCCCGTGAGACCGCCGACTCCAGCCAGCTCACCGACGAGGACATCGGCCTGGCCAATGTCATCCTCACCAACGGCGCCCGGCTGTACGTCGACCACGCGCACCCCGAATACAGCTCCCCGGAGATCACCAATCCGCTCGACGCGGTGCTCTGGGACAAGGCAGGCGAGCGGATCATGGCGGAGGCCGCCGAGCGGGCGGCCGCCATCCCCGGCGCCCAGCCGATCCACCTCTACAAGAACAACACCGACAACAAGGGCGCCTCCTACGGCACGCACGAGAACTACCTCATGCAGCGGGAGACGCCGTTCTCGGACATCGTGCGCCATCTGACGCCGTTCTTCGTCTCGCGCCAGGTCGTCACGGGCGCGGGCCGGGTCGGCATCGGCCAGGACGGCCACGAGCACGGCTTCCAGATCAGCCAGCGCGCCGACTACTTCGAGGTCGAGGTCGGCCTGGAGACCACGCTCAAGCGCCCCATCATCAACACCCGGGACGAGCCCCACTCCGACGCGGAGAAGTACCGCCGGCTCCATGTGATCATCGGCGATGCCAACCTCTCGGAGATCTCCACCTATCTCAAGCTCGGCACCACGTCCCTGGTGCTGTCCATGATCGAGGACGCCTTCATCAACGTCGACCTCGCGGTCGACCAGCCCGTACGCACCCTGCACCAGGTCTCCCACGACCCGGATCTGCGGCAGCTGATCACGCTCCGCAGTGGCCGGACACTCACCGCGGTCCAGCTGCAGATGGAGTACTTCGAGCTGGCCCGTAAATACGTCGACGAGCGGTACGGCGCGGACGCCGACGAGCAGACCAAGGACATCCTGACCCGCTGGGAGGACACCCTCAACCGGCTGGAGACGGATCCGATGAGCCTGTCGGGCGAGCTGGACTGGATCGCCAAGCGGGAGCTCATGGAGGGCTACCGCCGGCGCGACGCGCTGGACTGGGACGCCCCCAGGCTGCATCTGGTGGACCTCCAGTACGCGGACGTACGGCCCGACAAGGGCCTCTACAACCGTCTGGCGGCCCGCGGGAAGATGAAGCGCCTCCTGGACGAGGACGACGTCACCAGGGCCCGTACGAAGCCTCCGGAGGACACCAGGGCCTACTTCCGGGGCCGCTGCCTGGAGCAGTACGCCGACGATGTGGCGGCGGCCTCCTGGGACTCGGTGATCTTCGACCTGCCGGACCGCGACTCCCTGCAACGGGTGCCGACGCTGGAGCCGCTGCGCGGTACGAAGGAACACGTCAAGGACCTGCTGGACCGCTGCCGTACGGCGGAAGAGCTGGTCCGGACGCTGTCGGGCGGCTGAAAGGCCTCCGGGCTGGGAATCAATCACCCGAGGCCCGGACGTTGAACAACTACCGGGCCAAATGTCGGACCCCGTGGGTAGGGTCTGATCAAGAGCTTCGATTGCTTCGAACCGAGCGGGGTGAGCTACATGGCGACCAAGGACACCGGCGGCGGACAGCAGAAGGCGACGCGTTCCACCGAGGAGGTCGAGGAGCAGGCGCAGGACGCGCAGGCGTCCGAGGACCTCGCGGAACGCCAGGAGAAGCTGAGCGACGATGTCGACTCGGTTCTGGACGAGATCGACGACGTCCTCGAAGAGAACGCCGAGGACTTCGTCCGTTCCTTCGTTCAAAAGGGTGGGCAGTAGTTCACCAGTGTGAACGTTTGGTAGGGAGCGGGGTGGCGGCGTCCGCCGTCACCCCGCTCGCCGACCGGGCCCGATCGGCGAGCCGCCGGATCGGTGCGGATAACCCCCGCCGAACATGTGGATCACTCCCGCCGGGCGGGTAGGGTCCGTGGCGTAGTACTTGCTTCAACTGCAATTCGGCCATCGGCAAGTTGGGGGATGATCCTGACTTTCTTGCGCAGGGCCATCGCATACCTGGAGGGAAACGCGTGGAAGCCAACACTCGTAGCACCGGGCGTCTACCAGCTGCCTTCCTGACGCCGGGTTCGTCCTCGTTCATGGACTTCCTGTCCGACCAGTCGCCCGAGATGCTCCCGGGCAACCGGAGCCTGCCGCCGCTCCAGGGGGCCATCGAGGCGCCGCACGGGACGACCATCGTCTCGGCGTCCTTCCCGGGCGGTGTGGTCCTGGCCGGTGACCGGCGCGCCACCATGGGCAACATGATCGCGCAGCGCGACATCGAGAAGGTCTTCCCGGCCGACGAGTACTCGGCGGTGGGCATCGCCGGCACCGCCGGACTGGCCGTGGAGATGGTCAAGCTGTTCCAGCTGGAGCTGGAGCACTTCGAGAAGGTCGAGGGCGCCCAGCTCTCCCTGGAGGGCAAGGCCAACCGGCTCTCCACCATGATCCGCAGCAACCTCGCCATGGCCATGCAGGGCCTCGCCGTGGTGCCCCTCTTCGCGGGTTACGACGTCGACCGTGACAAGGGCCGCATCTTCTCCTACGACGTCACCGGCGGCCGCTCCGAGGAGACCGGCTACGCCGCCACCGGCTCCGGGTCGATCTTCGCCCGCAACGCCATGAAGAAGCTCTACCGCGAGGACCTGACGCAGGAGCAGGCCCTCACCCTGGTCGTACAGGCGCTGTACGACGCGGCGGACGACGACTCGGCGACCGGCGGCCCGGACGTGGCCCGCCGCATCTACCCGATCCTCACCGTCATCACCGACGAGGGTTTCCGGAGGCTGACCGACCAGGAGTCCGCCGAGATCGCGCGCTCCGTCCTGGAACGCCGACTCGAGCAGCCCGACGGCCCGCGCGCCGCGCTGCTCTGATCCGGACCCCGAGCCTCCCCAGACGCACTCGTCACTGACAGAAAGGGACGGATAGCCGGTGTCGACGCCGTTCTATGTCTCACCCCAGCAGGCCATGGCCGACCGGGCGGAATACGCCCGCAAGGGCATCGCCCGTGGTCGCAGCCTCGTTGTGCTGCAGTATGCCGACGGCATTGTGTTCGTCGGCGAGAACCCGTCCCGTGCGCTGCACAAGTTCAGCGAGATCTATGACCGGATCGGCTTCGCGGCCGCCGGCAAGTACAACGAGTACGAGAACCTCCGCATCGGCGGTGTGCGCTACGCCGATCTGCGCGGATACACCTACGACCGCGACGATGTGACGGCCCGTGGGCTGGCCAACGTCTACGCCCAGACGCTCGGCACCATCTTCTCCAGTGCGGCCGAGAAGCCGTACGAGGTGGAGCTGGTGGTCGCCGAGGTCGGCAGCGAGGCCGAGGGCGACCAGATCTATCGGCTGCCGCACGACGGTTCGATCGTGGACGAGCACGGCTCGGTCGCGGTCGGCGGCAACGCCGAACAGATCAGCAGCTTCCTCGACCAGCGCCACCGCGACGGCATGACCCTCGCCGAGGCGCTCAAGCTGGCCGTCCAGGCGCTCTCGCGGGAGCCGGGCGGCGGCGAGCGGGAGATCCCCGCGGAGCGTCTGGAGGTCGCGGTCCTGGACCGCACGCGCCCCCAGCAGCGCAAGTTCAAGCGGATCGTCGGCCGTCAGCTGGCCCGGCTGCTGGACACGGAAGCCGCCGGCAGCACGCCGACGGACGCCCCGTCCGACACCGAGGACGGCGACTCCGCCGACAGCACCGGCACCACCCCGGACTCCACGGAGGAGACGGAGAAGTAGGCAGCACCTCCGGCGTCCCTGGGCCATGGCCCAGGGACGCCGTCATGCCCGGGCGGCGGGGGGCGCCGTGGAGCCGCGTACGACGAGGTGAACCGGCAGACCGCCCGGCTCGGCGGGGCGGCCGTCCAGCACGGCGAGCAGCGCCTCCATGCCCCGCTCCCCGACCTGCTCCGCCGGCAGCCGGACCGTGGTCAGCTCCGGTTCCAGCGCGGTGGCCAGCGCCAGGTCGTCGAACCCGGTGACCGACAGTTCGTCCGGCACCCGCAGCCCGAGCCTGCGGGCCGCCTTGCAGGCGCCGGCGGCCAGGATGTCGTCGTCGCAGACGATCGCGGTGGGCCGCTCCCCGCTGACCGCCAGCGCCCGCTCCACCGCCTCGCGCCCCGCCCGTACGTCCAGCGGGGCCCGCACCGTGCGCACCGTCGCGTTCCCCGCCGCGCCCAGCGCGTCGTGCAGCGCCCCGGCGCGCACCGCGAACGTCCAGGTGTCGACGGCGGACGCCAGATGCAGGAAGCGTCGGTGGCCGAGTCCCAGCAGATGGTCCGTCACCTGCCGCATCCCGTCCGCGATGTCGAGGTTCACATGGGCGGCGGGCCCGGTGTCCGTGGGGTCGCTGTCCAGCATCACCAGCGGCAGATCCGCCCCGTGCAGCGCGCCCAGCGCGTCGGCGGCCATCGAGGAGGCGATGACCCCGTCGAGCGCCGCGCGGGCCGAGGCGAACGGATCCCGGGCCGGTCCCGTGCCGTCGGGCGAGGGGTAGAGCACCACGCCGAAGTCGTGCTCGGCGGCGAGCGCCGCCGCCCCGGCGTACACCCGGGCGAAGAACTCGTTGGTGAGCGCGGGCACCACCAGCAACGCGGTCCTGGTGCTGCCGAGCCGCAGACTGCGGGCCGCCAGATTGGGCCGGTAGCCGAGCTCCGCCGCGGTGTCGCGGACCCGCTGGGCTGTGGCCTCCGACACCCTGCCCGGCCACTTCCCGCCGAGCACCAGGGAGACCGTCGCCTGGGAGACACCCGCCGCGCGGGCCACGTCACGGCTGGTGGGCCGGGCGGGGACGGGCTGCTGCGCGCTGGTCACTCGTGCCTCCGTGCGGGATGTTCCGTAACGCCGCGAGGTGGACCCGCGAACTGCGCACATGGTACGTATGAACCTCGACGTTATACGTAACACCTCGGTGGGCCGCACGGCCGGCCGGGGCGGAGAGGGGCGGGAATGGCCGCGGGATATCTGGACATCCTCCGGGCGCGGCATGCCGCCCGGCTGCTGACGGGCACCCTGGTGGGGCGGCTGCCCAACGGCACCGCGCACATCGCGATCGTGCTGTTCACCCGGGCGGAGGGCGGCAGCTACACCCTGGCCGGCGCGCTCACCGCCGCCTACGGTCTGGCCACCGCCGTCGGGCAGCCGCTGCTCGGCCGGGCCGTGGACCTGTACGGGCAGCCGCGCGTCCAGCTCCCGGCCGCCGTGCTCTCCGCGCTCGGCATGGCCCTGCTGGCCCTCACCGGCCTCGGCTCGCTCCCGCTGGCCTACCTCGCCGTCATCGTCGCCGGAGTCGCCACACCGCCGCTGGAGGGCGGCCTGCGGGCCCTGTGGCCCAGCGTCCTCAAGGGCGAGAGCCAGGTGCACCGGGCCTACGCCATGGACGCCGTGGCGCAGGAGATCATGTTCACCGTCGGGCCCCTCCTGGTGACGCTGCTCGTCTCGCTCTGGTCCCCGGCCGCCGCCCTGCTCGTCATCAACGTCATCGGCGTCCTCGGCGCGCTCTCGGTCGTCCTGTCCGAGCCTTCCCGCACCTGGCGCTCCGCACCCCGCGAGGCGCACTGGCTCGGCGCCCTGCGCTCGCCCGGACTCCTGGCCCTGCTCGGCGCGTTCTTCTTCGTCGGGCTCGCCCTCGGCTCCATCACGGTGGCCGGTGTGGCCTACGCCGACGACCACGGCCGCGAAGCGGTGTACGGCTGGCTGATGGCCGCCCTCGGCCTCGGCGCGCTGATCGGCGGTCTGGCCTACGGGGCGCGGCAGTGGGCCGGTGCGCCGGAGAAGCGGCTGCGGGTCATCGTCGGGCTGCTGGCGCTGGGCTATCTGCCGTTGACGCTCACCCCTTCCGTGCCCGTCATGACCGCATTCGCCGCCCTGGCCGGAGTGTTCCTCGCGCCGGCCATCGCCTGCTCCTTCATCGTGGTCGACCGGCACGCCCCGCGCGGCACGGTGACCGAGGCGTTCTCCTGGCTGGTCACCACGTTCGGCGTAGGCGCGGCAGCCGGTGCGGCCGTCGCCGGACCGGCCGTCGAACTCGGCTCGACCGCCTGGAGCTTCGCCGTCGCGGGGGCCGGAGGAGTGGCCGCCCTCGTCGTCCTGCTGGCCACCGCGAGGGTCCTCGCGGCTCCCGTCCGTACGCCCGCCGTGGTGGCGGGATCGGAAAATGATCGAAACGGTGCCGTCGAACCCGGTTTCAGCTCAGGCCATAAGGCGTAATGTTCAGTCATGGACCGCCGCATTTTCGGGCTGGAGAACGAGTACGGCGTCACGTGCACGTTCAGGGGACAGCGCCGACTGTCACCTGACGAAGTGGCGCGCTACCTCTTCCGCCGTGTTGTGTCATGGGGCCGCAGCAGCAACGTCTTTCTGCGGAACGGCGCCCGCCTCTACCTCGACGTGGGATCGCATCCGGAATATGCAACCCCCGAATGCGACAACGTGACCGAACTGGTCACGCACGACAAGGCGGGCGAGCGCATTCTCGAAGGCCTGCTCGTCGACGCCGAACGCCGCCTGCACGAGGAGGGAATCGCGGGCGACGTCTATCTCTTCAAGAACAACACCGACTCGGCGGGAAACTCCTACGGCTGCCACGAGAACTACCTCGTGGCCCGGCACGGAGAATTCTCCCGGCTCGCGGACATCCTCATTCCGTTCCTCGTCACCAGGCAGCTGATCTGCGGCGCGGGCAAGGTGCTCCAGACCCCGCGCGGCGCGGTCTACTGCGTCAGCCAGCGTGCCGAGCACATCTGGGAGGGCGTCAGCTCCGCGACCACCCGCTCCCGGCCGATCATCAACACCCGCGACGAACCCCACGCCGACGCCGAGCGGTACCGCCGCCTCCACGTCATCGTCGGTGACTCCAACATGTCCGAGACGACCATGCTGCTCAAGGTCGGCGCCACCGACCTGGTGCTCCGCATGATCGAGGCGGGCACGGTGATGCGCGACCTGACCCTGGAGAACCCGATCCGGGCGATCCGCGAGGTCAGCCACGACCTCACAGGACAGCGCAAGGTGCGTCTGGCCAGCGGCCGGGAGGCCTCGGCCATCGAGGTGCAGCGGGAGTACTACGAGAAGGCCGTGGACTTCGTCGAGCGCCGGGGCATCCGCACCGGCACCGTCGACCAGGTCCTGGAGCTGTGGGGCCGCACCCTGGACGCGATCGAGGCCGAGGACCTCGACCGGATCGACACCGAGATCGACTGGGTCATGAAGTACAAGCTCATCGAGCGGTACCGGGCCAAGCACAACATGACCATGTCGAACCCGCGGGTCGCCCAGATAGACCTCGCCTACCACGACATCCACCGCCGCCGAGGCCTCTTCTACCTCCTGGAGCGCAAGGGGCAGACCGCCCGCATCTGCAACGACCTGAAGATCTTCGAGGGCAAGTCGGTGCCCCCGCAGACCACCCGGGCGCGGCTGCGCGGCGACTTCATCCGCCGGGCCCAGGAGCAGCGGCGGGACTTCACCGTCGACTGGGTCCACCTCAAGCTCAACGACCAGGCGCAGCGCACGGTGCTGTGCAAGGACCCGTTCCGTTCCGTGGACGAGAGGGTGGAGAAGCTGATCGCGGGCATGTGACCGGGCCGGTCCGTGCGGACCCGCGGGAAAAGGCACACATTGTACGCCGGGGCGGACCAGCCCCGGCGTACAGCCGTGTCGGTACCCGTGATGCCGCTGGGGCGAAGTCGTAGAGTGGCGGGAGTGCCCGGAGCCCCCCTACGCGAGTTGGACTGATGATCCCCACGAAAACTGCCCGGCGTGCCGCCGCCGTACTGGTTGTGCCCGCTCTGCTGATCACCGCCGCCGCCTGCGGTTCCGATTCCAAGGACGACGCCGCTCCGAAGAAGTCGGGGCCCGTCGCCGAGGTGACCGGGAAGTTCGGCGCCGAGCCCAAGATCGAGATCGCCAAGGACGCCAAGGTGGCCGACGAGGTCGTCGCGGACGACGTCTCGACCGGTGACGGCGCCGAGGTGAAGAAGGGCGACATCGTCCGCCTCGACTTCGCCGGCAACATCGAGGCCCTCGGCTCCACCTGGGCCCAGCGTCAGGGCGCCGACCCGAAGGCCCCGCGCGCCCAGGTCGTGCAGGAGGTCGGCCAGCAGGGTCAGATGCTGCCGACCAAGGTCGCGGACGCGCTGGCCGGCCGCAAGGTCGGCAGCCGGGTCCAGGTCGAGGGCACGGCCCAGGCGATCGTCGGCGATCAGCTGAACCCGCAGTCCGGCATCAAGCCCACCGACCCGCTCGTCTGGGTCGTCGACATCGTCAACGCGAAGAAGGTCGACAAGAAGGGCGAGGCCAAGGGGACCCAGGCCGCGAGCGAGGCCGGGATGCCCGAGGTGAAGACCGCCTCGCAGAAGGCCGCGACGATCACCATCCCCAAGGGCGAGAAGGCCCCGAAGGACCTTCAGGAGCAGGTGCTGATCAAGGGCGACGGAGCCGCGGTCAAGGCCGGTGAGGGCCTGGTCGTCCAGTACACCGGGGTGAAGTGGGAGGACGGCAAGAAGTTCGACTCCTCCTGGGACCACGGTGGCGCGAGCGCCTTCCCGATCGGTGTCGGCGGTGTCATCCAGGGCTGGGACAAGGGGCTCGTCGGCAAGCACGTCGGCGACCGTGTCCTGCTGACCATCCCGCCGAACCAGGCCTACGGCGCCGACCCGTCGAGCCAGCTGGCCAAGAACAACCTGGTCTTCGTCGTCGACATCCTCGGTACCGTCTGAGCGACGGGGCGACCCGTGCGAGACTTGTGGGGTTTGTCCCCAAGACTCTTTTAGGAGCAGCGCAGTGAGCATCGAGAAGCCCGAGGTCGACTTCCCGGGCGGCGAGCCGCCGGCCGATCTGGAGATCAAGGACATCTGGGAGGGCGACGGCGAGGTGGCCCAGGCCGGCCAGAACGTCTCCGTCCACTACGTGGGCGTGTCCTTCTCCACCGGCGAGGAGTTCGACAGCTCCTGGAACCGCGGCACCCCGCTGCAGTTCCGGCTCGGCGGCGGCCAGGTCATCGCCGGCTGGGACCAGGGCGTGCAGGGCATGAAGGTCGGCGGCCGTCGCCAGCTGACCATCCCCGCGCACCTCGCCTACGGCGACCGCGGCGCCGGCGGCAAGATCGCCCCCGGCGAGACGCTGATCTTCGTCTGCGACCTCGTCGCGGTCTGATCCGTTCCGGTTGTGCGCACGAGGGCCCCCGCCGCACGGCAGGGGCCCTCATCGCTGTCCGGCGGGCTCCGCGGTCCGCGGCCCGGCTTTGGTCCCCACACCCCGGGGCGGTACGGTCGACGGTCGTAGAGCAACAAGAGAAAGGGCGTCGATGGCGATTGCCAAGGCCGAGCGGTTGATGAACCTCGCGCTGTGCCTGCTGGGGACCCGGCGCCCGCTCAGCAAGCGCGAACTCCGCGGATCCATCGAGGCCTATCTCGAAGCGGGCTCCGACGACTCCTTCAACCGGATGTTCGAGCGTGACAAGGACGATCTGCGCGAGCTCGGCCTCGTCATCGAGACCGTGGAGAACCTCGACGGCGACACCGGATACCTGGCCCGCCGCGACAGCAACCGGCTGCCCCCCATCACCCTGGACGCCGAGGAGGCCGCCGCCCTCGGCCTCGCCGCCAAGGTCTGGCAGCAGGCCCGCCTCGCCGGAGCCGCCAGCGGCGCCCTGCAGAAGCTGCGCGCCGCCGGAATGCCCGAGGCCGAGGACGCCTACGAGGTGCACAGCGCCCTCGAACCCCGCATCCCCGTCCACGAGGCCGCCTTCGAGCCCCTCATGCTGGCCTGCCGCGACCGCCGCCCCGTCACCTTCGACTACCGCAAGGCCAACTCCGCCCGCGCCGAACAGCGCCAGGTCGAACCCTGGACCCTCGAATGCTGGCGCGGCCACTGGTATCTGGCCGGCTGGGACCGCGAGCGCGGCGCCGAACGCGTCTTCCGGCTCTCCCGCATCACCGGCAAGGTCCGCTCCCGCGCCGGAGCCTTCAGCGCCGAGGTGCCCGACGTGGTCACCGTCCGCGAGACCGTCGAGAGCTGGGCCGGCGAGACCGCGACCCGCACCGCCCGGATCAGGCTGCGCGCCGGAGCCGGCTACCCGCTGCGGTCGCGCGCGAACACCGTGCGGGAACGCGGCGACGGCTGGGACGAGCTGGAGATCCCGTACGGACACGGCCTCGACGCCTGGCTCGTCGAGTTCGGCCCGGACGTCGTCGTGGAGGAACCCGCCGATCTGCGGGCCGATGTGGTGGACCGGCTCCGCGCCGTGGCCAAGGACTAGGGGCAGGAAAACGATGGCCACGAACGCGATCGACCAGACCCGCCGGATGCTGTCCCTGGTGACGTATCTGCGCGAGCGCCCCGGCGCCCACGTCCAGGACGTGGCCCGGGCCTTCGGGATCACCGAGGACGAGCTGATCTCGGACCTCGACGTGCTGCCCATGTGCGGCACCAGCTTCCGCGGCGGCGACCTCCTCGACATCGACACCGACGGCGACCGCATCTGGTGGCACAACCCGGACGACGTCGCCGAGCCGCTGCGGCTCGCCGCCGACGAGGCCACCGCGCTGCTCGTCGCCGCCCGCGCCGTCGCCACGCTGCCCGGCCTGCGTGAGAGCGACCGGCTGGCCCTCGTCCGCGCGACCGCCAAGCTGGAGACGGCCGCCGGCGAGTCCGGGGCGGCCAGCTCCCGGCTCTCGGTGACCTTCGAGGCCGAGGGCGGCGTCTTCGCCGACGTCGACCGGGCCATCTCCGAGCGCCGCCGGCTCTGGCTGCGCTACTACTCGCCCGCCCGCGACGAACTCACCGAGCGCGAGGTCGACCCGATCCGGCTCTTCGCCGTCGGCCACACCTACATGGAGGGCTGGTGCCGGCTCTCCGAGGCCCGCCGGACCTTCCGGCTGGACCGGGTCGCCGAGATCCGCCTCCTCGACGCGCCCGCCGCCCCGCCCGAGCTGGAGCTGCGCGACCTGTCCGCGGGGCTGGTCCAGCCCGCCGCCGAGGACCCGGAGGTCGTGATCGAGGTCGGCACCGGCGGCCGCTGGGTCGCCGAGTACTACCCGCACGACTCCGCCGAGGAACTCCCCGACGGCGGCCTGCGGATCACCCTGCGCACCCCGGACCCGGCCTCGCTGCGCCGGCTCGCCCTGCGCCTCGGCGGCGACGGCCGCATCGTCACCCCGCCGGAGCTCGCGGACAGCGCCCGCGCGGCCGCCCGCGAGGCGCTCGCCGCCTACGAGGACGCGGTCTGAGGCCCGGGGAGGGAAGACGACGATGAACCGGACGACCCTGTTTCCGGCCGCCGCCGGAGTCCGCCCGGAGGCTCTGCCCGCCACCGGGATCCACCCGGCGCCCCTGCCCGGCGCCGGCCCCGTCCCCGTGCCGGTGCCCGCCGCCGTACGCTTCCGGGCCGCCTGTCCCGACTGCCGCGGGCGCTTCGAGCTTGCCGCCGCAGCACTGCGCCTCGCGATCGGCGCCACCAGCCGCACCACCTTCTACACCTTCAGCTGCCCCGAATGCGGCGCCTCGGTCCGTAAGCCGGCCGGGGAGCGCATCATCGAACTGCTCACCGGCGGCGGCGTACGGACCCTGCGCCTGCACACCGCCCTGTAGCGCCCGACCCCTGTGGCGCCCGACCACAGCGCCCGTAGGAAGAGGCACCGCCGTATGTTCTGGCCCATGCTCGCCATCGCCCTCGGATTCCTGGGCATCGCCGTGCTCGGCGTGCTCGGCATCAAGGTCTTCGTCGAGGCCCAGCGTCTCGGCCGACAGGTCACGGTCACCACCGAGCGGACCAACCGGGCGTCGGAGGACCTGGAACGGGCCGCCACCCGCCTCGCGGCCACCGGTGACGGCCTGCGATAACGGGCCCGGGGGCCTGATGTTCGACAGCACCGGGGGGTACGCTGCATGGGTCGGCCCAGGCAGGGAGGTGCGGGCCGCAAGCCGGAGTACGCACGGGCATTGCCTCGCGTTTACTCCCGCGGGTTACGATCGCTGCCAAGCGCAACGATCGGACGTATGCCCGGTCGAACGGGTAGCGAGCCCACCCTCCAGCCGCCTCAGTGAGAAGGAAGTCGCACATGATCGGCAATCTGAAGCCCCTCGAGATCGTTCTGATCATCGCGGTCATCCTGCTGCTCTTCGGTGCCAAGAAGCTTCCCGACATGGCGCGTTCGCTCGGCAAGTCGGCCC
Organism: Streptomyces sp. SID14515; assembly: GCF_010548505.1. Lineage (NCBI taxonomy): Bacteria > Bacillati > Actinomycetota > Actinomycetes > Kitasatosporales > Streptomycetaceae > Streptomyces > Streptomyces sp. SID14515. Next base: position 1,774 of record NZ_JAAGMH010000071.1, on the reverse strand, counting down.
GCATCCTCAAGAGCGAGGCCAAGGCCATGAAGAAGGACGACGCGGCGACCGCGACGCCCACCACGGAGACCGTCGAGGACACGGTCCCGCCGCAGGCCACCACCGCGCGCACCATCCAGGCCGCCCCGGGAGACGTCACCAGCTCCCGCCCGGTCAACGAGGCCAAGCCCACCACCCAGAGCTGACCGCTGACGCGCTCCGCCGACAGCCGCCGCACGAGACGAGGGAAGTGGGTTGCTCAAGTCTGCCCGCAAGCAGGAGAAGGACGACGAGGGGCGGATGCCCCTCCTCGATCACCTGCGTGAGCTGCGTAACCGGCTGCTGAAGGCCGTGCTGGCGATCATCGTGGTGATGATCGTGGCGGCGTTCTACCAGAAGGAGATCTACGAGTTCCTTCTGGCTCCCATCCAGGAGTCCGTCGGCTGCAAGAACGGCGTGGTCACCACCGTCGACGGCAAGTCCTGCGCACTGCTGAAGACGGACACCCTGATCGGGCCGTTCACCAACGCGCTCAAGGTCGCGCTGATGTCCGGTGTGCTGCTGGCGACCCCGGTCTGGCTCTACCAGCTCTGGGCGTTCGTCGCCCCCGGCCTGCACAAGGGCGAGAAGCGCTACGCCTACGCCTTCGCGGTCGTCGGCGCACCGCTCTTCGTCGCCGGCGGATACCTCGCCTACGCGATCCTGCCGCAGACCGCCGAGATCATGCTCGGGTTCAGCCCCGACGATGTGCAGAACCAGATCGGGCTCGACAGCTATCTGGATCTGCTCGTCCGCATGGTGATCGTCTTCGGGCTCGCCTTCGAGCTGCCCCTGCTGCTCATCGCGCTGAACATGACGGGCATCGTCTCCGGGAAGCGGATGCTCACCTGGTGGCGCGGCATGATCGTCGGCCTCACCGCCTTCGCGGCCATCGCCACTCCTGGCGGCGAGCCCATCTCGATGCTTCTGCTGGCCGGTCCGCTCGCACTCCTCTACTTCATCGCCGTCGGCTTCTCCCTGCTGAACGACAAGCGCCGCAACCGCGGCAACCCCGACGCCGAGCTCAGCGACGACGAGGCCTCGGATCTCGACCTGACGCCCGAGCCCGTCGAAGGTGTGGAGCCCGTCCCGGCCCCGCGCCGGGCGCTTCCGGAGCAGGCGTCCGGCGATGCGGACGGTCCCGGATCACACCGGCTGAACGGTTACGACGACATCACCTGACCTTGTAGGGTCCGGCGGGTGACCAGCGAGATCACCCTCTTCGTCAATCCCACCGCAGGACGCGGCCGGGGCGCGCACGCCGCGCAGCCGGCCGCTTCCGCGTTGCGGGACGCCGGATTCTCCGTCCGTACGGTGCTGGGCGAGGACGCCGACGACGCCCTGCGCCGGGCCCGCGAGGCGGTCGCGGCGGGGACCGGGGCACTGATAGCCGTGGGCGGGGACGGGCTGATGTCCCTCGCCCTCCAGGCCGTCGCGGGGACGAGTACGCCGCTGGGCGTCGTCGCCGTCGGCACCGGCAACGACTTCGCCCGCGCCCTGGGCCTGCCGATCCGCGACCCGGCCGCCGCCGGACGGCTGGCCGCGCGGGCGCTCAAGGAGGGCGGCCACCGCGACATCGACCTCGGACGGGTCGGGGACCGCTGGTTCGGCTCCGTCCTCGCCTCCGGGTTCGACTCCCGGGTCAACGACCGGGGCAACCGGATGCGCTTCGTCGGCGGACGGTTCAAGTACGACCTCGCGATCCTCGCCGAACTGGCCGCCTTCAGGCCGATCCCGTACCGCATCCGGCTCGACG
>NZ_JAAGMH010000067.1:0-94298 GCF_010548505.1 Streptomyces sp. SID14515 | reverse complement strand
GCGGCCGGAGCCGCTGCCTCGGGAGCCGGAGCGGCGGCGGGGGCCTCCTGGGCCGGGGCCGGAGCCTCGGCCGGAGCGGCGGGGGCCTCGGCGGCGGGGGCCGCTGCCTCGGCCGGAGCGCCCGAGCCGTCGTCGATGACGGCCAGCTCGGCGCCGACCTCGACGGTCTCGTCCTCGGCGACCTTGATGGAAGCCAGCACACCGGACGCGGGGGCGGGGATCTCGGTGTCGACCTTGTCGGTCGAGACCTCGAGCAACGGCTCGTCGGCCTCGACGCGCTCGCCCTCGGCCTTCAGCCAACGGGTGACAGTGCCCTCGGTGACGCTCTCGCCGAGCGCCGGAAGGGTTACGGAAACCGACATGGTTTCAGTTGCTCCTTACGAAAATGCGGAAGTGGTCGGTCGTCGCGCCCGGGACCGGGGGATCAGTCGTGGGCGTGGAGAGGCTTGCCGGCCAGTGCCAGGTGAGCCTCGCCCATCGCCTCGTTCTGCGTCGGGTGTGCGTGGATGAGCTGGGCGACCTCGGCGGGCAGCGCCTCCCAGTTGTAGATCAGCTGGGCTTCGCCGACCTGCTCGCCCATACGGTCGCCGACCATGTGGACGCCGACCACGGCACCGTCCTTGACCTGGACGAGCTTGATCTCGCCCGCGGTCTTCAGGATCCGGCTCTTGCCGTTGCCCGCGAGGTTGTACTTGAGGGCGACGACCTTGTCCGCGCCGTAGATCTCCTTGGCCTTGGCCTCGGTGATGCCCACGGAGGCGACCTCGGGGTGGCAGTAAGTCACCTTCGGCACGCCGTCATAGTCGACCGGGACGGTCTTGAGACCGGCCAGCCGCTCCGCCACCAGGATGCCCTCGGCGAAGCCGACGTGGGCGAGCTGGAGGGTCGGGACGAGGTCGCCCACGGCCGAGATCGTCGGGACGTTGGTCTGCATGTACTCGTCGACCAGGACATAGCCGCGGTCCATCGCGACGCCCTGCTCCTCGTAACCGAGGCCCTGCGAGACCGGGCCGCGGCCGATCGCGACCAGCAGCACCTCCGCCTCGAAGGTCTTGCCGTCGGCGAGCGTCACGCGGACGCCGTCCTGGGTGTACTCGGCCTTGTCGAAGAAGGTGCCGAGGTTGAACTTGATGCCGCGCTTGCGGAACGCGCGCTCAAGAAGCTTGGAGCTGTTCTCGTCCTCGACCGGGACGAGGTGCTTGAGGCCCTCGACGATGGTGACCTCGGTGCCGAACGACTTCCACGCCGAGGCGAACTCGACGCCGATGACGCCGCCGCCGAGCACGATCGCGGACTTCGGCACGCGGTCGAGCTTCAGCGCGTGGTCCGAGGAGATGATCCGGTTGCCGTCGATCTCCAGGCCCGGCAGCGACTTCGGCACGGAGCCGGTCGCCAGCAGCACGTGGCGGCCCTGGATGCGCTGGCCGTTCACGTCCACGGAGGTGGGGGAGGAGAGCTTGCCCTCACCCTCGATGTAGTGGACCTTGCGCGAGGCGATGAGACCCTGGAGACCCTTGTACAGGCCCGCGATCACATCGTCCTTGTACTTGTTGACGGCCTCCATGTCGATGCCCTCGAAGGTGGCCTTCACGCCGAACTGGGCCGACTCGCGGGCCTGGTCCGCGATCTCGCCCGCGTGCAGCAGCGCCTTCGTGGGAATGCAGCCGTTGTGCAGGCAGGTGCCGCCGACCTTGCCCTTCTCGATCAGGGCGACGTCCAGGCCCAGCTGCGCTCCGCGCAGGGCCGCGGCGTAACCGCCACTGCCACCGCCGAGGATCACTAGGTCGAAAACGGTGCTGGCGTCGTTCGCCACGTCACGTCCTCCATGCATGTGCGCCGTACGCCGGGCCCCGTCGCTGGGGTGTGACCGGCCGGTCGGCTGGTGTGCGGCCGCTTTTGTCTTCGGCCCTGTGGTGGGGGCCCTGTCCTGCCGAGAACCCATCTTCGCACTTGTCGACGGTGGGCGGGACGCGGGGCCCGGGTCCGGGACGGATCATCGTCCGTTCCGGAGGGTTACTGCTGCGTGGATCGCTACGGATTCGGCCGGTGTTCGTCGAGAGCGAAACCCGTTCGCCCTCCGCCGCTCATCCTTGCCGCTTCCGCTCCGAGAACACGTACGGCCCCGGACCTATGCCCGGGGCCGTACGTGTCATCGGCGGGGTCCGGCTCAGCCGAGGTCGCCGTCGGCGGTGCGCTCGGCGAGGCGCACCAGGGTGCGGACCGCGGAGCCGGTGCCGCCCTTGGGCGTGTAGCCGTACGGCGCGCCCTCGTGGAAGGCGGGGCCCGCGATGTCCAGGTGGGCCCAGGCGATGCCCTCGCCCACGAACTCCTTCAGGAACAGGCCGGCGACCAGGCCGCCGCCCATCCGCTCGCCCATGTTGGCGATGTCGGCGGTGGGGGAGTCCATGCCCTTGCGCAGGTCGGCGGGGAGCGGCATCGGCCAGGAGGGCTCGCCGACCTCCTCGGCGATCTCGTGGATCGACGTACGGAAGGCGTCGTCGTTGGCCATGATCCCGAAGGTGCGGTTGCCGAGCGCCAGCACCATGGCGCCGGTCAGGGTCGCCACGTCGACGATCGCGTCCGGCTTCTCCTCCGAGGCGCGGGTCAGCGCGTCGGCCAGGACGAGCCGGCCCTCGGCGTCGGTGTTGAGGACCTCGACGGTCTTGCCGCTGTACATGCGCAGCACATCACCGGGGCGGGTGGCGTTGCCGGAGGGCATGTTCTCGGCCAGCGCCAGCCAGCCGGTGACGTTGACCTTCAGGCCCAGGCGGGCGGCCGTGACGACGGCGGCGAACACGGCGGCGGCGCCGCTCATGTCGCACTTCATCGTCTCGTTGTGGCCGGCCGGCTTGAGCGAGATGCCGCCCGAGTCGTAGGTGATGCCCTTGCCCACCAGGGCCAGGGTCTTCTCCGCCTTCGGGTGCGTGTAGGCGAGCTTCACCAGGCGCGGGCCGTGCGTGGAACCCTGGCCGACGCCGAGGAGGCCGCCGAAGCCGCCCTTGACGAGAGCCTTCTCGTCGAGGACCTGGACCTTGATGCCGTGCTCCTTGCCCGCGGCGGTGGCCACGGCGGCGAAGGACTCGGGGTACAGGTCGTTCGGCGGGGTGTTGATCAGGTCGCGGGCGCGGTTGATCTCCTCGACCAGCGCGAGGGCGCGCTCGACCGCGGCCTTGTAGGCCTTGTCGCGCGGCTTGGCGCCGAGCAGGGCCACCTCGGCGAGCGGCTGCTTCGGGCCGCTGTCCTTGGACTTCGCGTCCTTGGGCGCCAGCTTGTTCTCGCCGCCCTGGTAGGCGGTGAAGGCGTACGAGCCGAGGAGCGCGCCCTCGGCGACGGCGGCGGCGTCCTCGACGGAGGCGGCGGGCAGCGCGAAGCCGGCCTTCTTGGAACCGGTCAGCGCGCGGGCGGCGGTGCCCGCAGCGCGGCGCAGCGCCTCGGCGTCGTACGCGTCCTCCTTGTCCGGGACCGGACCGAGACCGACCGCGACGACGACCGGGGCCTTGAGGCCGGACGCGGCGGGCAGCTTGGTCAGTTCGCCCTCGGCACCGGTGGCACCCAGGGTCTCCAGGACGGCGGCGAGCTTTCCGTCGAACGCCTTGTCCACGGCCTCGGAGCCGGGCGCCAGGACCGGTCCCTTGGCGCCCTTGGCGACGCCGACGACGAGTGCGTCGGCGCGCAGCGTCGCCGCACCGGCAGTGCTGAGAGTGAGAGCAGTCACGGTGGTGAAATCTCGCTTCCGTTGAGTTCGAGTTCGGTCGAGGGGTGGGCCGACCGTGCCCGGCGCATCGTAGACGCCCCGACGATGTGCCGGGAATGAGCCTACGCGCGCGGTTCCTGCTCCGTGACGGCGGCGGGCCGTTCCCCGCCGCCACGGGGGACATCGCACCGATGTGCCGCGCCGTCAGGCGCCGAACGCCAGCACCACCAGGGCCGCCGTCGCCGCGGTCTCCTCGACGCCCCCGAAGACGTCCCCGGTGACCCCGCCGAACCGCCGTACGCAGTGCCGCAGCAGCAGTTCGGCGGCGGCGAGCGCGCCGAGCACCGCGAGCGCGTGGCGCAGCGCCGCGTACGGGCCCAGCAGCGCGCCCGCCGCCGCGCACAGCGCCACCGTCACCACCACCGCGAGCAGCGCCCGCCCGGCCGGGACCGTGGCGGCCACCGTCGCCCCGAGCCCCTCCGGCCGGGCCGCCGGGACGCCCTGACGGGACGCCAGGGTCAGCGCGAGCCGGGCGGCGACGCCCGCCACGACGGCCCCCAGCGCCCCGTGCGCCCAGCCCTGCCCGTACAGCTCGAAGAGGACCGCGACCTGGGCCAGCAGGACCAGCAGCAGCGTGATGACACCGAACGGCCCAATGTCGGACTGCTTCATGATCCGCAGCGCGTCCTCGGCCGGCTTCCCGCTGCCGAGGCCGTCCGCCGTGTCCGCCAGGCCGTCCAGATGCAGCCCCCGGGTGAGCGCGGCGGGCACCGCGACGGAGGCCACCGCCGCGAGCGGCGGCCCCGAGCCGGCCAGCAGCGACAGCGAGCCGATGGCGGCGGCGAGCAGCCCCACGACGAGCCCGGCGAGCGGGGCGCAGAGCATCCCGGAGCGGGCGGTCGCGCGGTCCCAGCGGGTCACGCGGACGGGGAGCACGGTCAGGGTGCCGAAGGCGAAACGCAGCCCGTGGCTGTTCAGGGAGGTCACCGCGCGCAGGCTAGCCGCCGGCGCCCACCGATAGATTGGCCGAAACACGGCAAACCGCGGTGAAACCGGATGTATCGGGAGTGGGTGGCATGGGTCACTGGTGGCACGACAACATCACGGAGCCGGGCAAGCTGCCGCTGCTCCTCGCGCTGGCCGCCTTCGTCCTGACCTTCGCGATCACCCGCACCATCACCCGCATGATCCGCGCCGGGAAGGGCCCGTTCGGCAACATCACCCCGGGCGGGGTGCACATCCACCATGTGGTGCCCGGGGTCGTGCTCTCGGTGATCGGCGGGTTCGGCGCGGTGGCCAGCGGGCGGCAGGGCGTGGCCGCCGGGGTCTTCGCGGTGATCTTCGGGGTGGGGGCCGGTCTGGTGCTCGACGAGTTCGCCCTGATCCTGCATCTGGACGATGTGTACTGGACCGAGGAGGGCCGCCAGAGCGTGGAGGTGGTCGTGCTGACCGCCGCGCTGGTGCTGCTGGTCCTGGCGGGCTTCTCCCCGCTCGGCGTCGACGACGTCACCGACGAGGAGCAGCAGAGCCGCTTCGGCGTCATCACGACGTACGTGATCAACTTCTGCTTCGTCCTGATCGCCCTGTTCAAGGGCAAGGCGCGGATGGCGGTGCTCGGCACCCTCGTCCCGTTCGTCGCGCTGGTCGGCGCGATCCGGCTGGCCCGCCCCACCTCGCCCTGGGCCAGGCGCTTCTACCGCCACCGCCACCGGGCCCGCTCCAGGGCGCTGTTGCGGGCCTACCACCACGATGTGCGCTGGGTCGGGCCGCGCCGGAAGTTCCAGGACCTCATCGGCGGCGCCCCGGACCGGGTGCCGCTGCCGCCGTCGCCCAGACCCTGAAGCGCTCCGCTGCCGCCCGCGCCCAGGTCCTGAGCGCCGCGCCGCCGCCCGAGCCACTCCCGTACGCCGCACACCGCCAGGACGGCGGCGATGGCGGCCAGATGCTCGCGGCCCGCCAGGTTGTCCTTGACGAGGACCTCCACCACCATCGCGAGGACCACCAGCGCCCCGGTGAACCAGGCGCGCTGCTGGTGGCAGACGTACACCGCGAGCCCCACGACCGCCGCCGAAGGGCCGGTGTCCACCACCTGCGCGTCGGAGGCGGGCAGCCCGAGGAAGGTCTCGGGACCGAGCGCGATGCCGACCCGGGCGTACAGCGTGCCCGCCAGCGTCGCGGCATACGCGACGGCCAGGGTGCGCCACCGCCCCAGGCACACCTCCGCGATGCCGAACACCAGCAGGATCTGCGCCAGCGCGCCCCACACCGGCAGATCGAGCGCGGGCACGAACAGCGACAGCGGCGTCCGCAGCAGGGCGAGCCAGAGCGGGTCCTCGGCCCGTACGGCTCCGAGGTTCCGCACCGGCAGGTAGCCCCACGCCTGGTTCTGCACCACCTGGACGGTCGCGGTCAGCGCCACCGCGACCAGAGTCAGCGCGAGCGCCCGCGCCCACCGTCCGGCGAGCCCCCGCCGTACGGTCGTGCACAGCGGGCCCCACTCCCGTACCGCCGCCCGGCGCAGGGCCGGAAGACGGCTCATCCGCTCGTCTCGAACAGCATGGAACGGGCCCCCGGTCGGTCGTCGGTCGGTCGTCGGTCGGTACGCGGCGTCGGCGCGGATGTGCGCCGAGCCGCGATCGCTCACGAAGACGGGCCGGGGCAGCGCGAAGTTGAGCGACACCCGAGTGATGCCGATCTCGTCCGCGCGGGGCGGGGCCCGGGGTCTCAGACTCCGTCGAGAGCCGCGGCGTCCGACTCCGCTTCCGACGCCACCGGGGCCTCCGGCTCCTCGTCCGCGGCCTTCTCCGGCTCGCGCTCCGGCAGTTCGGCGGCCAGCGCCGCCGCGGCCTGCACCAGCGGCAGGGCCAGCAGCGCGCCGCTGCCCTCGCCGACCGTCACCCCGTGGTCCAGCAGCGGGGTCAGCGCCATCCGGTCCAGCGCCTTCGTCTGCGCGGGCTCCCCGCTGACCTGGCCGGCCAGCCACCAGTCCGGCGCCCGGAACGCCGCCCGCTGCGCCACCAGCGCGCAGGCCGCCGAGACGACCCCGTCCAGGATCACCGGCATCCGGCGCACCGCGCTCTGCAGCAGGAAGCCCGTCATCGCCGCCAGGTCGGCCCCGCCGGAGGCGGCCAGCAGCTCCAACTGGTCGCCGAGCACCGGCCGGGCCCGGCGCAGCGCGTCCCTGATCGCCGCGCACTTGCGCATCCACGCCAGGTCGTCGATGCCCGCGCCACCGCGCCCGGTCACCACGGAGGCGTCCGTTCCGCAGAGCGCCGCGACCAGCGTGGCCGCGGCCGTCGTCCCGCCCACGCTGAGGTCGCCGAGCACCACCAGATCGGTGCCGGAGTCCGCCTCCTCGTCGGCGATGGCCATGCCCAGCCGGACCGCCTGCTCGGCCTCCTCGGCGCTCATCGCGTCCTCGACGTCGATCCGCCCCGAACCCCGCCGCACCCGGTGCCGCACCACGGACTCGGGCAGCAGCTCCGGATCGCAGTCCAGCGACACGTCCACGATCCGCATCGGCACCGAGAAACGCCGCGCCAGCACCGCGACCGGGCTCGCCCCGTCGAGGGCGGAGCGCACCAGCTCGTACGCGCCTCCCGCCGGCCGGCCGGAGACGCCCAGCTCCGCCACCCCGTGGTCACCGGCGAAGAGCACCAGACGCGGCTGCTCGACGGCCCTGACCGGCACGGACTGCTGCGCGGCGCTGAGCCACTCGCCCAGCTCGTCGAGCCGTCCGAGCGCCCCCGGCGGTACGGTCAGCCGCTCGCGCCGCTCCTCGGCATCGCGCCGCACACCCCCGTCGGGGCGTTGGATCAGGTCGGAGAAGTCGTCCAGGTTCACGGAGGTCTGCCTCGCGGGTCGTCACGTCGGGTCCGGTGCGGAACCCGGCGGCGGGCCCCTGGGGCGGGTCCGGCGGATCAGGATCGGATCGGCCGGACACGCCCTGCCCGGAACAGTACCGGTCGGTCCACCGGCCGGTCCCGGCCGCGAGCAGCACGCCCCCGGGACGGGTCCGGCCCCGGCCCACCGGTCACATCTACCCCCGCAGCACCAGCGTCTGACCCGCCACCACCAGCAGCACCTGTTCGCACTCGGCCGCCACCGCCGCGTTCAGCCGCCCGAGCTCGTCCCGGAACCGCCGCCCCGCCGCCGTCGCCGGAACCACCCCCGACCCCACCTCGTTGGTCACCAGCACCACCGGCCGCCGGGTCCCGCGCACCGCCGCGACCAGCTCCGCGACCCGCGCCCGCAACGCCGTCTCGCCGCCGTCCCGCCACCGCTCGTCCTCCCAGGCCGCGACCCGGTCCATCGCGTCGGTCAGCCACAGCGACAGGCAGTCGATCAGCAGCGGCGGCCCGTCCGCCCGCAGCAGCTCCGTGAGCTCGCAGGTCTCCTCGGTCCGCCAGGCGCCCGGCCTGCGCTCCCGGTGCAGCCCGACCCGGGCCGCCCACTCCGGGTCGCCGTCGCGGCGGCCGCCGGTCGCCACGTACACCACCTCCGGGAACGTCTCCAGGCGCTGCTCCGCCTCCAGCGACTTCCCCGACCGCGCGCCCCCGGTCACCAGCACCCGGCGCGGCACGTCCGGCACCGCGTGGTACTCGCCCACCACCAGCGTCGTCCCGTCCGGCACCGCCCGCGCCCCGGCCGCCGCGAGCCGCCGCTCCAGCGCCGCGCCCGGCGGGGCGTCGTGGTCCAGGTGGACCGCGATCACCTCGGTCGTCGGGCCGACCGCGCCGGCCGACCGCAGCCGGGCCACCGCGTCGGGCCGCGCGATCACATCGAGGACGACCATGTCGTACGGCGGATCCGCCCGCCCGTCGAGCCCCGAGGGCGCGGCTCCCGGCGGCAGGTAGAGCAGCCGCTCGCCCTCCGGGGCGGTCACCTCGTACCCGGTCCCCGGCGCGTCCATCGCCACCGCCCGCACCCGGTGCCCGCTGATCAGCGTCAGGACCTGGCCGTCCGGCACCCGCCCGGCCGGCGGCAGCAGGGCGGGCAGTTCGACGGCGGGCCCGTCGTGCGGGTGGGTCAGCAGCACCTGGCGGACCGCGGCCAGCGAATGCCCCGCACGGGCGGCCGCGAACACCGCTCCCGGGGTGAGGTCCAGCAGCAGTGCGTCGTCGACCAGCAGGGCCGTCGCGGCCCGCGCCCACGGGCCGCGGGCCGAGGCGCAGGCCGCGCAGGGGCAGGAGGGGCGCGGCAGCCCTTCGGGGGCTCCGGTGCCGAGCAGAGTCAGTTCCACACCTTGATCCTCCCGCGTCCCCCCGCGAGGTGCGCGCCCGGCTAGGCTGCGGAGCAGCAACGCGACCCAGGAGGCTGGCATGGCGTGGACGTGGCGGTTCGAGAAGTCCGACGGTACGGAGACGGAGCCGGCGCTGCAGCCGGAGGAGTTCACCACCCAGGGCGACGCGGAGTCCTGGATCGGTGAGTACTGGAAAGAGCTCCTGGAGGGCGGTGCCGCACAGGTGACGCTCTTCGAGGACACCACCAAGATCTACGGCCCGATGAGCCTGCAGGCCGACAGCGCCTGACGCCCGGCCCACGGGCAGGGGCGGTACGGGAAACCCCGTACCGCCCCTGTCTTCCGGTTCTCCGGGATCAGATCTCGCCGAGCGTGACCTCCGCCGTCCGGCTGTCGCCGTCGCGGGTGTACGTCACCGTCACCTTCTGGCCCGGCTTGTCACCCGCCAGCGCCTCCGAGAGCGAGGTGATCGTGGTGACCGGGGTGTCCCCGATCTTCGTGATCGTGTCGCCGGGCTTCAGCCCCGCCTTGTCCGCCGCGCCGCCCCGGTCCACGCTGACCAGCGCCACCCCGGCCGGGCGGTAGTCGTCGTCGACGACCGTACGGCCGGTGATGTTCAGCGCGGCCCGGCCCGAGTCGGTGACCTTGCCGTCCTTGATGATCTGGTCCGCGACCGTCTTCACCATGGAGACGGGGATCGCGAAGCCGATGCCCGGCGCCGCGCTGTCGCCCATCTGCGGGTCGGTCGCCGCGAGGGTCGGAATGCCGATCACCTGGCTGTCCAGGTTGACCAGCGCCCCACCGCTGTTGCCCGGATTGATCGCCGCGGACGTCTGCACCATGTTGGCGATCGTCGCGTCCGTGCCGCCGCCCGCCCGGCTCTCGCTCACGGTCCGGCCGAGCGCCGAGACGATGCCCTGGGTGACGCTGCTGGACAGGCCGAGCGGCGAGCCCATCGCCAGCACGATCTGGCCCACCTCGACCTTCTCCGCGTCGCCGAACTTCGCGGGCTTCAGCCCGTCCGGCACCTCGTCGAGCTTGATCACGGCCAGGTCCTGCTCCGGGTAGGAGGAGACCAGCGAGGCGTTCAGCACCGCCTCCCCGGTGGCGACGCTGACCTTGAACTTCTTCTCGTCGCCGACCACATGGGCATTGGTGACGATGTGCCCCCGGTCGTCGTAGACGACCCCGGAACCGAGGCTGTCCGAGGCGTCGATCTGCACCACCGACGGCAGCACGTCGTTGATGACGGCCTGGTAGGCGTCCTGCAGATCGTCGGGGGCGCGCTTCACCGCACCCTGCGCCGTGCCCGACGCGGGGGCCTCGGGCGCCGGGGCCGCCGCGTCCGTACCGGAGCAGCCACCGGCCAGGGCGAGGGCGCAGACGGCCGCGGACAGGGGGATCAGCAGCCTGCGCGCCCGGCTGCGGGAGGGGGATGCGTCCATATCCGGAGTCTGTGGGTCGGCCCGTTCGGGTGCCCGTACTGATGGGCCGAACGGGCCCGCTCAGCGGAAGTCGTCGGCGCGCTCCCGCGCCCAGGAAGGGAAGGCGCGCGCGGGCTCCGGGCCCGCCGGTGGCCGCCCTCCGCGCGGGACGCGGCGGACGGCCGGCCGCGGTCGCCGCGCACTGCTCCAGCGTCTCCTCCCGCGTGCCTTCCGGAATCTCGGCCTGCCGCCGTCGCACCGGGTCCTGAACCCAGGAACCGGACAGGAACAGCCGCCGGTCGACGGGTGAGTTGAGCGTCCTCGATCCGTACCAGACGCCGAAGGCCCGCTGTCCGCGAAAGGCTCCGAGGCGCGGATCGAAACCCTGGTCGACCCCGACGGACCGGTCACCGGCCTTGGGGATCGGCATCGGGTGCACCACCCAGGCCCGGGGCGGCCCGATCCGGGTGAGATACCCCGCCAGTGGCGGGAGCACCGGGGTCGCGAGGATGTACGAGCGGCGGGGGCGGCCGTGGCGTTGCTAGCCGCGCACCCCGCACAGATGCAGCAGCGCCGCCACACCCCGGTACGGGTCGGTCCGCCCGGCCCGGTCCTCCAGGGTCAGGACCCGCTCCAGCTCCTCGGCCGGCGGCTCCGCGTCGTTCTCCACGCCGTCGGTGAAGACCCGCACCCCGTACCAGGCGTGCAGCGGCGCGGCGATCCCCGCGAGCGTGGCCCGCAGCGCGTCGAGCCGGTCCGCGCGCACCGTGACGCCGAGGTGGTCGGTGCAGGTGGCGGTGTCGAAGGCGGCCAGGGCTGCGCCGAAGTCACCGGCGAGCCCCGGGCGCATCGCGAGCGCGTCCGCGTTCCGTACGAGCAGGGACAGCAGGCCGCCCGGGGCCAGCATCCGGGCGAGCCCGGCCAGCATCGGGTCCGGCTCCTCGACGTACATCAGGACGCCGTGGCAGAGCACCACGTCGAAACTGCCGGGCAGGAAGTGCACACCGGTGTCCCGGCCGTCGCCCTCGATCAGCCTGACCCGCTCCCGGATGCCCTCCGGCTCGGTCGCCAGCGACGCGCGGGCCGCCGTCAGCAGCTCCGCGTCCGACTCCAGGCCGGTCACCGAGTGACCGGCCCGCGCGAGGCGCAGCGCCTGGGTGCCCCGGCCCATGCCGACGTCCAGGACGCGCAGCCGCTGCCCCACCGGGAAGCGGGCGGCTATCTGCTCGTCCAGCTGCCGTGCGACGAGCTCCCGGCGGACCCGGTCGCGTACGCCGACGGAACCTGCCGGGCACGCCGAGGAGACCCCGGTCGCGCCGGAGGTCTCCGTGCTCAGGGCCGCTCTCCGCGCTTGACCTGCGGCTTCGGAAGCCGCAGTCGGCGCATCTGGAGCGTGCGCATCAGGCCGTACGCCACGGCTCCGCGCTTCGGCGTGTCCGGGAAGCGCTCGCGCAGCTGCTTCTTCAGGCGCATCGACAGACCGATCGAGTCGATCACGATCAGGATGATCACGCCGAGCCAGAGCAGGAGCGAGATGCTCTGGATGTTCTGCACCTGGATCACGCTGAGGATCAGGATGATCACGGCGAGCGGCAGGAACCACTCGGCGATGCAGAAGCGCGAGTCCACGTAATCGCGGACGAAGCGCCTGACCGGGCCCTTGTCGCGGACCGGGAGATAGCGCTCGTCGCCCGACGCGAGCGCCTCACGCTGCCGGGCCAGGTCGGCGCGGCGCGCTTCGCGCTGGCGCTTCATGGCCGCCTTGCGGTCGGTCGGCGCGCTGGACGCGGCGCGTCGGCGCTGCGTCTGGGCCTCGCTGCGCTTGGGGGTGGGGCGACCCTTGGGAGCCTGCGGGTCGCGGGGCTGCTGGGAGAGGTCCGCCGTCACCTTGTCGGTGGGGGCCTTCTCTGTCTTGGCACGGCTACGGAACACAAAACCCAAGGGTACGGGGTCCCCGCGCGGGCCCGCGGACCCGGGCGGGAACGATCCGGCAACGGACGGCGTCCCCGGAAGTGTTCCGGCAGGTGGCGACGGGTGGAGACGGGTGGATACGGGCGTTAACCGCCCGTTCCGGAGTTCGTCATGGAGAGGTCCCGGGGCCTCACCTACACCCTGGGCGGGAGCGTTCGGCGGGTGCAGTCGTCCTTGGGGAGGAGCACATCGGCGTCCGAACAGTGCGGTAATAGAGGCAGGGCCCGTACTGTGGGTTCTATCGGGAGTGCTGGAGCTCAGTCCGTCAGAAGGGGGCGCGCGAAGCCCATGAGCGGTGTCATGAAGCGTATGGGGATGATCTTCCGCGCGAAGGCAAACAAGGCCCTTGACCGGGCCGAGGATCCGCGCGAGACCCTCGATTACTCGTACCAGAAGCAGCTGGAGCTGCTTCAGAAGGTGCGCCGCGGCGTCGCCGACGTGGCGACGTCCCGCAAGCGCCTGGAGCTGCAGCTGAACCAGCTGCAGGGCCAGTCGTCCAAGCTGGAGGACCAGGGCCGCAAGGCGCTGGCGCTGGGCCGCGAGGACCTGGCACGCGAAGCGCTCTCACGGCGCGCCGCCCTCCAGCAGCAGGTCACCGACCTGGAGACGCAGCACACCACGCTGCAGGGCGAGGAGGAGAAGCTCACCCTCGCGGCCCAGCGGCTGCAGGCCAAGGTCGACGCCTTCCGCACGAAGAAGGAGACCATCAAGGCCACCTACACGGCGGCGCAGGCCCAGACCCGGATCGGCGAGGCCTTCTCCGGCATCTCCGAGGAGATGGGCGACGTCGGCCTCGCGATCCAGCGGGCCGAGGACAAGACGCAGCAGCTCCAGGCGCGGGCCGGCGCCATCGACGAGCTGCTCGCCTCCGGCGCCCTGGACGACCCGACCGGCACGGCGAAGGACGACATCGCCGCCGAGCTGGACCGGATCTCCGGCGGCACGGACGTGGAGCTGGAGCTGCAGCGCATGAAGGCCGAGCTGGCCGGCGGCTCCTCTTCCTCGCAGCAGGCCATCGAGGGCGGCACGCAGGACAGCGCGCAGCAGTCGCAGCAGTCGTCCCCGCACAAGTTCGACAAGCAGTGAGGGCAGCGTCATGATCGTACGGATCATGGGGGAGGGCCAGGTCAAGCTGGCCGACAGTCACTTCGTCGAACTGAACGAGCTCGACGACGTCCTGCTCAAGGAGATGGAGAGCGGCGACGGCCCCGGCTTTCGCACGACTCTCCACGCGCTCCTGGACAAGGTGCGCGAGCTCGGCACTCCGCTGCCGGACGACTCCCTGGAGCCGTCCGAGCTGATCCTGCCGGCTCCCGACGCCACCCTCGAAGACGTACGCGCCATGCTCAGCGACGACGGCCTCATCCCCAACTGATTCCACGGGCCGGCCCCGGCGGGCCCGTGGAGCGGCCGCGTACCGTAGCTGAACGTGACCACCCTCTCGTCCGGCTTCGTGCGCGCCCGCCGCTGGCTCCGGGACCATCCGCTCGCGTTCGACGCGGCCCTGGCCCTCGGCGCCCTCGTCGCGATGATCTGCGGCTCCTTCGCCGACCCGGGCACCGGACACGGGCCGACCTTCGGCACCCGCACCCCCGAACCCCTCAGCGTCCTCCTGATGGTGCTCGCCGCCCTCGCCCTGGTCCTGCGGCGACGGCGCCCGATGGCGGTGCTCGCCGCCACCGGGCTCCTCTCGGCCACCGAGTACGTCCTGATGGACCCGCCCGCCCCGGTCGTGATGAGCACGGTCATCGCGCTCTACACCGTCGCCTCGCGCACCGACCGCCCCACCACCTGGCGGGTCGGACTGCTGACCATGGGCGGGCTCACCGCGGCCGCGATGGTCTTCGGCTCGACCCCCTGGTACAGCCAGGAGAACTTCGGCGTCTTCGCCTGGACCGGACTGGCCGGGGCCGCCGGGGACGCCGTACGCAGCAGGCGCGCGTTCGTCGACGCCATCCGGGAACGCGCCGAGCGGGCCGAGCGCACCCGTGAGGAGGAGGCCCGCCGCCGGGTCGCCGAGGAGCGGCTGCGCATCGCCCGGGACCTCCACGACGTCGTCGCCCACCACATCGCCCTGGTCAACGTCCAGGCCGGGGTCGCCGCCCACGTCATGGACAAGCGCCCGGACCAGGCCAAGGAAGCGCTCGCCCATGTCCGCGACGCCAGCCGCTCCGCACTCAACGAGCTCCGCGTCACCGTCGGCCTCCTGCGCCAGCAGGGCGACCCCGAGGCGCCCACCGAACCGGCCCCCGGGCTCGCCGTCCTCGGCGAGCTGGTCACCACCTTCCGCAACGCCGGGCTCCCCGTCGAGGTGGCCTGCGCCTACCGGGACCCGCTGCCCGCCGCCGTCGACCTGGCCGCCTACCGGGTCATCCAGGAGGCCCTGACCAACGTCCGCAAGCACGCGGGCGCCGGGGTCAAGGCCGAGGTGAGCGTCGTACGGGTGGGCGCCACCGCCGAGGTCACCGTGCTCGACAACGGCCGGGGGAGCGCCGCCCGGCCGGCCGGCTCCGGAGTGGCCGGCGGCACGGCCGACGACGGCCTGGACAGCGGCGGCCACGGCCTGGTCGGCATGCGCGAACGCGTCACCGCGCTCGGCGGCGCCCTCACCGCGGGGCCTCGCTACGGCGGCGGGTTCCGGGTCCATGCGATCCTTCCGGTCGAGGCCCGCACGGGTGAACCGGAGCGGCCGGGCACAGCGGGCGGGACGGGGATCCGCCGATGACCCAGCCAACGCCCGAAGCCGGGGAGGCGCCGATCAAGGTGCTGCTCGCCGACGACCAGGCGCTGCTGCGCAGCGCGTTCCGGGTGCTGGTGGACTCCGAGCCGGACATGGAGGTGGTCGGCGAGGCCGCCGACGGGGCCCAGGCGGTGGAGCTGGCCCGGGCCACGGGCGCCGACGTGGTGCTCATGGACATCCGGATGCCGGGCACCGACGGGCTCGCCGCGACCCGCATGATCAGCGCCGACCCGGAGCTGTCCGCGGTGCGGGTGGTCATGCTCACCACCTTCGAGGTCGACGAGTACGTGGTCCAGTCGCTGCGCGCCGGAGCCTCCGGCTTCCTCGGCAAGGGCGCGGAGCCGGACGAACTCCTCAACGCCATCCGGATCGCCGCCGCCGGCGAGGCGCTGCTCTCCCCGGCGGCGACCAAGGGGCTCATCGCCACGTTCCTGGCCCAGGGCGGCAACGCGGGGGAGGGGCCGGACAGCGCGGAGTACGCGGAGCGGCTGGCGGCGCTCACCGGCCGCGAACGCGAGGTGCTGGTGCAGGTCGCGGGCGGCCACTCCAACGACCGGATCGCCGAGCGGCTCGCGGTCAGCCCGCTCACCGTCAAGACCCATGTGAACCGGGCGATGGCGAAGCTGGGAGCCCGGGACCGGGCCCAATTGGTGGTAATCGCCTACGAATCGGGCCTGGTGCGTCCTCGCGCGGACTGACCGGGCGGCGGTACGGCGTACTTCGGCGTACTCCACCTGCGGTATGCGCGGCATAAGAAAGCAGCCCGGGGGGCGACGTTTCGGCGGCGCGCAGCGGAGATCGTAGGACTGGGCTGGAGGTGTCCCGCTTTTTCCCTCCCCGCCCCTCTGCCGCGTACGCCACAGAAGAGAGACCCACCCATGTCCTGGCTGTCCAGATTCAGCCTCGCGCAAAGGGCCCTGATCGGGCTGATCTCGATTGTCGCGCTGGTCTTCGGCGCGATAGCGATCCCGCAGCTCAAGCAGCAGCTGCTGCCGACCATCGAACTGCCGATGGTCTCGGTGCTGGCGCCCTACCAGGGTGCGTCTCCCGATGTGGTCGAGAAGCAGGTCGTCGAGCCCCTGGAGAACTCCCTCAAGGCCGTCGACGGCGTCGAGGGCATCACCTCCACCGCCAGCGAGGGCAACGCCCTCATCATGGCGACCTTCGACTTCGGCGACGAGGGCACCAAGCAGCTCGTCGCGGACATCCAGCAGGCGGTGAACCGGGCCCGCGCCCAGCTGCCCGACGGCGTCGACCCGCAGGTGGTCGCCGGTTCCACGGACGACATCCCGACCGTGGTCCTCGCCGTCACCTCCGACAAGGACCAGCAGCTCCTGGCCGACCAGCTCGACCGCACGGTCGTCCCGGCCCTCCAGGACATCGACGGCGTCGGCCAGGTCACGGTGGACGGGGTGTGGGACCTCCAGGTCTCCGTCGTCCCCGACGACCGGAAGCTCGCCGCGGCCGGTCTGAACGCGGGCACGCTCTCCCAGGCCCTCCAGGCGGGCGGCGCCACCCTGCCGGCCGGCTCCTTCTCCGAGTCCGGCAAGAGCCGCACCATCCAGGTCGGCGGCGCCTTCACCTCGCTGAAGCAGATCGAGGACCTCCAGGTCGTCGCCAAGGACCCGGCGGCAGGCCCGGGCGAGTCCGGCAAGCCGGTGCGCGTCGGTGACGTCGCCGAGGTGAAGCAGGAGCCGTCCACGGCGGTCTCCATCACCCGCACCAACGGCAAGCCGAGCCTCGCCGTGATGGCGACGATGGACAAGGACGGCAGCGCCGTCGCCATCTCGGACGCCGTCAAGGACAAGCTCCCCGACCTCCGCAAGGACCTCGGCGCCGGCGCCGAGCTGACGGTCGTCTCCGACCAGGGCCCCGCCGTCTCCAAGTCGATCTCGGGGCTGACCACGGAGGGCGCGCTCGGCCTGGCCTTCGCGGTCGTCGTGATCCTGGTCTTCCTCGCCTCGATCCGCTCGACGCTGGTCACCGCGGTCTCCATCCCGCTCTCCATCGTCCTCGCGCTGATCGTGCTCTGGACCCGCGACCTGTCGCTCAACATGCTCACCCTCGGCGCGCTCACCATCGCCATCGGCCGGGTCGTCGACGACTCGATCGTGGTCCTGGAGAACATCAAGCGTCACCTCGGCTACGGCGAGGACCGCCACGCGGCGATCATCACCGCGGTCAAGGAGGTCGCCGGAGCGGTCACCTCCGCCACCCTCACCACCGTCGCGGTCTTCCTGCCCATCGGTCTGGTCGGCGGCATGGTCGGCCAGCTCTTCGGCTCGTTCTCGCTGACCATCACCGCGGCCCTGCTGGCCTCCCTGGTGGTCTCGCTCACCGTCGTGCCGGTCCTGTCGTACTGGTTCCTGCGCGCGCCCAAGGGCACCCCCGAGGACGCGGCGGAAGCCCGCCGCCTCGCCGAGGAGAAGGAAGCGGCCAGCAGGCTCCAGCGGATCTACGTCCCGGTCCTGCGCTTCGCGACCCGCCGCCGTATCACCAGCCTCGTCATCGCCGTCGCCGTGCTCTTCGGCACCTTCGGGATGGTCCCGCTGCTGAAGACGAACTTCTTCGACGCCGGCGAGCAGGAGGTCCTGAGCGTCAAGCAGGAACTCACCCCCGGCACCAGCCTGGAGGCCGCCGACGAGGCGGCCCGCAAGGTCGAGAAGGTCCTCCAGGAGGACAAGGGCGTCAAGGACTACCAGGTCACCGTCGGCTCCTCCGGCTTCATGGCCGCCTTCGGCGGCGGCACCGGCGCCAACCAGGCCTCCTACCAGGTCACCCTGAAGGACGCCGCGGACTACGAGGACGCCCAGGACCGTATCGACGAGGCCCTCGGCAAGCTCGACGGCATCGGCGACACCACCATCGCCGCGGGCGACGGCTTCGGCTCCCAGGACCTGAGCGTCGTGGTCAAAGCCGCCGACGGCGACGTCCTGAAGAAGGCGGCCGAGGCCGTCCGCACCGAGGTCGCCACCATCAAGGACGTCACCGACGTCCAGAGCGACCTGGCGCAGAGCGTCCCGCGCATCTCCGCCACCGCCAACGACAAGGCGGCCGCCGCCGGATTCGACTCCGCCACCCTCGGCGGGATCGTCGCCGGAGCCGTACGCGGTACGCCCGCCGGCACCGCGACGCTGGACGACACCGAGCGCGACATCGTCATCCGCTCCTCCAAGCCGGCCGCCACCATGGCCGAGCTGAAGGCCCTGCCGCTCGGTCCGGTCAAGCTCGGTGACATCGCCGATGTGAAGGTCGTCCCCGGCCCGGTCTCGATGACCCGGATCGACGGACAGCGCTCGGCGACGATCACCGCCAAGCCTGTCAGCGACAACACCGGCGCGGTCAGCACCGAGCTCGCGAAGAAGATCGACGCGCTGGACCTCCCCGAGGGCGCCACCGCCACCATCGGCGGCGTCACCGAGGACCAGAACGAGGCCTTCGGCCAGCTCGGCCTCGCCATGCTGGCGGCCATCGCGATCGTCTTCATGCTGCTGGTGGCCACCTTCCGGTCGCTGATCCAGCCGCTGATCCTGTTGGTCTCCGTGCCGTTCGCGGCGACCGGCGCCCTGGCCCTCCTGCTCGTCACGGGCACCCCGCTGGGCATCCCCGCGATGATCGGCATGCTGATGCTCATCGGCATCGTGGTCACCAACGCGATCGTGCTGATCGACCTGATCAACCAGTACCGCGCCCAGGGCCTCGGCATCATGGAAGCCGTCATCGAGGGCGGCCGCCACCGCTTCCGCCCGATCCTGATGACGGCGCTCGCGACCATCTTCGCCCTGCTCCCGATGGCGCTCGGCGTCACCGGCGAGGGCGGCTTCATCTCGCAGCCGCTGGGCATCGTGGTTATCGGCGGTCTGATCAGCTCCACGCTGCTGACCCTGCTGCTCGTGCCGACGCTGTACGCGATGGTCGAGCTCCGCAAGGAGCGCCGCGCCAAGAAGAAGGCCGCCAAGCGCGCGGCCAAGGCGGGCGCGGCGGACCAGCCGGAGCCGGAGGAGGCCCGCGAGGCCGAACCCGCGCAGGCCTGACCCGACAGCCGGACAGAGAAGAGGGGCCTGCTCCACGCATCCGCGTGGGGCGGGCCCCTTCGGCGTACGGCAGGGTCTCAGGCGTAAGGCAGGGTCTCAGGCGTCCCCGCCCAGCGCCCGGATGATCCGGTGCCAGGTCGTCCCGTGCTGCTCGGGGAGCCGGACGCTCAGGGCGACCGTCTCCCGCACCAGCCGGGCCCGGGTCTCCTCCGGGGCCTTGTGCAGGAGCGCGGCGAGGTCGTCCGGCTCGAAGCCCTCGGTGGCCCCCGCGAGCACCAGCGCCACCTGGGCGTGGGTGAGCGAGGAGAGCCGGTCGCCGAAGACCTGCCCCTCGATGCCCCCGCCGTGCATCAGCGCGACGCCGTCCCCGGCCGCCAACGCCCGGTCCACGTACGCCTGCAGGGCCTCGCGGTCCTCGACGAGGCGGTACGCGGCGTCCAGGCCCTCGGTGCGGCCGATGTCGAGCATCGCGACATGGGCCAGCGGCGTGGCGTCGGGCGGCCGCACGGTCAGGAGGCGCGGGTGCTCCTCCAGATAGGCCCGCGACTCCTTCCAGTCCGCGCACTCCAGCCACTGGGCCAACTGCTCCTGCAGGATCAGCGGATCGTAGGCGGCGGTCACCCCGTGGACGAGGACCGCGTCGCGGAGCAGGGCGTGCTGCTGCGCACCGCGCGGGTGCAGGACCGCCAGCTCGTCCAGGGCCGTCGCAGCCTCCTCGCTGCCGAGGACATCGGCGTTGCGGGACCAGAAGTCGCGCGACCGGGGCCAGTTCGGCGCGAACATCCAGGCGCTGACGAGGTCCAGGGTCTTCGCCGACAGGGCGAGCCAGTCCGGCACGGGCGTGAAGGTCTCCTCCTCCCACGCCGTGCGCACCGCCGCGCTGTCACCGTACGCGCGCAGCGCCTGCCGGGCCCGTACGGTCACGGCGTCCGCGCCGCCGGTCGACTCCGCGTCCTCGTCGAGCCAGGTCACCAACTCGGTGACCCCGGTCGTGGGCCAGGGGGCGGGGCAGCGCAGCAGGAAGGCGCTCCGCTCGACGCCGAGCCGCCGGGCGGTCGCCGGTGCGGCCCCGGTGAACTCCTTGACGGTCTCGTCGAACTCCTCGACCGCCGCCGCGTGTTCGCCGGTACGGGCGAGCGCCCGGGCCAGGTCGTCGAGCGCGGAGACCAGCGAGGCGTCGGGGCCGCCGGGGAACTCCAGCGCCGCCGACCGGTGCAGGGCCAGCGCCTCCCGGAACGCCGCCACCGCCCCCTCGGCGTCCCCGCTCCGCTCCACGTACGTGCCGAGCATCTGGAGGGAGTCGGCCAGCTCGCCCAGGACGGCGTCGCCCTGTTCCCGCAGGAGTTCGACGGCCTCCCGCGCCGGGGCCGAGGCCTCCTTCGGCCCCTCGGCGCCGGCCAGGCTCCGGGCGAGGGTGCGCAGCGCGGCGGCGAGGCCCGGGCGGAAGGCCTCGGGTCGCTCCGCGACCAGCTCGCGGTGGAGGGCCACGCCTTCCCGCGCCACCCGGAGACCCGCCCCTGTGTCGCCCTCCTGGTTGAGGTGACCGGCGAAGCCGTCCATGGCCGCGGCCAGCTCCGGACGGAACTCGGGCCGCCGGGCGGCGAGCAGGCGGAAGCGGCCGCGCGCCTCGTGGGCCGCTTCGACCGCCCCGGAGGTGTCGCTCACGGCCGCCCGGTGGTGGCCGAGGGCGTGGAGGGCCGCGGCGAGCCGTGGAAGGAAGGCGTCCGGATCCTCCTCGGCGAGCCCCCGGAGGAGCCCGACCGCCTCCTCCGCCTGCGGCACGGCCGCCACGGTCTCCCCGGCACTCGCCAGCCGCGTGGCGTAGTTCAGGAGGTACTCCGCGAGCGCCGGGACGGACGCGCCCGGCTGGTTCTCCTCGACCAGCTCGCGCTGGAGCCGCACGGACTGCTGCGCGAACGGCACGGCGGCCGCCAGGTCCCCGGTCTCGGCCACGCGGTCGCCCAGCGCGCCCATGGTCAGGGCCAGTTCGGCCTGGAAGCCCCCGGGGCGCCGCATGCCGAGCTCGGCGTAGATCCGCGCGGCCTCCTTCGCCGGGGCCAGCGCGCCGGTGCGGTCGCCGGTGGCGGAGCGCCGGTTCGACAGCCGGTGCAGGGCCCGGGCCAGGGCGGGCAGACCGGTGGCGGGGTCCCGCTCGGCGGCGTCGCGCAGGTCGCGTACCTCTTGCTCGGCACGCGCCGACGCGTCGGCCTCCTCCGCAGGTGCCTCATCGCCCGAACCGGCCCCACGCGCCTCGTCGTCCACGCCCGCCCCACGGTCCTCGTCGTTCATGCCCGCCCCACCGTTCTCGCCGGCCCATCCGGTCAGCCTCATCGGTTCCGCCCGCGCGAAGATTCGCTGCGGTGAGTAGCAGCGTAGTTACGGGGTGGTGTCATCGGCTGCCGTATGGAAGAACCGGCCGGACCGGAACCCGCCCACCGGCACGCGAAAGCTCCGGCACACGAAAGCCCCGGCACACGGAAAGCCCCGGCACGCGAAGGCCCCGGCACGCCGACCTGCGGCATACCGGGGCTCCAGGCGCTCCCCGCGGCTCCCGGCGGGGGATCGGCGTCCGTTACGGCAGCGCCAGCATCCGCTCCAGGGCGAGCTTGGCGTACTTCTCCGTCTCCGGGTCGACCTCGATCCGGTTGACCAGCTTGCCCTCGGCCAGCGACTCCAGGGTCCAGACCAGGTGCGGCAGGTCGATGCGGTTCATCGTCGAGCAGAAGCAGACCGTCTTGTCGAGGAAGACGATCTCCTTGTCCTCCGCGGCGAAACGGTTCGCCAGGCGGCGGACCAGGTTCAGCTCCGTGCCGATGGCCCACTTCGAGCCGCGCGGGGCCGCCTCCAGGGCCTTGATGATGTACTCCGTCGAGCCCACGTAGTCCGCGGCGGCGACGACCTCGTGCTTGCACTCCGGGTGCACCAGCACGTTGACCCCGGGCATCCGCGCGCGGACGTCCTCGACCGACTCGACCGAGAAGCGGCCGTGGACCGAGCAGTGCCCGCGCCACAGGATCATCTTCGCGTCGCGCAGCTGCTCGGCGGTGAGGCCGCCGTTCGGCTTGTGCGGGTTGTAGAGGACGCAGTCCTCCAGGCTCAGCCCCATGTCCCGTACGGCCGTGTTGCGGCCCAGGTGCTGGTCGGGGAGGAAGAGGATCTTCTCGCCCTGCTCGAAGGCCCACTCCAGGGCCCGTTTCGCGTTCGAGGACGTACAGATCGTGCCGCCGTGCTTGCCGGTGAAGGCCTTGATGTCGGCGGAGGAGTTCATGTACGAGACGGGCACCACCTGATCGGCGACCCCGGCCTCCGTCAGCACGTCCCAGCATTCGGCGACCTGCTCGGCGGTGGCCATGTCGGCCATCGAGCAGCCGGCCGCCAGGTCGGGCAGCACGACCGCCTGGTCGTCCGTGGTCAGGATGTCGGCGGACTCGGCCATGAAGTGCACACCGCAGAAGACGATGTACTCCGCCTCCGGGCGCGCGGCCGCGTCGCGGGCCAGCTTGAACGAGTCGCCGGTGACGTCCGCGAACTGGATGACCTCGTCGCGCTGGTAGTGGTGGCCGAGGACGAACACTTTGTCCCCGAGCTTCTCCTTGGCGGCGCGGGCGCGCTCCACCAGGTCCGGGTCGGACGGCGAGGGGAGGTCGCCGGGGCATTCGACGCCGCGCTCGCTCCTCGGGTCGGCCTCGCGGCCGAGCAGCAGCAGCGCGAGGGGTGTCGGCTGTACGTCCAGGGGCTGGGCCGTGGTCACGTCACGCACCCTTTCTTCTCTGCGTTCTGCTCTGCGCTTCTGCGAACGCGCCTTTTCGTCTATTTGACGCTATCTATCATAGCCGCTTCGTGTCACTTTGACGATGCCGATAGCGTCGATGTGACGCATCCCCCGGGCGACCGGGTGTGCGAGCATGAAAAGGAACAGACAAGCGCTTGGCCCGGAATGAATCCGCGGCGCAGGCGGTTGAACCGTCGGCAAGCAGTCCGTACAACCCGGGAGAGAAGCAGATGTCCGTATCGGACGAGACCACCACCGTGAGCGACGGCATCCTCCTGTCCGACGCCGCCGCCGCCAAGGTCAAGGGCCTGCTGGAGCAGGAAGGCCGCGAGGACCTGGCGCTGCGCGTCGCCGTTCAGCCCGGCGGTTGCTCGGGCCTGCGCTACCAGCTCTTCTTCGACGAGCGTTCGCTCGACGGTGACGTCGTGAAGGACTTCGACGGCGTCAAGGTCGTCACCGACCGGATGAGCGCCCCGTACCTGGGCGGCGCCTCCATCGACTTCGTCGACACCATCGAGAAGCAGGGCTTCACGATCGACAACCCCAACGCCACCGGCTCCTGCGCCTGCGGCGACTCCTTCAGCTGAGCGCCGAAGGCGGGAACACACGGCGGCGGCCCCGGGAATCATTCCCGGGGCCGCCGCCGTGTGTACGTCCGCCTCAAGCCGTCGTCCGCGTCAGCCGCGCGGCACCGCACCGCCCGACGCCGCGTCGATCACCGTACGATCGCCCAGCGGCTTCTCCAGGGTCACCGTCCGGGTCAGCTCCTTGGCGATCATGATGCAGGCCTTCTTGCCCTCCTGCGGCTTCTCCGTGACGGAGATCCGGACCTGGCCGGCGCTCTCCTGGGCGCTCGCCGTGTACGTACTGCACACGCCGCCCCAGAAGGTCACCTCAAGGGTCCGTCCGTCCGCGCCGTACGAGGTCACCTTCCGGTCCCCGGAGGGCGTCGGGGTCTCCGGCTTCTCGATGAACTTCGGGTCCACGGCGACCTGGGTGACCGTGTGCTCCGGACCGCCCGGCGCCTGCCGGACCGTGAACAGCCAGGACGGCACCAGCGTCTGCCGGCCGTCCACATAGTTCAGCGCGAGGCCGAACACCGCGTCCTCGACCGTCTGCGTCACCGGGGCCCGCTTGCCGTTCGACGGCACGCACTGCGGATCCGACGGGGACTTCTGCTCACCCTCCAGCGGGACGGGTGTGGCGCAGCCGCCGATGTCACCGGAGGCGTCGCCCTTGCCCTTGTTCGCCGCGTTCAGCTGCTTCAGCGCCTCGTCCGCGCCGACCGTCGGGTAGGTGGCGCCCTTCTCCAGCGCCTTCAGATGCCCGCTGCCGCCGGTCACCTTGCCGTCCGGGCCCACCTGGACACCGGTCGACCAGCCGTACGTCGGGAGCCCGTCGATCTTCGGATCGGCGTTCACCACCCGGATGTCGCCCATCAGCTGGCCCGCGTTCAGCGCCGCGTCGTCCTGCCCGGCCGCCTTGAGCACCGGGACCGCGGCCGCCTTCGCCGCCTTCTCGCTCACCGGGTCGCCGCCCGGCTCCGCGGGCCCGTTCGCGCACATCTTCCCCGGCTCGCACGGCTCGGTGGGGGTGGTGCGGGCGAACGTCCAGGTGCCCGGCGCCTGCTTCGTCACCTTCAGGAGCGCGCCGGGGCCGTCCTCGTCGCCGACCACCCAGGACGTGCCCTCGGTGCGCGGCGAGCCCGGAATGCCCAGCGCCTTCGCCAGCCGGGCGACATCGGCCGACGCCACCGTGCCCTTCGCGTGGTGGACCGCCGCCTCGTCCGGGCCGTCCGGGAGGTCGCCCGCGGCCCGGTAGGTCACGGGCGGGCCGCCCGGATCCGGTTCGCCGGGGGCGATGCCCGGGGGAGGGGTGTCGGAGGACGAGGCGGCCCGGTCCGGGCCGTCCGCGGCGGCGTCCAGGGCCAGCGGCGGGGCCTCGCCCTTGGCCGCCGCACCGCTGTCCGCCCTGCCGCCGTCGCCCGAAGCGGTCGAGGCCCAGTACGCCCCGCCGCCCCCGGCCAGCAGCACGGCCGCGGCCACCGAGGCCACCGCGAGCGGCGGACGCCGCCGCCGGGGGCCGGTCACGTCGTTGTCGGGTCGCTCGGTGCTCACCGGATCGCTCCTTCGACTGCGTTGCCGTCGCGGTGCCTACCGCGTGCCCCCGGACGGGGACACCGGTGGGACGGAGCAGAGGAGCGTGCGGTTCCCACGGCCGGGCGCGGCCCGGACGCGGGTGCCGTACGGATTCCGCCGGAACCCGCGACGAAAGGGCCGAAACATGGTGCGGTCCGGCCCGGCCGGGTCCGCCCTCAGTCGCCGTACTCGGACATCGCGTCGATCAGCCGCGCCGACGAGGGCGGCACCGTCACCCCGTTGATCAGGGACGGCTTCACCGGAACGGGTGCGCTCTTCACGGGCGCCGTCCAGTGCGGAGCCATCCGCGCGCAGTCTCCGCGCAGTGCGGCCAGGCTCAAATCCGACTCGGGCAATGCGGTGTGCTTCGACATATCCGCACCGTAACCACGGTCGAGCTCAGGTAGAAAGCCCTACTATCGGGTAGTTTTCCCTTTTCCCGGCCGTCGGCTCACCCGGTAGCGTGAACTGTCACGTCGTCCCGGAGGGCGCACTCACGGCCCTTCGCCTTCCGCAGGAGTAGCCTCCCCGTGCGTATTGCAGTCACCGGCTCGATCGCCACCGACCACCTCATGACCTTCCCCGGCCGCTTCGCCGACCAGCTGGTCGCGGATCAGCTGCACACGGTCTCCCTGTCCTTCCTGGTCGACAACCTCGATGTGCGCCGGGGCGGTGTCGCCGCCAACATCTGCTTCGGGATGGGCCTGCTCGGCACCCGCCCGATCCTGGTCGGCGCCGCCGGATCCGACTTCGACGAGTACCGCGCATGGCTCGACCGGCACGGCGTCGAGACCGGTTCGGTCCGTATCTCCGAGGTACTGCACACCGCCCGCTTCGTCTGCACCACCGACGCCGACCACAACCAGATCGGCTCCTTCTACACGGGCGCGATGAGCGAGGCCCGCCTCATCGAGCTCAAGAGCGTCGCCGACCGCGTCGGCGGCCTCGACCTCGTCTCCATCGGCGCCGACGACCCCGAGGCGATGCTCCGCCACACCGAGGAGTGCCGCTCCCGGAACATCCCGTTCGCCGCCGACTTCTCGCAGCAGATCGCGCGGATGGACGGCGACGAGATCCGCATCCTCCTCGACGGCGCCACCTACCTCTTCTCCAACGAGTACGAGAAGGGGCTCATCGAGTCCAAGACCGGCTGGAGCGACGAGGAGATCCTCGCCAAGGTCGGCCACCGTGTCACCACCCTCGGCGCCCGCGGTGTCCGGATCGAGCGGGTCGGCGAGCCGGTCATCGAGGTCGGCTGCCCCGAGGAGGACACCAAGGCCGACCCCACCGGCGTCGGCGACGCCTTCCGGGCCGGCTTCCTCTCCGGCCTCGCCTGGGGCGTCGGCCTGGAGCGCGCCGCCCAGGTCGGCTGCATGCTCGCCACCCTGGTCATCGAGACGGTCGGCACCCAGGAGTACACCCTGCGCCGCACCCACTTCATGGACCGCTTCACCAAGGCGTACGGCCATGAGGCCGCCGCCGAGGTCCGCCAGCACCTGGCCTGATCAGGCGAGCCGGCGGACCACATAGGCCGAGCCGCGGTCCGCCGGCTCCTCGCCCACGTACTCCTGGCCCCGCATCTCGCACCAGGCCGGGATGTCCAGGCGCGCCGCCTCGTCGTCGGCGAGCACCGTCACCGTGGCGCCCACCGCTACCTCTCCGATCACCTTTGCGAGTTCGATCACCGGGATCGGGCAGCGGCGGCCCAGCGCGTCGACCACCAGCGACGCGGCGGGACCGGGGGAGGGGGGCGCGGTCACCGGGGCCCCGAGCCGCTCCCGTACCTCCGCGACCACCTCCGGCAGGACCTCCAGGAAGCGGTCCACGTCCGCCCCGGCCGTGCCCGGCGGCAGCGAGACCCGGACGTTCCCCTCCGAGAGCACCCCCATCGCCTTGAGCACATGGCTCGGGGTCAGCGTGCTGCTCGTGCAGGACGAACCGGACGATACGGAGAATTCCCTCCGGTCCAGCTCATGCAGCAGGGTCTCCCCGTCGACATAGAGACAGGAGAAGGTGACCAGATGCGGCAGCCGCCGCTCCGGATCGCCCACCACCTCGACATCGGGCACGCGCTCGGCCACCACCGACCGGATCCGGTCCACCAGGGCCCGCAGCCGCACCGACTCCGCCGCCGCCTCGTCCCGTACCGCGCGCAGCGAGGCCGCCGCCGCCACGATCGCCGGCAGGTTCTCGAACCCCGGCACCCGCCCCGACTCCCGCTCCCCGGCCGGGCCTTGGGGTGCGAAGCGCACCCCCTTGCGGACCGCGAGCAGCCCGACCCCGGCCGGACCGCCCCACTTGTGCGCGCTCGCCGTCAGCAGCGACCAGCCCGCCGGGACCGGCCCCCAGCCGAGCGACTGGGCCGCGTCCACCAGCAGCGGCACCCCGGCCTCCGCACAGCGCGCGGCGACCTCGGCCACCGGCTGCTCGGTGCCCACCTCGTGGTTGGCCGACTGGAGGCAGGCCAGCGCGGTGTCGGCCCGCAGCGCCCCGCCGAACACCGCCGGGTCCACCGCCCCGGACCGCTCCACCGGGACCTCGGTGAACGAGCCGCCCGCCGCCTCGTGGGCCGCCGCCGAATGGAGTACCGACGAGTGTTCGACCGCGGAGAGGGCCAGATGGCGGCCGACACGCCGACGCCCCGAAAGAGCCCCGGCAATTCCCGCGTGCACCGCCGTCGTCCCGGAGGAGGTGAAGACCAGCTCGTCCGGGCGGCATCCGACGGCCTCCGCGGCGGCCTCGCGGGCCGCGTCCAGCAGCAGCCGGGCCCGCCGCCCCTCCCGGTACAGCCGGGCGGGATCGGCCCAGCCCTCGTCGAGCGCGGCAAGCAGCGCCTGGCGTGCGACGGGGTGCAGGGGGGCGGCGGAGGCGGCATCGAAGTAGGGCACCCCGCCACGCTAGCCCGCACCCGGCCCCACCTCGGCGGGGGCCGCCCCTTCCGGGCAGGCGAGTGGCCGTCAGATGAGGGCCGGAGGGCAGGATTCCATCCGCAGGGGGTGTCGGGCGGCGCGTTGGGCACCCTCCCCGCGCGACCCCAAATAGCGTCCAGTAGGGTTTGGTCCGCATAAACATCCAAACCCCTGCCCGCGTCAGGGCCGGCGACCGACCAGAGACATACGGGCGCGCCGACCGTGCGGGCGAGACTCTCGGGAAGGCGCTACGTGAGTCCCAACGGCTCCGACCGCTCGTCGCGGCGCCCGATGCGGCGGAAGCTGCCGCAGGTGCTGACTGCGGGCCTGGTCCTGGCGACGGCCTCCGGTTGTTCATACAACTGGGAGGATTTCCCCCGCCTCGGAATGCCCACTCCGGTTACGGAAGAGGCCCCTCGGATCCTCTCCCTCTGGCAAGGCTCGTGGGCGGCAGCGCTCGTCACGGGTGTCCTTGTCTGGGGACTGATCCTCTGGAGCGTCTTCTTCCACCGGCGTAGCCGGACCAAGGTGGAGGTACCTCCGCAGACCAGGTACAACATGCCCATCGAGGCGTTGTACACAGTGGTTCCCCTCATCATCGTCTCGGTGCTCTTCTACTTCACCGCGCGTGATGAGTCGAAGCTCCTCGAGCTCTCCGAAAAGCCCGCCCACACCATCAACGTGGTCGGCTTCCAGTGGAGCTGGGGCTTCAACTACATCGAGAAGGTGGACGGCCAGCCCGCGGCGGGCCCCGAGCTCCCCAAGGAACTCGACGCCATCCCCGACCGGTTCCGCAAGGACTTCCCCGAGGGCGCCGGCGGCGTCTACGACGTGGGCATCCCCGGGACCCGCAACCCGCAGAACGGCAACCCGGGTCCGACCCTGTGGCTGCCGAAGGGTGAGAAGGTCCGCTTCGTCCTCACTTCGCGTGACGTCATCCACTCCTTCTGGGTGGTGCCGTTCCTCATGAAGCAGGACGTCATCCCGGGCCACACCAACGCGTTCGAGGTCACTCCCAACCGGGAGGGCACCTTCATGGGCAAGTGCGCCGAGCTCTGTGGCGCCGACCACTCCCGGATGCTCTTCAACGTCAAGGTCGTCTCCCCGGAGCGTTACCAGCAGCACCTCAAGGAGCTGGCTGAGAAGGGTCAGACGGGCTACGTGCCGGCAGGCATCGCGCAGACCGACCCGGCCAGGAATGCGGAGAAGAACCAACTGTGAGCATCCTCAACGAACCTCAGGGTGCCGCTCCGGCAGACGACTCGTACGAGGACGAGCTGCCCGTGCGGCGCAAGCAGCCGGGAAACATCGTCGTGAAGTGGTTGACCACCACTGACCACAAGACGATCGGTACGCTCTACCTGGTCACCTCGTTCGTGTTCTTCTGCATCGGCGGACTGATGGCGCTCTTCATGCGCGCCGAGCTGGCCCGTCCGGGTACGCAGATCATGTCGAACGAGCAGTTCAACCAGGCGTTCACGATGCACGGCACGATCATGCTGCTGATGTTCGCGACGCCGCTGTTCGCCGGATTCGCGAACTGGATCATGCCGCTGCAGATCGGCGCGCCCGACGTGGCGTTCCCGCGGCTGAACATGTTCGCGTACTGGCTGTACCTCTTCGGCTCGCTCATCGCGGTGGCGGGCTTCCTCACCCCGCAGGGCGCGGCCGACTTCGGCTGGTTCGCCTACTCCCCGCTCTCGGACGCGGTCCGTTCGCCGGGCGTCGGCGCCGACATGTGGATCATGGGTCTGGCCTTCTCCGGCTTCGGCACGATCCTCGGTTCGGTCAACTTCATCACCACGATCATCTGCATGCGCGCACCCGGCATGACGATGTTCCGCATGCCGATCTTCACCTGGAACGTCCTGCTGACCGGTGTCCTGGTCCTGCTGGCCTTCCCGGTCCTCGCCGCCGCGCTCTTCGCGCTGGAGGCCGACCGAAAATTCGGCGCGCATGTCTTCGACGCGGCCAATGGCGGCGCATTGCTCTGGCAACACCTCTTCTGGTTCTTCGGCCATCCAGAGGTGTACATCATCGCCCTACCATTCTTCGGAATCATTTCCGAGGTCATCCCGGTATTCAGCCGCAAGCCGATGTTCGGCTACATCGGTCTGATCTCCGCGACGATCGCCATCGCCGGCCTTTCCGTGACGGTGTGGGCGCACCACATGTACGTCACGGGCGGTGTGCTGTTGCCGTTCTTCTCGTTCATGACGTTCCTCATCGCCGTACCGACAGGCGTGAAGTTCTTCAACTGGATCGGCACGATGTGGAAGGGGTCGTTGTCCTTCGAGACACCGATGCTCTGGGCCGTCGGCTTCCTGATCACCTTCACCTTCGGTGGTCTGACCGGCGTCATCCTCGCCTCGCCCCCGATGGACTTCCACGTCTCGGACTCGTACTTCGTCGTCGCGCACTTCCACTACGTCATCTTCGGCACCGTGGTCTTCGCGATGTTCTCCGGATTCCACTTCTGGTGGCCGAAGTTCACCGGCAAGATGCTGGACGAGCGGCTCGGCAAGATCACGTTCTGGACGCTGTTCGTGGGCTTCCACGGCACGTTCCTGGTGCAGCACTGGCTCGGTGCCGAGGGCATGCCGCGTCGTTACGCGGACTATCTCGACGCCGACGGCTTCACCGCGCTGAACACGATCTCCACGATCTCCTCGTTCCTGCTCGGCCTGTCGATGCTGCCGTTCTTCTACAACGTGTGGAAGACCGCCAAGTACGGCAAGAAGATCGAGGTCGACGACCCGTGGGGTTACGGCCGTTCGCTGGAGTGGGCGACCTCCTGCCCGCCGCCGCGGCACAACTTCCTCACCCTGCCGCGGATCCGTTCCGAATCCCCGGCGTTCGACCTGCACCACCCGGAGATCACGGCGCTCGAACAGCTCGACCACCTCTCCGAGTCGGACAAGGCCCTCGCCGGCGGCAAGGAGGCAGGCAAGTGAAGATCCAGGGACAGATGTTCATCTGGCTGAGCGTCTTCATCCTCGCCATGGCCGCCGTGTACGGCCTGTGGTCGAAGGAGCCGGTCGGCACCACGGCGCTCTTCCTGGCCTTCGGGCTGTCCATCATGATCGGCTTCTACCTGGCCTTCACGGCCAACCGGGTCGACGCGATGGCCCAGGACAACAAGGAAGCCGACGTCGCCGACGAAGCGGGCGAGCTGGGGTTCTTCTCCCCGCACAGCTGGCAGCCGCTCTCCCTGGCGGTCGGCGGAGCCTTCGCCTTCATGGGCGTCGTCTTCGGCTGGTGGCTCCTGTACTTCTCCGCCCCCCTGCTCCTGGTCGGCCTCTTCGGCTGGGTCTTCGAGTACTACCGGGGCGAGAACCGCACCCAGTGACACCGCACTACGTGCCACCGCTCAGCCGGTGACACGCG
Organism: Streptomyces sp. SID14515; assembly: GCF_010548505.1. Taxonomy (NCBI): domain Bacteria; kingdom Bacillati; phylum Actinomycetota; class Actinomycetes; order Kitasatosporales; family Streptomycetaceae; genus Streptomyces; species Streptomyces sp. SID14515. Next base: position 62,987 of record NZ_JAAGMH010000067.1, on the reverse strand, counting down.
CTACACCAGGAAAGGCCCGCATCGCCGAAAGCGACGCGGGCCTTTCGCTCGTTCGGAGTCACTGAACGCGCTGGAACGGATGAATCTTCTTAGCGTGGACCGCATGAACCACACGCCGCGCATCCGCACCGTAGTGAGCTGCACCCTGCTGGTCGTGACCCTCGTCGCGGGTGCGACCGCCTGTGGCTCGCCCGACGGCCACCCGCTCTCCACGAAGCCTTACGACGCGGGCGACCAGGTCTCCTTCAACGGCCCCTCCAAGAAGGAGAAGGCCGACCCCGACAAGCCCCTGGAAGTCACCGTCAAGGGTGACGACGGGCGCATCACCGACGTCAGCGCCGTGGACACCGGCGGCCGCCACCTCGCGGGAGAGCTCTCCGCCGACGGGAAGCGCTGGCGCTCCACCGCGCCGCTCGCGGCCGGCACCGGATACACCGTCAGGGTCGCCACGGAGAACAGCGACGGCGCCCCAGGCGTCCGTACGCTCTCCTTCGGCACCTCCTCGCCCAAGAAGCTGCTGAAGGTCTCCTTCGGCCCGCAGGCGGGCACCTACGGCGTCGGACAGCCCATCACGGCGGAACTCAGCGCTCCGATCACCGACAAGGCGGCCAGGGCCACCGTGGAGCGCGCCCTGAAGGTCCGCTCCACCCCGGCCGTCACCGGCTCCTGGTACTGGGTCGACGACAAGAAGCTGCACTTCCGCCCGAAGGAGTACTGGCCCGCGAACGCCTCCATCGAGGTGCGCTCCAACCTGGCGGGCATCAAGGTGACCAACGCCCTCTACGGAGCCGAGGCCAAGCCCCTGAAGCTCGCCACGGGCGACCGGATCGAGGCCGTCACCGACGCCTCGGACCACTCCATGACGGTGTACCGCAACGGAGAAGTGATCAACACCATTCCGGTCACCACCGGCAAGCCCGGCTTCTCCACCCGCAACGGGGTCAAGGTGGTGCTCGCCAAGGAGCAGTTCGTACGCATGCGCGGCGAGAGCATCGGCATCGCGGCCGGCTCGTCGGAGTCGTACGACCTGCCGGTCTACTGGGCCACCCGGGTGACCTGGAGCGGCGAGTACGTCCACGCCGCCCCCTGGTCCACGGGCTCCCAGGGCAACGCCAACGTCAGCCACGGCTGCACCGGCATGAGCACCGGCAACGCCGAATGGTTCTTCGACACCGTGCGCGAGGGTGACATCGTCAAGGTCGTCGGCAGCGCCGGCGAGGACATGGACCCGTTCGGCAACGGGTTCGGCGACTGGAACCTCTCCTGGGAGAAGTGGCAGAAGGGCAGCGCCCTGAACGAAGGGGCGCCGGACAGCCCGCAGACACTCCAGGCCGCCCGACTGCGTCCCCACGTCTGACCCGGGCCGGGGGTGCCCGCTGCGCGGAACGTCCCTCAGCGGGGCACAGGGGCCGCTCAGGCCTCCACGGCGAGCCGGTGGCGCAGCAGCGCCGCCAGCGCGTCGGCGAACTCCACCGGGTCCACCGGGAGCGTCACAGCGGCCTCCGCACGGCTCCAGGTGGCCAGCCACGCGTCCTGCGGGCGGCCGATCAGCAGGAGCACCGGCGGGCAGCGGAAGATCTCGTCCTTGATCTGGCGGCAGACGCCCATGCCGCCGATGGGAGCCGTCTCGCCGTCCAGCACACAGACGTCGACGCCGCCGCCGTCCAGCGCCTTCAGGACGGCCGGGAGCGTCGCGCACTCCAGGAACTCCACCGGTGGAACGTCCGCGGCAGGCCTGCGACCGGCTGCCAGCCTCACCTGCTCGCGGATGTTGGCGTCGTCGCTGTAGACCAGGACCGTGGCGGTCGCCTGCATTGTTCCTCCGTGACATCGACGTCGTCGGGGCTCTCGGGGCATGAACCGATGCGCGGATCGTACTCCGCCCGACCGGCCGTCAGCACCGGTAATGACGACGATTCGATGGGCCGTTCGGCGCAGGGCACGACCCCTGCAGACGGTACGGACACACCGAACGGCACCCCCCGGGGTGAGGGCGGGATAAGCGACCGACATAATGTCGGTCGTGGCGACAGCAACGACAGTAGAAACCGGGCACGCGCACCCGTCGGTCAATCGGCCGAACCTCACCAGCGTCGGAACCATCATCTGGTTGAGTTCCGAGCTGATGTTCTTCGCGGCCCTCTTCGCGATGTACTTCACCCTGCGATCGGTGATGGGACCCGATTACTGGAAGGAGATGGCCGGCCATCTGAACTTCCCGTTCTCGGCGACGAACACCACGATCCTGGTGCTCTCCTCACTCACCTGCCAGCTCGGCGTCTTCGCCGCCGAGCGGGGCGATGTGAAGAAGCTCCGCACCTGGTTCATCATCACGTTCGTGATGGGTGCGATCTTCATCGGCGGCCAGGTCCTGGAGTACACCGAGCTGGTCAAGGACGCGGGGCTCTCCCTCTCGTCCGACCCGTACGGCTCGGTGTTCTACCTGACCACCGGCTTCCACGGTCTGCACGTGACAGGCGGTCTCATCGCCTTCCTGCTGGTCCTCGGCAGAACGTACGCGGCCAAGAGGTTCACCCACGATCAGGCCACCGCCGCCATCGTCGTGTCCTACTACTGGCACTTCGTCGATGTCGTATGGATCGGCCTGTTCGCAACGATCTACATGATCAAGTAACCGGGACTCGCACCCGCCCACCATCGACGCAGAAGATCCTGACACCGGGGTAATCCGTGAAAAAGCTCTCCGCACGACGACGCCATCCGCTGGCGGCGGTCGTCGTACTACTCCTCGCGCTGGCGGCCACCGGGGGGCTGTACGCCGCGTTTGCGCCTGCGGGCAAGGCGCAGGCCGATGAAACCGCCCAGTCCCTCGCCATCGAAGAGGGCAAGAAGCTCTACGCCGTAGGCTGCGCCAGCTGCCACGGAACCGGCGGTCAGGGCACCACCGACGGGCCGTCCCTCGTGGGCGTGGGCTCCGCCGCCGTCGACTTCCAGGTCGGTACGGGCCGTATGCCCGCGCAGCAGCCGGGCGCCCAGGTACCGAAGAAGAAGGTCATCTACACCCAGGCGGAGATCGACCAGCTCGCGGCGTACGTCGCGTCGCTCGGCGCCGGTCCGGTCACGCCGACCGACAAGCAGGTCGACCCGTCGGGCGCGAACGTCGCCAACGGTGGCGAACTGTTCCGCACCAACTGCGCCCAGTGCCACAACTTCACCGGTAAGGGCGGCGCCCTGACGGAGGGCAAGTACGCACCTGACCTCGAAGGCGTGAGCCCGAAGCACATCTACGAGGCCATGCAGACCGGCCCGCAGAGCATGCCCTCCTTCCCCGACACGACGATGCCGGAGCAGGAGAAGAAGGACATCATCGCGTACATCGAGTCCGTGAACGGTGACGAGACGGAGAGCCCCGGCGGCCTGGCCCTCGGCGGTCTCGGTCCGGTCAGCGAAGGTCTGTTCGCCTGGATCTTCGGACTCGGCGCGCTCGTCGCAGTCGCCGTTTGGGTCGCGGCCCACACCGCTAAGGCCAAGAAGTCATGAGTAGCCAACAGATTCCAGAAGACAGCCTGCCCGTGGTGCAGGAGACCGCGCACGGCGCGGTGGAGCGCAAGGACGACCCGTTCGCCGACCCGGGACTGCCGGCCCACCAGCCGCGCATCCAGGATCTCGACGAACGCGCCGCGAACCGCTCGGAGCGCGCCGTCGCGTTCATGTTCACCCTCTCGATGCTGGCGACGGTGGGCTTCATCGCCTCCTACGTCATCTTCCCGGTGGACAAGATCGTCTACATCTGGCCCTTCGGCCATGTGAGCGCGCTCAACTTCTCCCTGGGTCTCACCCTGGGCGCGGCGCTCTTCTTCATCGGAGCGGGAGCCGTCCACTGGGCGCGCACCCTGATGTCCGACGTCGAGGTCGCCGCCGACCGGCACCCGATCGAGGCCACGCCCGAGGTCAAGGCCCAGGTCATGGCCGACTTCGCGGCCGGCGCCGAGGAGTCCGCGATCGGTCGGCGCAAGCTGATCCGCAACACCATGTTCGGTGCGCTGGCCCTGGTGCCGCTCTCCGGTGTGGTCCTGCTGCGCGACCTCGGTCCGCTGCCGGAGAAGAAGCTCCGCAACACCCTCTGGGCGGAGGGCAAGCAGCTCATCAACATGAACACGATGAAGCCGCTGCGCCCCGAGCACATCACCGTCGGGTCCCTGGCCTTCGCCATGCCCGAGGGTCTCGACCCGGAGTCGCACGACTTCCAGACGCAGATGGGCAAGGCGGCCCTGATGATCGTCCGCATCGAGCCGGACGACATCAAGGACAAGCGCCAGCTGGCCTGGGCCCACGAGGGCATCGTCGCGTTCTCCAAGATCTGCACCCACGTCGGCTGCCCGATCAGCCTGTACGAGCAGCAGACGCACCACGTGCTCTGCCCGTGCCACCAGTCCACCTTCGACCTCTCCGACGGCGCTCGCGTCATCTTCGGTCCGGCCGGCCACCCCCTTCCGCAGCTGCGGATCGGTGTCAACAGCGAGGGCAACCTCGAGGCGCTCGGCGACTTCGACGAGCCCGTCGGTGCTGCCTTCTGGGAGCGCGGATGAGTACTGCGACAACGAACCCCTCGGCCGCCGAACCGGCGAGCGGACGCAAGGCTCCGGCCGGCGAGCGGGTGGCCGACTGGGCGGACGGCCGACTGGGCATCTACGGCCTGGCCAAGGCCAACATGCGCAAGATCTTCCCGGACCACTGGTCCTTCATGCTCGGTGAGGTCTGCCTCTACAGCTTCATCATCATCATCCTCACGGGTGTGTATCTGACGCTGTTCTTCCAGCCGAGCATGGGCGAGATCGTCTACCACGGTCCGTACGAGCCCATGCAGGGCATCCGGATGTCCGAGGCCTACGCCTCGACCCTGAAGATCAGCTTCGAGGTCCGCGGTGGTCTGCTCGTCCGGCAGATCCACCACTGGGCCGCGCTGATCTTCCTGGCCGGCATGTTCGTGCACATGATGCGCGTCTTCTTCACGGGCGCCTTCCGCAAGCCGCGCGAGATCAACTGGCTCTTCGGCTTCCTGCTGTTCGTGCTCGGCATGTTCACCGGGTTCACCGGCTACTCCCTCCCGGACGACCTGCTCTCCGGTACGGGTGTCCGCTTCACCCAGGGCGCGATCCTGTCCGTGCCGATCGTCGGTACGTACATCTCGATGTTCCTGTTCGGCGGCGAGTTCCCCGGCCACGACTTCGTGGCCCGGTTCTACTCGATCCACATCCTGCTGCTGCCGGGCATCATGCTCGGCCTGCTGGTGGCGCACCTGATCCTGGTCTTCTACCACAAGCACACGCAGTTCGCGGGTCCCGGCCGGACCAACAAGAACGTCGTCGGCATGCCGCTGCTGCCCGTGTACATGGCGAAGGCCGGAGGGTTCTTCTTCCTCGTCTTCGGCGTCATCGCGGTCATCTCGGCCATCGCCACGATCAACCCGATCTGGGCGCTCGGTCCGTACCGCGTCGACCAGGTGTCCACCGGCGCCCAGCCCGACTGGTACATGGGCTTCGCCGAAGGTCTGGTGCGTGTGATGCCGGGCTGGGAGATCAACCTGTGGGGCCACACGCTCGTCCTGGGCGTGTTCATCCCGCTGGTCGCCTTCGGCCTGGTGCTCGGTGTCATCGCGCTCTACCCGTTCATCGAGTCCTGGATCACCGGCGACAAGCGCGAGCACCACATCCTGGACCGCCCGCGCAACGCCCCGACCCGTACGGGCTTCGGCGTCGCCTGGATCACGGCGTACTTCGTCGGCCTCATCGGCGGCGGCAACGACCTGTGGGCCACGCACTTCCACCTGTCGATCAACTCGATCACCTGGTTCGTCCGGATCTTCTTCTTCCTCGGACCGGTCATCGCGTTCATCGTCACCAAGCGGATCTGCCTCGGCCTCCAGCGCCGCGACCGGGAGAAGGTGCTGCACGGTCGCGAGAGCGGCATCATCAAGCGCCTGCCGCACGGTGAGTTCGTCGAGATCCACGAGCCGCTCAGCCCCGAGCAGCTGCACACGCTCACGGCGCACGAGCAGTACCAGCCGCTCGAACTCGGCCCCGCGGTCGACGAGAACGGCGTCAAGCGCAAGATCTCCCCGGTGCAGAAGCTGCGCGCCAAGCTCAGCAAGGGGTACTTCGCCGAGGGGAACCAGATTCCCAAGGCCACCCCCGAGGAGTACAAGGAGATCAGCGAGGGCCACGGCCACCACTGATCGCCTGACCTGATCGCCACCGTGAGAGCCCCGTCCATTCGATGGACGGGGCTCTTCGCGGTCCCCCCGGCTGGATAGGGTGGAGCCATCTTTCCTGACCGGCTGTGGACCCTGGAGCGGACCATGAACGTTGTGACCCCGAACGGCGGCGACAGCGTGGCGGCCCACTCCTGGCCCGGCCTCCTGAACCCCCTGCTGCGCGGCGAGAACCTCAGCTCCGAGGAGACCGCCTGGGCCATGGACCGCATCATGAGCGGCGAGGCCACCGACGCGCAGATCGCCGGGTTCGCCGTCGCGCTGCGGGCCAAGGGCGAGACCGTCGACGAGGTCACCGGACTGGTCCGCGCGATGTACGCCCACGCCAACACCATCCAGGTGCCGGGCCGCACCGTTGACATCGTCGGCACCGGCGGCGACCTCGCCAAGACGGTCAACATCTCGACCATGTCCGCGATCGTCATCGCCGGCACCGGCGCCAAGGTCGTCAAGCACGGCAACCGCGCCGCCTCCTCCGCGAGCGGCTCCTCCGACGTACTGGAGAAGCTCGGCGTCAACCTGGAGCTGACCCCGCGGCGGGTGGTCGAGGTCGCCGAACAGGCGGGCATCACCTTCTGCTTCGCCGTGAAGTTCCACCCCGCCCTGCGGTACGCCGCCAAGGCCCGCAAGGAACTCGGCGCGCAGACCACGTTCAACATCCTGGGCCCCCTCACCAACCCGGCCCAGGTCCGCGCCCAGGCGGTCGGCGTCGCCGACGCCCGGATGGCGCCCATCGTCGCGGGCGTGCTGGCCGACCGGGGCAACTCGGCGCTGGTCTTCCGCGGCGACGACGGGCTCGACGAGCTGACCACCACCGCCACCTCCCGGGTCTGGGTGGTCCGCGACGGCGCGGTCCGCGAGGAGCCCTTCGACCCGCGCGACGTCGGGCTGCCCATCGTCCCCGTCGAGGCGCTGCGCGGCGCCGACGCCTCGTACAACGCCGATGTGGCCCGCCGCCTGCTGGAGGGCGAGGGCGGCGCGGTACGCGAGGCGGTGCTGCTCAACTCGGCGGCGGCCCTGGTCGCCCTGGACCCGGGCCCCGGCACGCTGACCGAGCAGCTCGCGGCGAAGATCACGGTGGCGGCCGAGGCCATCGACTCCGGAGCCGCCAAGCGTGCGCTGGAGCGCTGGATCGCGGCCAGCAACGCCTGAGCGCGCCGGAGAGGCACCTCCGGAGCACACGGTGTGACGCAGGGCGCAGTCCGGATGCCGGACTGCGCCCTTGCGCGTGTGCATACGTATGGCAAGATGCTGCGCAGGTCATGAGTGACAGCGACTACGGCCCCGGCCCGCTGTCCGGCAACCCTCCGTCCGTGGCGGGGTGCCCCGGGTGAAGACCAGGCCGTAGGCAGCGAGGTCTGCGGCAAGCGCGGGCCCCTCGGCATCCAGCGGATGCCAGCCCCCGGGGTCCTGGTCCCTAGGGAGCCTCTTGTGAGCAAGCGAATGCGCTAGGGCTGACCGCCCTCCTTCAGCGCACCTTTTTTCCTTCCTCCTCCGCGCCGCCGCGTATCCGCGGGCGCGTGGATTTCGCCTGCCTGTTACGGGAGTTCGCCATGTCTGTCTCCACCGCTGCCCTCGACTCGTCGGTTTGTGCCCCGCTGCCCGTTCTGGGCCAGGACGTCACTGTTCCGCTCGTCACCGGCGGTGAGGTCACCTACGCCGCGCTCGACTACGCCGCCAGCGCCCCGGCCCTCCAGCGGGTCTGGGACGACGTCGCCGCGTACGCCCCGTACTACGGCAGCGTCCACCGCGGGGCCGGCTACCTCTCGCAGCTCTCCACCGACCTCTTCGAGAACAGCCGGCGCACGGTCGCGGAGTTCCTCGGCTGCCGCGCCGAGGACCAGGTGGTCTTCACCCGCTCCACCACCGACTCCCTCAACCTGCTGGCCGCCGCGATCCCCGCCGACTGCCAGGTCTTCGTGTACGAGACCGAGCACCACGCCTCCCTGCTGCCCTGGCGCGACGCCCAGGTCACCTACCTCAACGCGCCCCGCACCCCGGCCCAGGCCGTCGAGACGCTGGAGCGCGCGCTGGCCGACCGCGACCCGTACGGTCCCGCCCTCGTCTGCGTCACCGGCGCCTCCAACGTGACCGGCGAGCTGTGGCCGGTGAAGGAACTGGCCGCCGCCGCCCACGCGCACGGCGCCCGCATCGTCCTGGACGCCGCCCAGCTCGCCCCGCACCACCCGGTGGACATCGCCGAACTGGACGTCGACTGGGTCGCGTTCTCCGGCCACAAGCTGTACGCGCCGTTCGGCTCCGGGGTCCTGGCCGGCCGCGCCGACTGGCTGCAGGCGGCCGAGCCGTACCTCGCCGGCGGCGGCGCCTCCCGCAAGGTCGCCCGGCGCGCCGACGGCGGCGTGGACGTCGACTGGCACACCACGGCCGCCCGCCACGAGGCCGGTTCGCCCAACGTCATCGGCGTCTACTCCATCGCCTCCGCCTGCAAGGCCCTGACCGAGGCGGGCTTCGAGGGCCTGGTCGCCCGGGAGCAGGAGCTGGTGGGCCGGGTCCGCGAGGGTCTGGCCGCGGTGCCCGAGGTGCAGGTGCTCTCGCTGTTCGGCGACGACGCGCCCCGGGTCGGCGTCATCTCCTTCGTGGTGCGCGGCTGGAACAGCTCGCACTTCGCCGCCGCGCTCTCCGCCGAATACGGCATCGGCGTCCGCGACGGTCTCTTCTGCGCCCACCCGCTGGTGCGCACCCTGCTCGGCAGCGACCCGCAGGACCCGGGCGAGTGCGGCGCACCGGAGGCCGAGCCGGGCGAGCGCTCGCTCAACGCGATCCGTGTCAGCTTCGGCGCCGGTACGCCCGACGAGCACATCGACCGGTTCCTGCGCGCGGTCTCCGAGCTGGTCCGCGAGGGCGCGCAGTGGAAGTACCGTACCGAGGACGGCCGTTGCGTCCCGGACCGCGGCGAGGCCGCCCAGGTCTGAGCGGGCCTCGTGAAGCACCTCGGCCGGGGGCAGGCACGCCGCCTGCCCCCGGCCGAGGTGCGTCGCCGGTGCGCCTACGCGTCGAGGCCGATGGCGAAGGCCGCTTCCAGGTCGTGCTGGGAGTACGTACGGAACGCCACATGGGTGTCGGTGCCCTCGACGCCGGGGATCTTGCTGATCCGGCCGGGGATGACATCGGCGAGGTCGTCGTGCCTGGCGACCCGGACCATGGCGATCAGGTCGTAGGTGCCGGTGACGGAGAAGACCTCGCTGACGCTGTCCAGCGCGGCGATGGCCTCGGCGATCTCCGGAATCCGGTCCACGCTGGTCTTGATGAGCACGATCGCGGTGATCACGGCTGGCTGTCTCCCTCGGTGGCCGTGGCTGGAGCCTTCACCTTAGCCCCACCCCGGTAACGCACCCAGGCGTACAGGAACCCGACCGCGAACCCGGCCACATGCGCCAGATACGCCACCCCGGGCCCGCTGCCCGCCCCCTGCGCCGCCGCCCACTGCAGGGCGAACCAGAAGACCAGCACGATCCAGGCCGGGAAGCGCAGCGGCAGGAAGAAGAGGAACGGGAACAGGCTGGTCACCCGGGCCTTGGGGAAGAGGTACAGGAACGCGCCGAGCACCGCGGAGATCGCGCCGGACGCGCCGACCAGCGTCTGCTCGGAGTCCGCGTGCGCCGCCGCGTAACAGACCAGGGCCACATAGCCGCAGCCCACGTAGAACAGCGCGAACCGCACCCGGCCCATGCGCTCCTCGGCCATCGCGCCGAACACGTACAGGAACAGCAGGTTCCCCAGCAGGTGCAGCCAGCTGCCGTGCACGAACAGTGCGGTGAACGGCGTGATCAGCGCGTGCGCGGAGCCCTCCCACAGCTCCGCCGGAATCACGCCCCACCGCTCGAAGTACCCGGCCTGCGCGGCGAGCAGCGCGTCCTCGCTCCGGTGGGCGGCGCCACCGAACCCGGAGAGCGGACTGATCAGGAAGACCACACCGCAGACGCCGATCAGCCCGTACGTGACCGGGGCCCCGCTCGACGCCGCCGCGTCCCGGATCCTCCCTGCCGTGGTCCGCCAGTCGGCCTGCCGCCACTCGATCATGTACAGAGCATGACGTACCGGCGGAGAACGGGACGGAGCGCCTCGCCGTGCCGATGCCTATACGCGAGGCCGTAGGGTTACGCCAGGACTTCCGCAGTTCGACGGCGCACCGCGAGATCCTTGACGTAGACAGGTGGAGTCGCGGCGGCGCGCCCGGCGCGGACTCCTGGCGACGACGAAAGAGGACGCAACGATGACGACGGTTCCCCTGCCGACCGACGGGACCCGCTGGCGCTGCACGCTGTGCGGCAATCTCACGCGCTTCGACGTGACCCGCTCCTCCAAGGTCGTGGAGTACGTGCACCTCGACCTGGCCGGAGAGTCGAGTGTCGAGGAGCGGGAGGTCGTCAGTGAGACCATCGAGTCGGTCCGCTGTCGTTGGTGCAACGCGGTGGATCAGATCGAACTGGTGGACAGGCCGGGTGCCGCTTCCTGAGGGAGCGCACCCTTCGACATATCTATGGGGTGACGGACGGTGGATCAGCCGACCAGCGGCGCCGGACCGGCCGATGAGGCCGACGGCGGTGCAGAGGCGCTCGGCCGTCCGCTGCCCGAGGGTGTGCGACGGCGGGTCGTCGCGCTGGTCTCGGACGCCTTCGGCGGACTGACCGTCTCCGAACTGCCCGCCCAGCTGCGGCAGTACGCCCGGTTCACCCCGACCCGGCGGGCGAAGTTCGCCGGGAACGCGATGGCCGCCGCGCTGGAGAGCGACGCCCTCTTCCGGCAGCGCATCGGTGAGCGGCTGGCCCAGTCGCAGCCCGAGCTGACCGGCGCGCTGGAGGCGGGTTCACCGCCCGCCGCCGCCGATCCCCTCGATGTGGCCGCGGCCGCCTATGTGCTGCGCCCGGTCGGCTGGGTCAAGCTGGTCGAGGCGGCCGGCGAGGAGGTCCAGCGCGCCGACGCGGAACGGGCGGACGAGGAGACCCGGCGCGAACTGGAGCAGCTGCGCGAGGAGCTGGAGCGGGCCCGCGCCCACACCCGCGCCGAGACCGAGCGGCTGCGCACCGAGCTGGAGGCGGCCCGCAAGGAGGCCGAGTCGCTGCACCGCAAGCTGCGCAGCGCGCTCAGCGAGGTGAAGCGCGGCGAGGCCGCCCTGCGCCGCAGCGCCGCCGAGACCGACACCGTACGGGCCGAGTCGGCCGCCCAGATCTCCGCCGCCGAGAGCGAGTCGCGCCGGCTCAAGGGGCGGCTGGGGGAGGCCGAGGCGGCCCTGGAGGCGAGCCGGCGGGCCGCCCGCGAGGGCCGCTCGGTGGAGGACATGCGGCTGCGGCTGCTCCTGGACACCGTGCTGGACGCGGCCTCGGGGCTGCGCCGGGAGCTGGCGCTGCCCCCGGCGACGACGCATCCCGCCGACACCGTGGACGCGGTGGAGCCGGGCCGGATGTCACCCAAGGACATTGCCGCCAGGGCCCTTTCGGAGACCGACCCGGCCCTCCTCGACCAGCTGCTGGCGCTGCCGCAGGCCCACCTCATCGTGGACGGCTACAACGTCACCAAGACCGGCTATCCGCAGATGCCGCTGGAGAAGCAGCGGTTGCGGCTGCTGGGCGGCCTCTCGGTGCTCGCGGCGCAGACCGGCGCGGAGATGACCTGTGTCTTCGACGGGGCCGAACTGGCCGCCCCGGTGCTGCTCGCCCCGCCGAGAGGCGTACGGGTGCTGTTCAGCAAGGCCGGGGTCACGGCGGACGAGCTGATCCGTCAACTGGCCCGCGCGGAACCGCCGGGGCGGCCCGTGGTGGTCGTCTCCACCGACCGCGAGGTGGCGGACGGTGTGGCGAAGGCCGGGGCGCGGCCGGTCGCGTCCGTCATGCTCCTCAAGCGCCTTTCGCGCGTCTAGCGGGATTTGCACGGCATGTGTGACATGCCGGATTTCTGGGAACGTACCGTCAAGTCATCGCTACACGCGGTGGGGTGAGAGTAAAGAAGTGCCTGGTGTGACGAGAAAAATCCTGTGAGGATTTGAACTGATCACAAGATGGTCACTAGGGTCAGGCCTCGAACCTTCGCACGGTTGATCACCCATTGGGGGTGACGGCGAAGGAACCGCCGAGTCCGTCATGTGCACGGAGCCGGGGAATCTTTCCCCCACAGCCCGGTAGGCGGCTCTGAGGAAGAAGGAGCTCGCCTTCGTGGCGTCCCACCGTCGTCCCAAGCAGCCGAGCCGCACCCGCGTGACCGTGCTCACCGCGACCGCCGCCGCGGCCGTGGCCCTGACCTCCCAGGCCGCCCACGCCGACCCCAAGCCGAGCAAGAGCGAAGTCAAGGCGAAGGTCGACAAGCTCTACCACGAGGCCGAGGCGGCCACGGAGAAGTACAACGGGGCCAAGGAGCAGCAGGACAACCTGAAGAAGGAAGTCGACGCGCTCCAGGACAAGGTCGCCCGCGGTCAGGCCGAGCTCAACACGCTGCGCGGCGAACTCGGTTCGATAGCCACCGCGCAGTACCGCTCCGGCGGCATCGACCCCTCGGTGGCCCTGTTCCTCGCCTCGGACCCGGACAGCTTCCTCGACCAGGCCTCCGCGCTCGACCAGCTGACGGTCAAGCAGACGGAGTCCCTGCAGAAGATCCAGTCCAAGCAGCGCACCCTCGCCCAGCAGCGCAAGGAGGCCCAGGACAAGCTCGGCGACCTCGCCGACGTCCGCAAGGCGCTCGGCGAGAACAAGAAGAAGTACCAGGGCAAGCTGGCCGACGCCCAGCAGCTGCTCAACACGCTGACGCAGGCCGAGCGGGCGAAGATCCAGGAGGAGGAGAACCGCGCCAGCCGCGCCTCCACCGACCGGGTCGAACTCGGCAACGAGGCCCCCGCGTCCGGCCGTGGCGCCGCCGCCCTCAGCGCGGCCGCCACCCAGATCGGCAAGCCGTACGTCTCCGGCGGCTCGGGCCCCAACTCCTACGACTGCTCCGGGCTGACACAGTGGGCCTTCGCCCAGGCCGGCGTCTCCATCACCCGGACCACGTACACCCAGCAGAACGACGGCCAGCGGATCGGCCGCAGCCAGCTCAAGCCGGGCGACCTGGTCTTCTTCAACGGCCTGTCGCACGTCGGCTTCTACGCCGGCAACAACCAGATCCTGCACGCCCCGAAGCCGGGCACCGTCGTCCGCTACGAGTCGATGGACTACATGGGCACCTTCCAGTTCGGCGTCCGTATCTGACGCCACGGCACGCCCGAACGAGGGAATCGCCGCGCACCACGCTGACGCCGCCGCCCCGCCGGAGACCAAGGTCACCGGCGGGGCGGCGGTGTTCGGGCACCCCTTCCGCCACCGGCGCGGTCTTTGGCCGGTGCGTAGTCGTCCGATTACTGTCTGGCTGCTGTGCGGCTCCCGGTCGTCGATCCGCCCGTCCCGGGCGGCAGGGGCCGCGCACTACCGCGTCAGCGGAAGGGAGTGCGGCTACCTGTGGTGTCCCATCGCCGTTCCACACAGTCCGGCTTCAACAGAGGCGTCCGGGTCACGGTCATCTCGGCGGCCGCCGCCACCGCGGCCGCGACCCTGACCGGGGCTCCGGCGAGCGCCGACCCGAAGGACACCCGGGAGAGCGCGAAGGCCGCCGTCGACCGGCTCTACGAGGAGGCCGAGCAGGCCACCGAGCGGTTCAACGAGGCCGGGGAGCGGGTGACCCGGCTGCGCGGCGAGGCGGACCGCGCCCAGGACGCCACGGCCCGGGGCCAGGAACGCGTCAACGAGATGCGCAACGCGCTCGGCGCCATGGCGGGCGCCCAGTACCGCACCGGCTCCATCGACCCGGCGCTCGCGCTGCTGCTCTCCGCCGACCCGGACAGCTACCTGGAGCAGGCCGCCGCCCTCGACCGGGCCGGCGCTCGCCAGGCGATGACCCTGGACAAACTCCGGCACGCCCAGCGCAAGATCGCCCAGACCCGTGCCGAGGCCACCCGCGCCCTGACCGAGCTGGAGCGCAACCGGGCCGCCGTCACCCGCCACAAGCGCGCCGTCGAGGGCAAGCTCCGCGAGGCCCGCCGGCTGCTTGCCTCGCTGCCGCCCGAGGAACGCGCCTCCTTCGACCGGGCCTCGCGCACCGGCCGCGACGGACTGCCCGACCTCTCCGGCGTCGCCCCCGGCTCGGGCCGTGCGATGTCCGCCGTGGCCGCCGTCCACCAGGCGCTCGGCAGACCCTACGTCTGGGGCGCCAACGGGCCCTCCGGGTTCGACTGTTCCGGCCTGATGCAGTGGGCCTACGCCCAGGCCGGCGTGAGCCTGCCCCGCACCTCCCAGGCCCAGCGCTACGCGGGCCGCATGGTGCCGCTCTCCCAGGCGCTCCCCGGTGACCTGGTCGCCTACCGCGCGGACGCCAGCCACATCGGCATGTACGTCGGCAACGGCCAGGTCATCCACGCCCCCTACCCGGGCGCCGCGGTCCGCTACGATCCGGTCGGCATGATGCCCGTCTCCTCGGTCACCCGGATCTGACCGTACGATCGGCAGGGTGGCCGTACGAGGACGTGACGCGCGCGGGGGAGGCCCCCGGGGGCGGCGGCGTGCGGCGGGCCTGCTGCTCGCCGCGCTCCTGACCGCGTCCGCCTGCACGGCCCCCGCGGCCCCGGACACCTTCCTCACCGCCGGCGTCCTCGACGCCACCCTGGCGGGCCGCGCGGCGGCCGTGCTCGCCCACGACACGACCGGCTACCTCGACGCCCTCGCCCCGGAGGCCGCGAAGCTGCGGGCCGCCCAGCGCACCGAACTGGCCAATCTCGCCGACGTGCCCCTGAAGTCCTGGACCTACGACGTCAAGGGCATCACCAAGCAGGACGGCCGGTGGGCCACCGCCGACGTGGAGCTGCGCTACCGGATCGCCGGCTACGACACCGCCCCGGTCGCCACCCGCCGCGTCCTGGAGCTGATGCGGGACGGCGAACGCTGGTACATCACCGCCGACCGGCCCGCCAAGGGCTCCTCCGGGCAGCTCTGGCAGCAGGGGGACGTGGCGGTCGTCGAGG
This sequence comes from Streptomyces sp. SID14515, assembly GCF_010548505.1. Classification (NCBI taxonomy): domain Bacteria; kingdom Bacillati; phylum Actinomycetota; class Actinomycetes; order Kitasatosporales; family Streptomycetaceae; genus Streptomyces; species Streptomyces sp. SID14515. The sequence continues at coordinate 47,757 of NZ_JAAGMH010000067.1, read as the reverse complement.
GCGCGCACAGCATCGTCCTGGGCGTCGGACGGGGCGAGGAGGAGCTGCGGCAGATCGCCGACACCGTGGACCTCGCCGTCCCCGCCGTCTCGGACGCCTGGCCGCGGCCCTGGACCCGCCGGGTGGTGGTCCTCGTCCCGGACTCCGTCGAGGACATGGCGGGGCTGCTGGGCTCGCCCGAGGCCAGCTACCGGGGCATCGCCGCCGTCACCACCGGCGAGGTCGGCGGCACCGGCAAGAGCCCGGCCATCGCCGACCGGGTGATCGTCAACCCGCAGGCGTACGCCACCCTGGGCAGTTTCGGGCAGCGGATCGTCCTGACCCATGAGACGACCCATGTCGCCACCCGGACCAGCACTTCCACCGCCACCCCGGTCTGGCTCTCCGAGGGCTTCGCCGACTGGACCGCCTACCGGGGCGAGGACCGCGCCGCCGACACGGTCGCCCCCGAACTGGCCGCCGCCGTCCGCGCCGGCGAGACCCCCGCCGAGCTCCCCGCCGACCCGGACTTCGGCTTCGACGGCGACCCGGCGAAGCTCGCGGGGGCCTACGAGGGCGGCTGGCTGGCCTGCGAGCTGATCGCGGAGCGATGGGGCAAGGACAAGCTGATCGCCTTCTACGAGGCCGTGGGAGCCCACGACGGGCGCGAGGGAGCGGTGGAGCAGGCGCTGGACGCGGTGCTCGACACCACCTCCGAGCAGTTCACCGCCGACTGGCGCGACTACCTCGCCACCCGGCTCGGCTGACCGTCGACCGCGAGCGGGGCCGCGTCCGCGCGCGGCCCGCCCGGCACCGTCGACCGCCACAGCCGCCGCGCCGCGATCAGCGAGGCCGCCACCAGCAGCCCGTTCCGTACGAGCAGAAGCGTCACGCCCCACGCGTCGCTCGCCACCACATGGCCGAAGCCGATCGGGAACTCCAGCACCGTCACCCCCGCCGCCACCAGCGCCAGCACCGCCGGAAGCGTCATCGCGGCCGCCCGGAACGCCAGGCACACCGCCGCCAGCCCGACCAGCCACACCACGTACTGCGGGCTGATCACCCGGCTGGTGACCGTGAACAGCAGCACCGCCGTGAACGCCGCCTCGGCCGGGGTATGGGCCGCGAACGACCTCGCCCGCAGCCGCCACAGCACCAGCCAGCCCAGCGCCAGGACGGCGAGCCCCAGCGCCAGCGTCGACACCAGCTCCACCTGCGGGCCGATGAACTCCAGCGAGCCGTAGCGCAGCTCCACCCGCCCCTCCCAGCCGAATTGCCGCGCCACATGGAAGACCAGCGCCCCCAGCGACTCGACCTCCGTGCCCCGGTCCCGCTGGAAGGCCAGGAACGCGAACGCCCCCGGCATCCACAGCGCGAAGGAGACCGCGAGACCGGCCCCCGCCAGCGCCGCCGACACCCAGGCCGCCCGCGTCGGACGCCCCTTCCGCACCCCCACCAGCAGCAGCGCCGGCCACCCCTTCAGCAGCGCCCCGAACGCCGCCAGCACCCCCAGCGCGCGCGGATGACGCACCCCCGCCAGCAGCGCCGCCACCGCGACAGCCGTCACCATCAGGTCGTAGCGGGCGTACACCGTCGGCCCCAGCAGCGGCACCCCCACGACCCACACCCACGCCCCCGCCGCCCTTATCCCCGGCCGCCGCCCCACGTACAGCAGCAGCCCCAGCGTCAGCGCGTCGCAGAGCAGGACGAGGACGAAGAAGGCCGCCGCGTACTCCAGGAACGGCAGCAGGGCCGGGGAGAGGACCGCCAGGGCCGCTCCGGGCGGGTACTGCCAGGTGACGTCGTCCAGCGGATACGTGCCCGTCAGCAGCACCTCGTACCAGCTCCGGTAGATCACCGACACATCCACCGTGACGTCCGGGCCGGGCACCGTGACCACCTTGAACACACAGGCCAGCAGCCAGGCCCGGGTCAGCGCCCACACCGCGTACGGCCAGGGTCCCGCGCCGGTGGATGCTCGTCCCGTCATCGCCGTCCGCCTTCGTCGTCGCCGCCGGGTCTCCCGGCGGCCCATGATGCCGGGGGCCGTGCGCGGGAGCGGTGAAGCGCGGCCGTTGGGTACTGTCGGCGGCGATGGACAAGACCTTGATCGTGACCAATGACTTCCCGCCCCGCCCCGGTGGCATCCAGGCGTTCCTGCACAACATGGCGCTGCGCCTGGACCCCGACCGGGTCGTCGTCTACGCCTCCACCTGGAAGCGCGGCGAGGAGGGCGCGGCGGCCACCGCCGCTTTCGACGCCGAGCAGCCGTTCACCGTGGTCCGTGACCGCACGACGATGCTGCTGCCGACCCCGCGCGTCACCCGCCGGGCCACCGCCCTGCTGCGCGAACACGGCTGCACCTCCGTCTGGTTCGGCGCGGCCGCCCCGCTCGGCCTGATGGCCCCGGCGCTGCGCCGCGCGGGCGCCCGGCGGCTGGTGGCCACCACCCACGGGCACGAGGCCGGCTGGGCGCAGCTGCCCGCCTCCCGGCAACTGCTGCGCCGCATCGGCGAAGGCACGGACACGATCACCTATCTCGGTGAGTACACCCGCTCCCGGATCGCCGCCGCCCTCACCCCGGACGCGGCCGGCCGCATGGTCCAACTGCCGCCCGGCGTCGACGAGAAGACCTTCCACCCGGCGTCCGGCGGCGACAAGGTCCGGGCCCGCCTCGGGCTCTCCGACCGCCCGGTGGTCGTCTGCGTCTCCCGTCTGGTGCCGCGCAAGGGCCAGGACACCCTGATCCTGGCCATGCCCGCGATCCTGGCGCAGATCCCGGACGCGGTGCTGCTGATCGTCGGCGGCGGACCGTACGCCAAGGACCTCAAGCGCCTCGCGGCGGAGACCGGCGTCCAGGACTCGGTGCGCTTCACCGGGCCGGTGCCCTGGGCCGAGCTGCCCGCGCACTACGGGGCCGGTGACGTCTTCGCCATGCCGTGCCGGACCCGGCGGCGGGGGCTCGACGTGGAGGGCCTCGGCATCGTCTACCTGGAGGCGTCCGCGACCGGACTGCCCGTGGTGGCCGGCGACTCGGGCGGCGCCCCGGACGCGGTGCTCGACGGCGAGACCGGGTGGGTGGTGCGCGGCGGCAGCGCCGAGGAGTCGGCGGACCGGATCGTGACGCTGCTCGGCGACCCGGAGCTGCGCCGGCGGATGGGGGAGCGGGGCCGGGCCTGGGTCGAGGAGAAGTGGCGCTGGGACCTGCTGGCGGAGAAGCTCAAGACCCTGCTGTGACGGTACGGCGAAGGGGCCCGCGCTTTGCGAAAAGCGCGGGCCCCTCCGACGTAACCCTCAGGCGCGGTAGATCGACTCCACCTCGTCCGCGAAGTCCTTCGCCACCACGTTCCGCTTCAGCTTCAGCGACGGCGTGATGTGGCCCGCCTCCTCGGTGAACTGGGCGGGCAGGATACGGAACTTGCGGACCGACTCGGCCTTGGAGACCGCCGCGTTGCCGTCGTCCACCGCCCGCTGCACCTCGGCCAGCAGCTCCGCGTCCTCGCGCAGCGACAGGGCCGTCGAGCCGACCGGCTTGCCGTGCTCCTCGGCCCAGCGGCCCAGGAACTCCTCGTCCAGGGTGACCAGCGCGCCGACGAACGGGCGGCCGTCGCCGACCACCATGCACTCGGCGACCAGGGCGTGCGCGCGGATGCGGTCCTCGATGACGGCCGGGGCGACGTTCTTGCCGCCCGCCGTCACGATGATCTCCTTCTTGCGGCCGGTGATCGCGAGGTAGCCGTCCTCGTCGAGCGTGCCGATGTCCCCGGTGTGGAACCAGCCGTCGGCCAGCGCCTCGACGGAGGCGGCCTCGTTCTTCCAGTACCCGGTGAACAGGTGCTCGCCGTGCAGCAGCACCTCGCCGTCGTCCGCGATCCGCACGACCGAACCGGGCAGCGGCTGGCCGACCGTGCCGATCTTCTGCCGGTCCCACGGGTTGAACGCGGTCGCCGCACACGTCTCGGTCAGGCCGTAGCCCTCCAGGACCGTGAAGCCGATGCCCCGGTAGAAGTGGCCGAGCCGCTCACCGAGCGGAGCGCCGCCGGAGATCGCGAACTCGCCCCGGCCGCCGAGCACCGCGCGCAGCTTCCCGAAGACCAGCTTGTCGAAGAGCTTGTGCTTGAGCTTCAGACCGAGCGAAGGACCCTGCGGCGTGCTCAGCGCCCGGCTGTAGGCGATCGCCGTGTCGGCGGCCCGGTCGAAGATCTTGCCCTTGCCGTCCGCCTGCGCCTTGGCGCGGGCCGCGTTGTAGACCTTCTCGAAGACCCGGGGCACACCCAGGATCAGCGTCGGCCGGAACGAGGCCAGCTCGTCGGTGAGGTTCTTGATGTCCGGGACGCAGCCGAGCTTGATCGGGGCCATCACCGAGGCGACCTCGACCAGCCGGCCGAAGACGTGCGCGGCCGGCAGGAACAGCAGCACCGAGCACTCGCCCGTACGGAACAGCGGCTTCAGCCGCTCCACCACGTTGCCGCACTCCGCGAAGAAGCTGCGGTGGGTGAGCACACAGCCCTTCGGGCGGCCCGTGGTGCCCGAGGTGTAGACGATCGTCGCCGGGTCGTCCGCCTTGGCGCTGACCATCCGCAGGTCCATGGTCTCGTCGGAGACCTCGGCGCCCGCCTTGCCGAGCGCCTCCACGGCGCCCGCGTCGATCTGCCAGACATGCTCCAGCTCCGGCAGCGCGTCCCGTACGGAGGCCACGGAGGCGGCGTGCGCGTCGCTCTCCACGAGCACCGCCACCGCCCCGGAGTCACCGAGGATCCACTGCACCTGCTCGGCGGAGCTGGTCTCGTACACCGGCACGGTCACCGCGCCCGCGCTCCAGATCGCGAAGTCCAGCAGCACCCACTCGAAACGGGTGCGCGACATCAGGGCGACCCGGTCGCCGGGCTGCACGCCCGAGGCGATCAGCCCTTTGGCGGCGGCTCTCACCTCGGCCAGGAACTGGGTGGCGCTGACGTCCGTCCAGACGCCGGCCACCTTGCGGCTCATCACCGCGACTTCGGGATGCTGAGCGGCATTGCGGCGGATGAGATCCGTCAGGTTGCCGTCCGTCGGGACCTCGTACAGGGCCGGAAGGCTGAACTCGCGCAAGACTGCTGCTCCTCATCGGGCTCCGGTGCCACGGCTCTGTGTGACGCACCGGCTGCGGTCCAAGAATGGCGGGTGCTCAGTGGGGTGAGCACGACTGGACTGCCCGGACGTTACCCACCGGTACTCGGTTCCGGATAGGGGGTTCCGGCCAGATGTCTTATGCATCACACATATAAATGGCCCTTTCGCGCACAGTAGTCCACCGCTGTCCCGACGTGGAAGTAACCGCAGGTCCGGACGGTCTACCCAGCGGTGGAACGGGCACTCTAGGGTGATCCCATGCGAGGCAGCGAACCGGACAACGGGGGCTCGGCCGCCCGGTCCACCCGGATCCACGTGGTCAGCGACGTGCACGGCAACACCGAGGCCCTGGCCCGCGCCGGGGACGGGGCCGACGCCCTGATCTGCCTCGGTGACCTGGTGCTCTTCCTCGACTACGCCGACCACTCGCGCGGCATCTTCCCCGATCTGTTCGGCAAGGAGAACGCCACCCGCATCGTCGCCCTGCGCACCGCCCGCCGCTACGACGAGGCCCGCGCCTTCGGCCGCGAGCTGTGGGCGGGCCGCGACCGCAACACCGAGATCCTCGGCGCGGTCCGCAGGCAGTACGCCGAACTCTTCGCCGCCTTCCCCACTCCGACGTACGCCACCTACGGCAACGTCGACGTCCCCGACCTCTGGCCGGAGTACGCCCGCCCCGGCACCACCGTGCTGGACGGCGAACGCGTCGAGATCGGCGGCCGGGTCTTCGGCTTCGTCGGCGGCGGCCTCAAGACCCCGATGAACACCCCGTACGAGATCAGCGACGAGGAGTACGCGGCCAAGGTCGAGGCGCTTGGCCCGGTCGACGTCCTCTGCTCGCACATCCCGCCCGAGGTCCCCGAGCTGACGTACGACACCGTCGCCCGCCGCTTCGAACGCGGCAGCCGCGCCCTGCTGGAGGCGATCCGCGCCACCCGCCCCCGGTACGCGCTTTTCGGCCATGTTCACCAGCCGTTGGTCCGCCGGATGCGGATCGGGACCACCGAGTGCGTCAACGTCGGCCACTTCGCCTCGACCGGAACGCCCTGGGCGCTCAGCTGGTGACCGCGGGCGGCCGGGCCGTGGACCGGAGCGCCCCGGGCACGCGATAGCCTGCACAGCGGCAGGCTCCTGCCGAACGCGACCGGTATCACCGCACTGGAGGGCCACGGCGATGGCTGAACACACCAGCTCGAGCATCACGATCGAGGCGGCGCCGGCCGACGTCATGGGCGTGATCGCCGACTTCGCCCGCTACCCGGAGTGGACCGGCGAGGTCAAAGAGGCCGAGGTCCTCTCCACCGACGACCAGGGCCGCGCCGAGCAGGTCCGCCTCGTCCTGGACGCCGGAGCGATCAAGGACGACCACGTCCTCTCCTACACCTGGACCGGCGAGAACGAAGTCAGCTGGAGCCTGGTCAAGTCCCAGATGCTGCGCTCCCTGGACGGCACCTACGCCCTGGCCCCGATCGGCGGCGGCGAGCGGACCGAGGTCACCTACCGGCTCGCCGTCGACGTCAAGATCCCGCTGCTCGGCATGATCAAGCGCAAGGCCGAGAAGGTCATCATCGACCGCGCCCTCGCCGGTCTGAAGAAGCGCGTCGAGTCCGCCCCGGGAACCTGAGAGCCGTGCGTACGGTACTGGTCACCGGCCTCGGCGGCGCGGGCCGCACCACCGTCGCCGCGGCCACCGCGCTGGCCGCCGCCGAGCAGGGCGGCCGCACCCTCCTGATCTCCGCCGAGGGCATACCCGGCTTCCCCGCCGGTACGGAACCCACCCGGGTCGCCGACCGCCTGGACCACGCCCGTATCGACTCCGGCGCGCACTTCCGCGCCGAACTCACCGAACTCCAGAAGCGCGCCTCCGGCGTCCTGGACCTGCTCGGCGCCGGCCGGCTCGACGGCGAGGAGCTCACCGAACTCCCCGGCTCCCCGCAGCTCGCCCTGCTGCACACGCTGCGCCGGGCCGCCGAGGGCGACTGGTCCGGCTACGACACCCTCGTCGTCGACCTCCCGCCGCTCACCGAGGCCCTCGCCCTGCTCGCCCTGCCGGAACAGCTGCGCCGCTATCTGCGCCGGCTGCTCCCCGCAGAACGCCAGGCCGCCCGCGCCCTGCGCCCGGTCCTCGCCCAGCTCGCCGGGGTCCCGATGCCCGCGCAGTGGCTGTACGAGGCCGCCGCCCGCAAGGACGAGGAGCTGGCCGCCGTCCAGGCCCTGATCGAGGACGGGTCCACCACGCTCCGGCTGGTCGCGGAGCCGGGCCTGGCCGCCGAGGACGCCCTGCGCACCGCCCGTACCGGCCTCGCCCTGCACGGACTGAGCGCCGACCTGCTGGTCGCCTCCCGCGTGCTGCCCCGGCACTCCGCCGACCCCTGGTTCGCCGCGCTCGCCGCCCAGCAGGAGAAGTGCCTGGACCACTGGCACCAGGACGTGGCGCCGGACGTCCCCGTGCACGAGGCCGCCCACCTGGGTCGCGACCCGCAGGGCCCGGACGACCTGGCCGCGCTGGAGCTCCCCGCCCCCGACGACCGCACGCCCGGCCGGGCCGAGGACCCCTGGTGGATCGAGGAGGAGCCCGGCGCCGAGGACGCGGCGACCGTCCTCGCCTGGTGCCTGCCGCTGCCCGGGGCCGCCAAGGAGGACCTGCGCCTGGTCCGCCGGGGCGACGAACTGCTCCTGACCGTCGGCCCCTTCCACCGGATCGTGCGCGTCGCCTCCGCCCTGCGCCGCTGCACCGTCTCCGGCGCGGCCCTGGCCGACGGGGTGCTGCGGGTGAGGTTCACCCCGGATCCGGCCCTGTGGCCGCGCACCTCCTGAACGGCGTGCGGCCATTCGGGTAACGTCGGTAGTACGTGTACCGCAGGCCGACCGTCGGCCGCCCCGCGTCGCAGGAGTCCGCCATGAGTGAAGCCACCGATCGTCCCGTCGACGGCGACGCGTGGGCCGACGCCTGCGCCGAGGACCTCGCGGCCGAGAAGGCCCGCCGCCGAGCCCAGTACGGGCCCCCGCCCGGCTCCGCCGCCGAGGAACTGCGCAAGCTGGTCGACGCGGTCGCCGACAAGGTCTCCTCGCTCCAGACCCCGCTGCTCGGCGTCGCCGCCCAGGGCGCGGTCCAGCAGGCCATCCGGCAGGCGAAGTCCGCCGTCGAACCCGTCATCGAGCGCAACCCGGAGCTCTTCGACCACCTCGCCGCCGCGGGCAACGAACTGCTGGCCGCGTACCGCTCGGCGGTCGAGGGCCAGGAGAGCCGCTGGACCCGCACCACCGAGGGCGCGTCGGGCACGAGCGGCGCCACCGGCCCCGCGGGCCCCTCGAAGCAGGCCGCCGAGGACCCGTCCGACCCCCGCGACGAAGGCCCTTCCGGCACCGAACGCATCGACCTGGACTGACCGGACACAACGGCCGGCGGAGACCGGACACAACGGCCGGGACCGACCTGCCCCGGCCGGGCCGGGCCACGCCTCGGGTACGGTTGCCCCTAGCGGGGCTCGACCGAAACTGAGGGATTCATGGGACTCACCATCGGCGTCGATATCGGCGGCACGAAGATCGCGGCTGGAGTGGTCGACGAAGAGGGCCGGATCCTCTCGACGTTCAAGGTGGCGACCCCGCCGACGGCCGAAGGCATCGTCGACGCGATCTGCGCGGCGGTGGCCGGGGCGAGCGAGGGCCACGACGTGGAGGCCGTCGGCATCGGCGCCGCCGGTTACGTCGACGACAAGCGCGCCACCGTGCTCTTCGCACCGAACATCAACTGGCGCCACGAACCGCTCAAGGACAAGGTCGAGCAGCGTGTCGGCCTGCCCGTCGTCGTCGAGAACGACGCCAACGCCGCGGCCTGGGGCGAGTATCGCTTCGGGGCCGGCCAGGGTCATGACGACGTCATCTGCATCACGCTCGGCACCGGCCTCGGCGGCGGCATCATCATCGGCAACAAGCTGCGCCGCGGACGCTTCGGCGTGGCCGCCGAGTTCGGCCACATCCGGGTCGTCCCGGACGGACTGCTGTGCGGCTGCGGCAGCCAGGGCTGCTGGGAGCAGTACGCCTCCGGCCGCGCGCTCGTCCGGTACGCCAAGCAGCGCGCCAACGCCACCCCCGAGAACGCCGCTGTCCTGCTCGGCCTCGGCGACGGCTCGGTGGACGGCATTGAGGGCAAGCACATCAGCGAGGCCGCCCGCCAGGGCGACCCGGTGGCCATCGACTCCTTCCGCGAGCTGGCCCGCTGGGCCGGCGCCGGACTGGCCGACCTCGCCTCGCTGTTCGACCCGTCCGCGTTCATCGTCGGCGGCGGCGTCTCGGACGAGGGCGAGCTCGTCCTCGACCCGATCCGCAAGTCGTTCCGGCGCTGGCTGATCGGCGGCGAGTGGCGCCCGCACGCCCAGGTGCTGGCCGCCCAACTCGGCGGCAAGGCAGGGCTGGTGGGCGCCGCCGACTTGGCCCGCCAGGGCTGACCGAGCCGGTCGCGTCCGAGCACGACGCACGCCCGTCGCCGCCCTCCGGGGCAGCGGCGGGCGTCCGTCGTATCGTGGCCCGCATGGTCCTGACGCCACTGCCCGACTCCCGTACCGAGCCGGACGGTTCAGCCGTGATCCGCGTGCTGAGCTACAACGTCCGCTCCATGCACGACGACACCGCCGCACTGGCCCGGGTGATCAGCGCCTGCGCGCCCGACCTGGTCCTCGTCCAGGAGGCCCCGCGCTTCTTCCGCTGGCGCAAGGCCGCGGCCAGGCTCGCGAAGAGCAGCGGTCTGGTGGTGCTGAGCGGCGGGGCCACCGCCGCCGGGCCGCTGCTGCTGTGCTCGCTGCGGGCGTCCGTCGAGCGCACCGAGGACGTCCTGCTGCCGCTCACGCCCGGCCTGCACCGCAGAGGCTTCGCCACCGCCGTGGTGCGGATCGCCGGGACCAGGCTCGGGGTGCTGAGCTGCCATCTGAGCCTCCAGCGCGACGAACGCCTCGCCCAGGCGGACCTGCTGCTGGAACGGCTGGCGTCCATGGGCGTGGAGCACGCGGTGGCGGGCGGCGATCTCAACGACGTACCGACCGGGAAGGCGTTCCGGCGGCTGGCCGGGAAGCTTCAGGACTGCCGGGCCGTCGCCCCGTGGGGCGGCGAGCTCACCTTCCCGCCCGACGAGCCCCGTAAGCGCATCGACGCGGTGTTCGCGACCCCGGGCATCGAGGTGCTCGGCTGCGGTGTCCCGGCCGGGCTGCCCGGGGTGAGCGAGGCAGACCTGAGGGCGGCAACGGACCATCTGCCGGTCCTGGCCGCCCTCAAAGTCGCCGCCGGATGAGCGGTCACACCACCGCGCCGCGCCCCGGGTCGCCGTAGGTGTCGTCATCGTCGTCGTGCGGCATCCGGGCCACCAGGGTGGCGAAGCCGCCGAGGAAGCCGCCGATGCAGAGCGTGGTGAGCCACCACGTCATGTCCCACCGCAGCAGCACCGCGACGAGCATCAGGACCGGCCCGCCGATCACCGCCAGCCAGGCGAACTTCGCCGTGACGTCGGCCTCCGGCAGCGGCGGCGGCTCCGGGGGCACGAAATGGCCCTCGTCCCCGTCGTCCGGCACATCGATGCCGTCGTCCTTGGACTCGGGCAGTTCGTAGTCCCGCGGACCGGCGACGCCGGGCGCGAAGACCACGGAACTGCCGAGCGGCTTCTTCTCCGGCGGCTTCGGGGGCGTCTTGCCGGACCCCTTGTCCGCCGGGTCGCCGGCGGTGCCGTCCTTCGGCTCCACCACATTGCGCTGGTCGTCCTCCAGCAGGGCCAGGTCCTCGATGGACTTGAACGGCTTGGCGCCCGGCGGGTCCGGCGGCTCCTCCCCGTACCCCGCGACGATCGCGGCCCAGGCCGCGTCCTCGTCGATCGCCCGCTCCTGCTCCGCGCCCCCGTCGCCCGCCGGCTTCGTCCCCTCCGGGACGGCCGCGGGCTCCGTGGGGCGCGGTTCGCGCTCCTCGTCGCTGCCTGTGCGTTCCGCGTCGTGCTCAGCCACCGGACGTGCTCCCCTTCATCCCGACGTTCGGTGCGAGACGGCCGATGAACCGGTAGCTCTCATCGAAGATCCGCTCCGCATCATGGTCCAACGTCGCCACGTGGTAGCTCTGTTCCAACAGGATCTCCGAAACATCCGTGGAGGAGATCCGGCTCAGGATCCGCGCGCTGTCCGCGGGCGGCACGACATGGTCCTGCGGGCTGTGCAGCAGCACCACCGGCTGGGTCACCTGGGGCAGCTCCCCGTCGACCAGGCGGAAGAACTTCCGCAGCGAGTGCGCCGCGTGCAGCGGCACCTTGGTGTAGCCCACCTCGTGCGAGCCGGGCAGCGCGATGTCGTCGGCCACGCCCTTGGTCGTCCGCACCAGATGGCGGGCCACCGGCAGCGCGTACGCGGAGAGGCCGTGCACCTTGTTAGCCGGGTTGACCAGCACCAGACCGCTGATCGCGTCCCCGTGCTTGGCCGCCAGCCGCAGGCTCAGCGCGCCGCCCATGGACAGCCCGAAGACGAAGACCTGCTCGCACTTCTCCCGCAGGACCCGCAGTTCCCGGTCGACCTCCGCGTACCAGTCCTGCCAGCCGGTGACCGCCATGTCCTCCCAGCGGGTGCCGTGGCCGGGCAGCAGCGGCAGCGAGACCGTCAGCCCGCGCTCGGCGAGGTAGTCGGCCCAGGGGCGCATCGACTGCGGGGATCCGGTGAAGCCATGGCAGAGGAGGACGCCGACCTCTCCGCCCTCGTGGCGGAACGGCTCGGCTCCAGGGAGGACCGGCACCAGGGTCTCCTGTTCGTGGGACGGGGCGGGGGCGGGCGAGGCACCTGGGGGAGTGCTTGACGGATGACTTCACCGTACGCGACCGGACCGACACCGACCAGGGCCGTCACGCCCCCGGAGACCGCCCCGCACGGCCCGCCCGCGGAGCCGGGTCCCCCATGCCGGGCAAAGGCCGCGGCGGCCTCACAGGTTAAGGTCTGACCGACAGCACACAGGAGGCACAAGAGTTGATCTACGGCGCAATGAAGTTCTCCATCGGCGGGTCCCTGAAGCTCGCCTTCCGGCCGTGGGTGGAGGGCCTGGAGAACATCCCCGAGCGCGGTCCGGCGATCCTCGCGAGCAACCACCTGTCGTTCTCCGACTCGTTCTTCCTCCCGGCCGTGCTGGACCGCAAGGTCACGTTCATCGCCAAGGCCGAGTACTTCACCGCACCCGGAGTGAAGGGCAAGCTCACCGCCGCCTTCTTCAAGGGCGTCGGCCAGCTCCCCGTCGACCGCTCCGGAGCCCGCGGCGCGGGCGAGGCGGCGATCAAGGCGGGCATCCAGGTCGTCGAGAGCGGCGGCCTCTTCGGCATCTACCCCGAGGGCACCCGCTCGCCCGACGGCCGCCTCTACCGGGGCAAGCCCGGCGGTCTGGCCCGGGTCGCGCTGGCCACCGGCGCCCCCGTGATCCCGGTCGCCATGATCGACACCGAGAAGATCCAGCCGCCCGGCCAGGTGATGCCCAAGCTGATGCGCCCGGGCATCCGGATCGGCAAGCCGCTGGACTTCAGCCGCTACCAGGGCATGGACGGCGACCGCTTCATCCTGCGCTCGGTGACCGACGAGGTCATGTACGAGATCATGAAGCTCTCCGGCCAGGAGTACGTGGACATCTACGCCACCGCCGCCAAGCGCCAGATCGCCGACGAGGCGAAGGCCAAGGCGGAGGAGGCGAAGGCCAAGGCCGAAGAGGCGAAGCGGGCGCAGAAGCAGGCCGCCGCGAGCAACGAGAACGGAACGGAACGGTCCGGCGCGTAACCGCGTCGTTCACCGTCCGGGGGGTGTGGCCATGGCCAAGCGTGAGCGGGTCGTACGGATGTCGGTCGAGCTGCCGCTGTGGCGTGCGCTGACGGGCTACCGCGTCCTGACGATGATCTACGCGGTGCTGCTCGCGATCTTCGGCAAGGACAACTTCGGCCAGCAGAGGTTCGAGCGGCCCTGGGTGGCCGTCGCGTATCTGGCGTTCCTCTTCGTCTGGACGCTCGCCACGCTGCCGAAGGTCCGCTCGGCGGCGAGCTGCACCAAACGCTTCCTCGTCGCGGACCTGGTCGTCGCCCTGACCGGCATCCTGCTCACCCCGCTCGCCGACTTCGACTCCCAGTCCTTCGACGGCCCGACGCTGCCGTCGATCTGGACGGCCGGCGCGGTCCTCGCCTTCGCGATCAAGGGCGGCTGGCGGTGGGCGGCCTTCGCCTCCACCTTCGTCGCCGCCGCCAACATCATCCAGCGCGGCGAGCCCAGCCGGGACACCTACCACAACGTCCTGCTGGTCTGGGTCGCCTCCATCGCCATCGGGTACGTCGTCGAGGTCGCCCGCGCCAGTGAGCGCACCCTCGCCCGCGCCCTGGAGATCGAGGCCACCACCCGCGAACGCGAACGGCTCGCCCGCGACATCCACGACAGCGTCCTCCAGGTCCTCGCCATGGTGCAGCGCCGGGGCACCGCCATCGGCGGCGAGGCGGCCGAGCTGGGCCGGATGGCCGGGGAACAGGAGGTCGCCCTGCGCACCCTGGTCTCCAGCGGCCTGGTCCCGCCGACCCGGGTCTCCGAGGACGCCGCCGAGGGCGCCGTGGTCCGCACGGTCGAGGTGGACGAGACGGACGGGGCGGAGGGCTCCGGCGACGGGGCCGCCTGCGACCTGAGGGCCCTGCTCGCCCCGCACGCCGGATCCCGTACGAGCTTCGCCGAGCCGGGCGCTCCGGTGCTGCTGCCCGCCGGGTCCGCCCGGGAACTGGCCGCCGCCGTCAGCGCCGCCCTGGACAACGTACGGGTGCACGCCGGCCCGGACGCCCAGGCGTGGATCCTGGTCGAGGACGAGCCGGACGAGGTGATCGTCACCGTGCGGGACGACGGCCCCGGCATCCCGGAGGGGCGGCTCGCCCAGGCGGAGGGGGAGGGGCGGCTCGGGGTCGCCCTGTCCATCCGCGGCCGGCTGCGCGATCTGGGCGGCACGGCAGAGCTGATCTCGGTCCCCGGACAGGGCGCCGAGGTCGAGTTGAAGGTTCCGAAAGCACCGAAGGTTTCCCGGGGGAAGGCAGGAACGGCCCGATGAGCACGCAGAACACACCACAGGACGAGCAGGGGGCCACCGGCCGGCCCATCAAGGTCATGGTCGTCGACGACCACCCGATGTGGCGCGACGCGGTCGCCCGCGACCTGGCCGAGTCCGGCTTCGACGTCGTCGCGACCGCGGGCGACGGCCCGCAGGCGGTCCGCCGCGCCAAGGCCGCGAACCCGGACGTCCTGGTCCTCGACCTGAACCTCCCCGGCATGCCCGGCGTCCAGGTCTGCAAGGAGCTCGTCGGCTCCCACCCGGGCCTGCGGGTCCTGGTCCTCTCCGCGAGCGGCGAGCACGCCGACGTCCTGGAGGCGGTGAAGTCCGGGGCCACCGGCTATCTGCTGAAGTCCGCCTCCACCCAGGAGCTGACCGACGCCGTCCGCTCCACCGCGGCCGGCGACCCGGTCTTCACCCCGGGCCTGGCCGGCCTGGTCCTCGGCGAGTACCGCAGGCTCGCCTCCGACCCCGCACCCGTGGCGTCGAACGAGCCCAAGGCCCCGCAGCTCACCGACCGGGAGACCGAGGTGCTGCGGCTGGTCGCCAAGGGCCTCTCGTACAAGCAGATCGCCGAACGCCTGGTCATCTCGCACCGCACCGTGCAGAACCATGTGCAGAACACCCTCGGCAAGCTCCAGCTGCACAACCGGGTGGAGCTCGTGCGGTACGCCATCGAGCGCGGCCTCGACGACGTCTGACCGGCGGGTCCGGGGGCGGAGCCGTATATTCGCGCTGACCGGCCCTGACCCGTTCCGCCCCCAGACACAGCTCGGGAGTACCCGTGGAAATCCTGGCCTTCGGTGTGCAGTCCGACGAGAAGCCCCTGATCGAGAAGGCCTTCGAGGGGCTGCACGAGGTCCGCTGCCTGGACGTCTTCCTGAACCGGGACACCGCGCCCATCGCGGCCGGCTACGAGATCGTCTCCACCAGCGTCAACGCCGACCTCGGCTCCCAGGTGCTCCAGACGCTCGCCGCGGGCGGCACGCAGATGATCGCCCAGCGCTCCACCGGCTTCAACAACATCGACCTGGAGGTCGCCGAGCGCCTCGCCCTGCGCGTGGCCCGGGTCTCCTACTACTCCCCGTACTCGGTCGCCGAATTCGCCTGGACGCTCGCCATGGCCGTGAACCGGCGCATCATCCGCGCCGCGAGCCGCACCCGGGACTTCGACTTCCGGCTCGACGGGCTGCTCGGCCGGGACATGCGCGGCCGGACCGTCGGAGTGCTCGGCACCGGGAAGATCGGCGAGGCGTTCACCCGGATCGCCCACGGCTTCGGCATGAAGCTGCTCGGCTGGGACGTGGCCCAGAACCCGGCCTGCGTCGAACTGGGCATGGAGTACGTCGACAAGGACCGGCTGTTCGCCGAGGCCGACCTGATCAGCCTGCACGTACCGCTGCTGCCCAGCACCCAGCACATCATCGACGAGGCCGCCCTCAAGGCGATGAAGGACGACGCGATCCTCGTCAACTCCAGCCGCGGCGGCCTCATCGACACCGCCGCCCTGGTCACCGAACTGCGTGCGGGCCGCTTCCTCGGCGTCGGACTCGACGTGTACGAGGCGGAGGCCGGGCTGTTCTTCCTCGACAAGTCGCTGGAGGGCATCGACGACGACACCCTCGCCCGGCTGGTGACCTTCCCCAACGTCGTCGTCACCTCCCACCAGGCGTACTACACCGAGGACGCGGTGGGCCAGATCATCGACGCGACCGTCCGGAACGTCACCGACTACCTGGCCCGCCGCCACAGCGAGAACGTCCTCGTACCGAGGAGCACATAGCCTCAGCCCGGCACGGGCAGCCCCGCCAGCAGCTCCGTCACGATCGCCGAGCCCCGCACGGTCAGCACCGACTCCGGGTGGAACTGCACCGAGGCGAAGCCCGGCCCGCGCAGCGCGTGCAGTTCACCGCTGTCCTCGTCACGGCTCACCTCGATGCCGTGCGCGGCCAGCTCGGCGGCGGCCGGACCGTCGCACCGACCGGTGAAGCTGTTGTAGAAACCCACCGTCTCGGGCCGCCCGAACAGCTCGATCCGGGTCTGCGCCCCCTGGTACGGCACGGTCTTGCGCACGATCTCCAGACCCAGCTCCGCCGCGATCAGCTCATGCCCGAGGCAGACGCCCAGCAGCCCGTGCCGGTGGTCCCGCACCAGCTCGGCGGTGATCTCGCGCAGCAGCCGCATCTTCGGGTCGGTGAGATCGCCCGGGTCGCCCGGGCCGGGGCCCAGCACCACGGGCCCCTCGTGCGCCCGGACCACCTCGCGCAGCCCCGGCTCGTCGTAGCGGCGCACCGAGACGTCCAGGCCGGAGGCCCGCAGCAGATGGGCCAGCATCGCGGTGAACGTGTCCTCGCCGTCCACCACCAGCGCGTGGCCCGCCAGGTCCCGGACGCGCTCCTGCATCCGCAGCCAGAACGGGGCGAGGGAGCCGCGCCGGTCGTCCAGCGCCGACTGCACCCGGGGGTCGGAGGCCAGCCGCGGAAGGTCCGCCTCCGCCCCGGGCCGGCCCGGCCGCACCCCCAGCGCGGCCAGCACCCCGGCCGCCTTGGCGTGCGTCTCGGCGACCTCGCTCTCCGGGTCCGAGTGACGTACGAGCGTGGCGCCGACGGGCACCCTCAGCGAGCCGTCCGGAGCGATGTCGGCGGTCCGGATCAGGATCGGCGAGTCCAGCGTCTGCGCCCCGTTGGCGTCCCGGCCCAGCAGGGCCAGCGCCCCCGCGTAGTAGCCGCGGCCCCCGGACTCGTACCGCTCGATGACCCGGCAGGCGTTCTGCACCGGCGAACCGGTGACGGTCGCCGCGAACATCGTCTCGCGCAGCACATCACGCACATCCAGCGAGGACCGGCCGCGCAGCTCGTACTCGGTGTGCGCCAGGTGCGCCATCTCCTTGAGCCGGGGCCCGACCACCACCCCGCCCATGTCGCCCACCGTGCACATCATCTTCAGCTCCTCGTCGACCACCATGGACAGCTCCTCGCTCTCCTTGCGGTCGCCGAGGAAGGCCAGCAGGCTCTCGGCGGTGGGCCCCTCGGCCGGGTAGCGGTACGTCCCGCTGATCGGGTTCATCACGACCGTCCCGCCGGACATCCGCACATGCACCTCCGGGCTCGCCCCCACCAGCGTCCTGCCCCCGGTGTGCACCACGAACGTCCAGTACGCCCCCCGCTCGCCCGCCAGCAGCCGCCGGAACAGCGCCAGCGCATCGGCCCGCCCGAACCCGGGGATCTCACCCCGGAACGTCCGCCGGATCACGAAGTTCGCGCCCTCGCCCTGCCCGATCTCGTCCCGGATCACCCGCCGCACGATGTCCGCGTACTCCTCGTCCGGCACATCGAAGCCGTGGTCCGCCACGCTCACCTCATGGGCGGGCAGCGCCGCCAGCAGCTCCGCGAGCTCCAGCTCATGCGTCTCGTCGGCGACCAGCACGCTCAGCGGGGTGCCGTCGTCGCGCACGTCGAAGCCGCGCTCGGCGATCTGCCGGAATGGCACCAGGGCGAGCGCGGGCGACGCGCCCACCGGCAGATCGGCCAGCCGGTCCACCTCCCGGACCCCGCCGATCAGCAATTCGACGTGATCGTGGTCACGGCCGGGCGTACGCCGGCGCAGCAGGGCGAAGGGCGGGGCGTCGTCGGCCAGCAGCAGGCGGACGAGACCGGAGGCGGAGCGGGGCGCGGTCTGGGACATGGGAGCAGGTTCCTTCCGGACGGGCCCGTACGGGATTCCGTACGGGACTCACAGGGGGAGGAACGGCTCCGCAACGCAGAAAAGGCCGCCCCTCGGGCGGCCTTCGCGAAGTGTCAGCGCGATGAATCAGCGGGCCGCCGGATGAGCGGTCCACCACCAGTTCTGGATCGAGATCTGGATCTGTTGCGTCGACATGCTCCGACCCTAGCGGACCGCTCAGGGCATCGGAGCGCGTGTCTCATCTGTTGAGCGCACGGCTGGACGCCCCTTCCGACCCCGTAATGTTGTGCTCGTGACCGTGAACGCCAATACCTCCGTCGCCGGTGGCAACACCTGGCGAGACCTTCCCGCGGCGCAGCAGCCCGAGTACCCCGACTCCGAGGCCCTGCGCGATGTACTCGCGGACCTCGCGTCGTATCCGCCGCTCGTCTTCGCCGGCGAGTGCGACCAGCTGCGCGCCCGCCTGGGAGCCGTCGCCAAGGGCGAGGCGTTCCTGCTGCAGGGCGGCGACTGCGCCGAGGCCTTCGACGCCGTGTCCGCCGAGCACATCCGGGCCAAGCTGAAGACGCTGCTCCAGATGAGCGCCGTCCTGACCTACGCGGCCTCCGTGCCCGTGGTGAAGGTCGGCCGGATCGCGGGCCAGTACTCCAAGCCGCGCTCCAAGTCGACCGAGACCCGCGACGGCGTGACCCTGCCGACCTACCGCGGCGACTCGGTGAACGGCTTCGCCTTCACCGAGGAAGCCCGGATCCCGGACCCCGCGCGGCTGAAGCAGATGTACCACGCGTCCTCCTCCACGCTGAACCTGGTGCGCGCCTTCACCACCGGCGGTTACGCCGACCTGCGCCAGGTCCACGCCTGGAACCAGGACTTCGTGAAGTCGTCGCCCGCGGGACAGCGCTACGAGGCCCTGGCCCGCGAGATCGACAACGCGCTCAACTTCATGAAGGCGTGCGGCACCGACCCGGCCGAGTTCAAGGCGGTCGAGTTCTACGCCTCGCACGAGGCGCTGCTGCTGGACTACGAGACGGCGCTGACCCGCACCGACTCGCGCACCGGCGAGCTGTACGACACCTCCGGCCACATGGTCTGGATCGGTGAGCGCACCCGCCAGATGGACGGCGCGCACATCGAGTTCGCCTCCAAGGTCCGCAACCCGATCGGCATCAAGCTCGGCCCGACGACCACCGTGGACGAGGCGCTCGGCTACGTCGACCGCCTCGACCCGGACCGCGAGCCCGGTCGGCTGACCTTCATCGTCCGCATGGGCGCCGACAGGGTCCGCGACAAGCTCCCCGAGCTGGTCGAGAAGGTCACCGCCTCGGGCGCGACCGTGGCCTGGGTGACCGACCCGATGCACGGCAACACCTTCGAGGCCGCCTCCGGCCACAAGACGCGCCGCTTCGACGACGTCCTGGACGAGGTCAAGGGCTTCTTCGAGGTGCACAAGGGCCTCGGCACCCACCCGGGCGGCATCCACGTGGAGCTGACCGGCGACGATGTCACCGAGTGCGTGGGCGGCGGCCACGAGATCTTCGTGGACGACCTGCACCAGCGCTACGAGACGGCCTGCGACCCCCGGCTCAACCGCAGCCAGTCGCTCGACCTGGCCTTCCTCGTCGCCGAGATGTACCGCGACCAGTAGAAGTCACCGCTGGACGCACCTGTGGGGCACGGATCGATGTGATCCGTGCCCCACAGGTCGTCCCAGGACTTTTACGCTGCCCGGGGGACGGGTAAGGTTAGGTTAGCCTCACCGACGAAGACCGGGACGGCACCAGCGACCGACCCGCAGGGAGGTGAAACGCATGTACGTCTGCTCCTGCTTCGGCGTCACCGAGGCGCAGGTGAAGAAGCATGCGGACGCCGGTGCCTGCACACCCCGGCAGATCGCGTCGGCCTGCAAGGCCGGCACCGACTGCGGCGGTTGCGTACGCCGCATCCAGGCCCTGCTGGGGCGCGGCGACTGCCCGCGCCGCGAGCTGCTCGACCAGCGCCAGGAGCCCGTGGCCGCCTCCGTCGCCCGCCCGGTCCTCTCCGACGCCGCCTGAGCGTCAGCTCTCCGGCTGCTCGATCAGCTGGGCGATGTAGAGCGGCTCACCGAGCTTCTCGACCAGCTCCAGCTGGGTGTCGAGATAGTCGATGTGGTGCTCCTCGTCCTCCAGGATCGACTCGAAGATGTTCGCGGACGTGATGTCGCCCTTGCCGCGCATCACCTCGATACCGCGCTTGAGGCGGTCGATCGCCTCCACCTCGACCTGGCGGTCCGCCTGGAACATCTCGGTGACCGTCTGGCCCACCCGGACATGGAAAAGTCGCTGATAGTTCGGCAGCCCGTCGAGGAAAAGGATCCGGTCGGTGAGGATCTCGGCGTGCTTCATCTCGTCGAAGGACTCGGCCCGGGTGTACTTGGCGAGCTTGGTCCACCCGAAGTTGTCCTGCATCTTGGCGTGCAGGAAGTACTGGTTGATGGCAGTCAATTCGGCGGTCAGCTGCTCATTGAGAAACTCAAGGACCTCGGGGTCGCCCTGCATGGCAAAGGCTCCTTCCAACCGGTGATCGATCTGGCAAGTTGGCCAGATCCTCGCACCGTGCTCAGCGGTCGTCCAGTAAGTGCACGCTTAGTACGAGTTGCCCGGATGAGGTCCTCCCTGGTCATGACCACCCCTGCCTGTCTGTCACCATGGAGGCATGGGTCAGCCGGAAAGCCGGGAAAACCGCGAAACAGAGCAGTCCGAGCTTCCGCCGGGACAGCGACTGCAACGCGGATGGCCGGTCACCCATTACGGGCCCGTTCCCAAGTTCAAGCCCGACCGCTGGGAGTTCCGGGTCTTCGGGGCCACCGCGGACGGCGACAAGCACTGCTGGAACCACCAGGACTTCTCGGCGCTGCCGTTCTCCACGGTCGTCGCCGATCTGCACTGCGTGACGAAGTTCAGCATGATCGGCGCCGAATGGGGCGGAATCCCCGCCCGTACGGTCCTCGAACTGGCACCGCCCGCCCCTGACGCCACCCATGTGATGGTCTGGGCCGAATACGGCTTCTCCTCGAACCTGCGCCTGGAGGACTTCGCCTCCGAGCGCACCCTCTTCGCCACCCACAAGGACGGCGAACTCCTCACCGCCGAGCACGGCTTCCCGCTCCGTCTCGTCGTTCCGCATCTGTACGCCTGGAAGGGCCCGAAGTGGGTCCGGGGCATCGAGTACATGACGGCGGACCGGCGCGGATTCTGGGAGGAACGGGGCTACCACAACATCGGCGACCCCTGGAGCGAGCAGCGCTACTCCTACCAGGAGGAACCCGGGGACGGCCCCGAGCTGTAGCGGCTAGCGGGCGTCCCGCAGTTCCTTCAGCCGGGCCACGTCCGCCGCGTGCCCCTCCTTGCCGCCGGGCGTCTCGATGATCAGCGGTACGCCCTCGGTCGCCGGATGCGTGAACAGCTCCCGGAAGGGCTCCGCCCCGATGTGACCGGCGCCGATGTTCTCGTGCCGGTCCTTGTGGGCGCCCACCACGTCCTTGGAGTCGTTGGCGTGGATCAGCTTCAGTCGGCCCTCGCCGACCGTGTCCACCAGCAGATCGAGCGTCTGCCGCATCCCCGACGGGCCGGCCAGGTCATGCCCGGCGGCGTAGATGTGGCAGGTGTCCAGGCAGATGCCCAGCTTCGGGTGGGAGTCCAGCGCCTCGAAGTACGGCCCGAAGTCCCAGGTCCGCGAGCAGAGCGAGAAGCCCTGGCCGGCCGTCGACTCCAGCAGCAGATCCGGATCGTCGTCGTGGGTCAGCTCGTCCAGCAGCGGGCGCATGTGCGTCCGCACCTGGGCCAGCGCCTCGGCGCGCGGCCGCCCGCCGGTCGCCGAACCGGTGTGCACCACCACGCCCAGCGCACCTATCTCCCGGGCCCGCCGCAGCGAGTGGCGCAGGGACTCCACGGACTTCTCGACCGTGGCCTCCGTGTGCGAGCCGAAGTTGATCAGATACGGGGCGTGTACGTACGCCGGGATCGAGGCCGCCGCGCACTCGGCGCGGAACAGCTCGTCCTGCGCCGGGTTCCCGACGGGCGTCGCCCAGCCGCGCGGGTTGGCCACGAAGACCTGCACGGTCTCCGCCGCCAGCTCACGGGCGTACTCCAGGCCGACCTTGGCGAGACCGCCGGCCACCGGGACGTGTCCGCCGACCGGATTGCGCAGAGAGTGCATCTGGTTTCTAGAACCCCTTGGTCTTGATCGTGATCGTGGAGCCCTCGGGGGCCTGCTCGCCGCCGTCCACGGACTGGCCGGCGATGGTGTCGCTGAAGGAGAGGAACGGCCGCTCCACCTTCACCTCGAAGCCCGCCTCCTCCAGGGTGCTCCGTGCCTCGTCGACGTCCCGGCCGACGACGTCCGGGACGTCCAGCATCCGGGGGCCCTTGGAGACGGTCAGCTGGATCGTGTCGCCCTCGGCGGCCTCGGTGCCCTCGCCGGGGGACTGCTCGGCGACATCGCCCTCGGCCTCGGCGGAGTGGACCCGGCCGGGCAGCACCTCGGCCTTCAGCCCCTCGGCCTCCAGCTCGGCGGTGGCGTCCTCGACCGAGAGACCGCTGACGTCCGGGACGTCGACGGGGGCGCCCTTGCTGACGACGAGCGCCACGGCCGTGTCCGGGTTGCGGTCCGTGCCCGCGCGCGGATCCGTACGGATCACCTCGCCGCGGGCCACGTCCTCGCTGAACTCCTTGGTGACCATCCCGGGGGCCAGGCCCACCTTCTTCAGGGCGCGCCGGGCGTCCGCGAGCGAGCTGCCCACGACATCGGGCACCCGCACGATCTCCGGGCCCCGCGAGACGACGAGCTTCACCGAGCCGTTGCCCCGGATCCGCGCGCCCGAGGCCGGGTCGCTGCTCACGACCGAGCCGCGCTCGATGGTGTCGCTGAAGACCCGGTCCACGCCCTTCAGCCCGAGACCTTCGTCGGAGAGCCGCTGCTCGGCGGTCCGCTGGGTCTGGCCGAGCAGGGAGGGGACCTGGGTGAACTGGCCGGAGTTGATGTACCAGACGCCCGTGCCGATGCCGAGCGTCAGCAGTACGGCGGTGAGGATCGTGATCAGCTTGCGGTGCGGCCCGCCGAACGGGCCGCGCCGAACGGTCCGCCGGGGAGCGGAGGGGCCCGCGGGCGGCATCTCCAGCCGGCTGGTGCGGTGCACTCCGGCTCCGTCGCCGTCCGCCGGGAGGGCCCGCGGGATCACGCTCGTACGGTCGTCCGCGCCGTCGTGCGCCTCCGAGAGCGCCTGCGGCGGTACGGCGTCCAGCTCGGCGTCGGTCAGCGCGGCGCGCGCCTCACGGGTCTCGGCCAGCAGCAGCACCGCGTCGTGCGGGCGCACCTCGGGATTGCGGGCGGTCGCGCTCGCCACCAGGCTGTCCAGCGCGACCGGGAGCCCCGGCACGACGGCGGACGGGGCCGGGACGTCGGAGTTGAGGTGCTGGTAGATGACCTGGGCGGCGTTCTCGCCGGTGTGCGGCTTGGCGCCGGTCAGCATCTCGTACAGCACGACCCCGCAGGCGTACACATCGCTGCGGGTGTCGGCGGTGCCGTGCTCGATCTGCTCGGGGGCCAGATACGACACCGTGCCCAGCAGCGAACCCGTGGTGTCGGTGGCCGTGCCGACCGCCCTGACCAGGCCGAAGTCGGCGACCTTCACCCGGCCGTCGTCCCCTATCAGGACGTTCTCCGGCTTCATGTCGCGGTGCACGAACCCGGCCCGGTGCGCGGCGCCGAGCGCGGCGAGGACCGGCTCCAGGATGTCGAGGGCCGCCCGGGGCTGGAGGGCCCCGCGCTCGCGCAGCACATCGCGCAGGGTGCAGCCCGCCACGTACTCCATCGCGAGATAGACGTACGCGCCCTGGGCGCCCTGGTCGAAGACCGCGACGACATTGGGGTGCGCGAGGCGCGCCACCGACTTGGCCTCACGGATGAAGCGCTCGACGAACGAGACGTCGGTGGCGAGCGCCGGGTGCATCACCTTGAGGGCGAGCACCCGGTCCAGGCGGGTGTCCACGGCCCGGTAGACCGTGGCCATCCCGCCGACGGCGATGCGCGCCTCTATGCGATACCGGCCGTCGAGCAGCTGCCCGACGAGAGGGTCCTGGAGGGTCGTGTCCACCCCGAGAGTCTACGAGCCGCCACCGACACCCTGGACGGGCCGGGGCTCTCCCGGGGCCGTTCTGCAGCCGATCCGTGACAGGGACAATTCAAGCCCCTCCTTCAAGCCCCTCCGGCGATTGAGGAGCGGGGGTCCGGGGGCAGCGCCCCCGAACGTAACGCAGCTCAGAACGCCGGCCGCTCCGGATCCAGCGCCGCCCGCCCCTCCACCGGCGACGACGCCTCGGCGAAGTGGCGACGCGGAATCCGGCCGGCACGGTGGGCCAGTCGGCCCGCCTCCACCGCGTGACGCATCGCACCCGCCATCAGCTCCGGCTCCTGGGCCCGGGTCACCGCCGAGGCCAGCATCACGGCCGCGCACCCCAGCTCCATCGCCTGCGCCGCGTCCGAGGCCGTCCCGGCGCCCGCGTCGAGGATCACCGGCACCCCGGCCCGCTCGACGATCAGCTCGAAGTTGTGCGGGTTGCGGATGCCGAGCCCGGAGCCGATGGGGGAGCCGAGCGGCATGATCGCCGCGCAGCCCACGTCCTCCAGCTTCCGGGCCAGCACCGGATCGTCGTTGGTGTAGGGCAGTACGACGAACCCGTCGTCCACCAGGGTCTCCGCCGCGTCCAGCAGCTCGACGGTGTCGGGCAGCAGGGTCCGCTCGTCCGCGATCACCTCCAGCTTCACCCAGTCGGTGCCGAGCGCCTCCCGGGCCAGCCGGGCGGTCAGCACGGCCTCTCCGGCGGTGAAGCAGCCCGCGGTGTTCGGCAGCACCTGGATGGAGAGCCGCTCCAGCACCGAGAGCACCGAACCCCGCACCGTCGGGTCGAGCCGGCGCATCGCCACGGTGGTCAGCTCGGTGCCGGAGGCGATCAGCGAGCGCTCCAGCACCTCCAGGCTCGGGGCGCCGCCGGTGCCCATGATCAGCCGGGAGCCGAAGGTGGCGGGCCCCAGCGAGAAGACGTCGTCCGACATGGTCAGCCTCCCTGCACGGCGGTCAGGATCTCGACGCGGTCGCCCTCGCCGAGCGTCGTGGCGGCCCACCGGCCGCGCGGGACGACGCTCTCGTCGACGGCGACGGCGACCCCGGAGCGGGCCGGGGTCAGCGTGGCGACGAGGGCGTCCAGGGCGGTCCCGGCGGGAACGGTACGGGCTTCCCCGTTCACCGAGACGGAAACGGTGGCGGTCGCGGCGGCTTCCGATACGGCGGCGGCTTCCGGGACGGCGGGCTGCTGGGTCATACGGGCTGCTCCTGGAGTACGGGGGCGGCGGGGGAGGCCGCCGCGAAACGGCCGGGGGCGAAGGGGCGGGCCGTCTCGGGCAGCTCGCCGGTCGTCAGGGCGTCGGCCATCGCGTCCCCGGTGACCGGGGTCAGCAGGACGCCGTTGCGGTGATGGCCGGTGGCGAGCAGCAGACCGGGCAGGGCGGTCGGGCCGAGCAGCGGGGCGTTGTCGGGCGAGGCGGGACGCAGACCGGCCAGGGTCTCGGTGAGCGGCAGCTCGGTGATGCCGGGCACCAGCTCGTGGGCGTCGCGCAGCAGCTCGTACACCCCGCCGGCGGTGACCGTGGTGTCCCAGCCCTGCTCCTCGCTGGTGGCGCCGACGACCAGCTCGCCGTTCTCGCGCGGTACGAGGTAGAGGTGGCCGCCCCGGACCACGGCGCGCACGGTGCGGCTGAGGAAGGGGGCGTACGCCGGTGGCACGGTGAGCCTCAGGACCTGGCCCTTGACCGGGCGGACCGGCGGCACGAGCTCCGGCGGGAGCCCCGCGAGCCGGCCGCTGAGGCTGCCCGCGGCGAGCACGACCTGATCGGCCGCGAACTCCGTGCCGTCGCCGAGCAGCGCCCCGGCCGCCCGGCCCCCGGAGACGGTGAGCCGCTCGGCGGTCGTCCGGCGGAACGCGACCCCGACCCGCTCGCACGCGACTCGCAGTGCGGCGGCGAGGCGGCGCGGATCCACCTGGTGGTCGCCGTCGACCCGCAGACCGCCCCGGACGCCAGGCGCCAGCATCGGCTCCAGGCGGCGGCACTCACGGCCGCTCAGCCAGGTCGACTCCAGCCCCGAACGCTCCTGGAGGGCGTGCAGTTCGCGCAGATGCGCGCGGTCGTCGGCGTCCAGCGCGACGGCGAGCGTGCCGCAGGTGCGAAAGCCGGTGTCCCGGCCGCTCGCCTCCTCCAGCTCGGCCACGAACGCCGGATAGCGGGCGGCCGAGGCGAGGTTGAGCCCGAGCAGCATCTGCTCGCCGTAGTGCAGTTCGGTGACGGCGGCCAGCATGCCCGCCGCGACCTGTGCGGCGCCGCCGCCCGGTGCGGGGTCCGCCACCGTGACGCGCAGCCCCCGCTGGGCGGCCCGCCACGCGGTGACCAGACCGATGATTCCGCCCCCGATGACGAGGACGTCGGATCCGGAGATTCTCCTTGAGGCTCCTGAGGTTTTCCCCGAGACGCGCATGGGTGTCCAGCCCCTCCCTTCGCCGGCATGACCCGGAGCAGGTTCGTACGGTCGGAGGCCGGCCAGCCTCCCTCTCAGCCCGGTGCGTCCGGGCTCCCGCGAGTGTTCTACCTTGGCCAGCCTAGACCCACTCGCTCGCGGCCAGTAAGGGAGCGCCCACCGTGGCCCGTTCGCTCGACGGACTCGTCCTGTCGCCCGTCGCCGACCAGGCCCCGGGCCAGGTCGGTACCCGCACGCGCTTCACGTACCACGAGCAGGACGGCCGGATCTGGGCCGAGTACACGGGCGGCGACGTGGTCCGCGGCCATCTCGTCGGCACCCGGGACGGGGACGCGCTGGACTTCCGCTACGTCCAGCTCAAGCGGGACGGAACGACCTCGTCCGGACACTGCCTCTCCACCGTCGTCGGCCTCGCGGACGGCCGGGTGCGGCTGGAGGAGCGCTGGGCCTGGGAGTCCCAGGAGGGCAGCGGAACGAGCGTGGTGGAGGAAGTGCGCTCCTGACGGCCGTCGTTCCGGCATTCCGTCGACCGCCTTCCTGACGCCCCGTCAGGTGATTAAGGTGGACAGGTGAGCGAGCAGCAGACGGAGAAGAGTCCGGACCGGAGCGTCGTGGTCGTCGGAGCGGGCATGGCGGGCGTGCAGAGCGCCGTGGCCCTGCGCGAGGCGGGCTTCGCCGGGCCCGTCACCCTGATCGGCGCCGAGCCCCACCAGCCCTACGACCGCCCGCCGCTCTCCAAGGCCGTCCTGCTGGGCAAGGCCGAGGACTCCGCCTTCGACGTCGACTTCGAGGCGCTGGACATCACCCTGCGCCTCGGCCTGGACGTCACCGCCCTGCGCGCCGCCGACCATGTGCTGGACACCGCCGACGGGCCCGTCCCCTACGACGCCCTGATCCTCGCGACCGGCGCGGAGCCCATCACCCTGCCCGGCACCGAGGGCGTGCCCGGCGTCCATCTGCTGCGCACCCTGGACGACGCCGCCCGGCTGCGGCCCGTCCTGGACCGGCAGCACGACGTGGTCGTCGTCGGGGCGGGCTGGATCGGCGCGGAGTTCGCCACCGCCGCCCGGGCCGCGGGCTGCGCCGTCACCGTCGTCGAGGCCGCCGCCCGCCCGCTCGCGGGCACCCTGCCCGCCGAGGTGGCCGCCCCGATGGCCGACTGGTACGCCGACAGCGGCGCTGAACTCCTCACCGGGGCCCGGGTCGACCGCGTCGAGGAGGGGGCCGTCATCCTCGCGGACGGCCGCACCCTGCCCGCCGGAGCCGTGGTCGTCGGCATCGGCGCCCGCCCCGCCACCGGCTGGCTGACCGGCTCCGGGGTGGAGCTCGGCCCGGACGGCTCGGTCACCGCCGACAGCGCACTGCGCACCACGCTGCCCGATGTGTACGCGGTCGGGGACTGCGCCTCCTTCCCCTCCGCCCGCTACGGAACCCGCTTGCTGGTCCACCACTGGGACAACGCCCTCCAGGGCCCGCGCACCGCGGCCGCCGCGATCCTGGCCGCCCAGGACGGCGGACCGCTCCCCGTCTACGACCCCGTCCCGTACTTCTGGTCCGAGCAGTTCGGCCGCTTCGTGCAGTACGCCGGCCACCACGCGGACGCCGACACCCTGCTGTGGCGCGGCGACGGGTCGGAGGCGACCTGGTCGGTGTGCTGGCTGCGCGACGGGGCGCTCGTCGCCGTGCTCGCCGTGGGCCGTCCGCGCGACCTCGCCCAGGGCCGCAGGCTCATCGAGTCGGGGGCCGCCCTCGACCCGGAGAAGGTGGCGGACCCCGCCGTACCGCTGAAGTCCGCCGCCCTCTGAAGGGCCCCGGCCCGCCGCGGCCGACCCCCGTACGGTCGGCCCGGCTACCGACTGTCAGTCCTGGATGGCACGCTTGTCCTTGTGACCGAGATTGACGCAAAGACCGATGCTCTCGTCCCCGCCTGGCTCCACCTTCCCGACATCGCGGAAATGCTCGATGTCCAGGTGACGCGCGTACGGCAGTTGGTCAAGGAGGGCCAGCTCATCGCCGTACGCCGTGGTGAGAACCGGACGCTCCAGGTGCCCGCCGCCTTCATCGACGGCGACAAGGTGGTCAAGGGCCTCTCCGGCACCCTGACCCTCCTGAAGGACGACGGCTATTCCGACGAAGAGATGCTGGAGTGGCTCTTCACTCCCGACCCGACCCTGCCCGGCACCCCCGCACAGGCGCTGAGCGAGAATCGCGGTACGGAGGTGAAGCGCCGAGCCCAGGCGCTCGCCGTCTGACCGATACGACAGAAAGCGGAGCACGGGCCGCCCGGTGCGGCCCGTGCACCGCCACGACCACGGGGGAGTTCCACCATGTCCACGCCTCGCGAGCAGCTGTCCGACGCCCGGCTCTATCTGTGCACGGACGCCCGCAAGCGCCAGGGCGACCTCCCCGCCTTCCTGGACGCCGTGCTCGCCGCGGGCGTCGACATCGTCCAGCTCCGGGACAAGGGCATGGAGGCCGCCGAGGAGCTGGAGCACCTCGCCGTGTTCGCCGACGCCTGCCGCCGGCACGGCAAGCTCCTCGCGGTGAACGACCGCGCGGATGTCGCCCACGCCATCGGCGCCGACGTCCTGCACCTCGGACAGGGCGACCTGCCGGTCCCCGCCGCCCGCGCGATCATCGGCGCCGACCGGCTGATCGGCCGCTCCACGCACGCCGAGGCCGAGGTCGACGCGGCCGTCGCCCAGGACGGCGTGGACTATTTCTGCACCGGCCCCTGCTGGCCCACCCCCACCAAGCCCGGCCGCCACGCCCCCGGCCTCGGCCTCGTGCGCCACGCGGCCTCGCTCGACCAGCCGCGCCCCTGGTTCGCGATCGGCGGGATCGACGCGGGCAATCTGGACGAGGTGCTGGACGCCGGGGCCCGCCGTGTCGTCGTCGTCCGGGCGATCACGGAAGCCGACGACCCGGCCGCCGCCACCGCCGACCTGGCCCGACGCATCCGGACGCACGCGCTCTGACCTTCCGGGCCGCCCGACCCACGTGTTCCGGCTCGCGCGAATGGGGGATATCCCGGGCTCCTGTCCGAGGGATGGACAAGAGCCCGACAAAACGACGCAAAGTTTGCTGCTCTGGTTGGGGGAGCGTCCACCCCCTGGTTAACCTCCCCTTATGGCCCTTGGCACACCCTCCACCAGGACGGATCACGCGCGCACGGTGCGTGACCTGCTAGCGACCGGCAAGACGTCGTACTCCTTCGAGTTCTGGGCGCCCAAGACGGAAAAAGGTGAGCGGAACCTCTGGAACGCGCTGCGCCGCGTCGAGGCGGTCCGCCCGAGCTTCGTCTCCGTGACGTACGGAGCCGGCGGCTCCACCCGTGCCGGGACGGTCCGAGCCACCCAGCAGATCGCCGCCGACTCCACCCTGACCCCGGTCGCCCACCTCACCGCGGTCAACCACTCCGTCGCCGAGCTGCGCAACATGGTCGGGCAGTACGCCGACGCGGGCATCAGGAACATCCTCGCGGTCCGCGGCGACCCGCCGGGCGACCCGATGGGCGCGTGGGTGGAGCACCCGCAGGGCGTGAAGTACGCCGCAGACCTCGTCCGACTCATCAAGGAATCGGGCGACTTCTGCGTCGGCGTCGCGGCATTTCCCGAAATGCACCCCCGGTCGACCGACTGGGAGACGGACATCGGCCATTTCGTGGACAAGTGCCGGGCGGGCGCGGATTATGCGATCACCCAGATGTTCTTCCGTCCGGAGGACTATCTCCGGATGCGTGACCGCGTGGTCGCTGCGGGTTGCGAAACGCCGGTGATCCCGGAGGTCATGCCCCTTACCAGCGTGAAGCAATTGGAAAAGTTCTCCCAGCTCAGCAACGCGACCGTGCCCGCGTCGTTGAAAGAGCGCATCCTCGCAGCCAAGGACGATCCGGCCGCTGTACGCTCCATTGGCATCGAGTTCGCAACGGAGTTCTGCGCGAAGCTGCTGTCCGAGGGTGTGCCCGGACTGCACTTCATCACGCTCAACAACTCGACGGCTACGCTCGAAATCTACGAAAAACTCGGACTGCACAAGCAGTCGTGACCGGTCGTACCCGCCGCCGATGCGGCTACGGCCGAAGGAGGGGGCGGGCGTGGGCTGGACGGTCCTCTACATCGCATTCGGTCTGGTGGCCCTGTGGCTGCTCGGCGAGGTGCTGCTGCAGTACAAGGCACGACTGCGCTGGCGGCTCCTCGCCTTCGCCGGCTTCCTCGGCGTGGTGGTCGGGGTGCTGCTGGCCTCCGTTCCGGTGATCGTAGTCGGCACGATCGCCTTCGCCACCGGCCAGACCTTCGTGACGCTGTCCTTCCGGCGCGGCTTCTCCACCGGCTGGGCCATAGGCGGCAGCCCGGGGGAGAGCCGGCGTCGCAGGGGCGGCGGCGAGGGCGCCGCTGTGAAGGAACCCACGCTGGAGGTCTCGGACCTGGAGGTCGCCGCCCCCGGGTACGACCAGGCCCCGCCCGTCCCGCCCGCGCCGTCCGTCTACGAACCGCAGCCGATGCCCGACGACACCGGCCAGTACGGCGTGTACGGGGACACCGGCTACGACGCGAACGGCAACGCCCACCAGGGCCACGAGGCCGACCCCGCGGCGCAGCCGCAGTACGCCGCGTACGACCCGTACACCGGCTACGAACAGCAGCCCGCCCAGGACCCCTACGCCGGAACGTACGACTACGGCACCGGCCAGCAGAGCTACGCCGCCTACTCCGACCCGTACATCGGCACCACCAACGGAGCTCCCTCCTACGGCGGTTACGACGCCTACGGCAACGGCGACGGCTACGACAGCCAGGGCGGACAGCAGAGTTACGCCGACGCCTACGCCCAGAGCTACGGCGCGGAGACGTACGGCGCGGACACCCCGCCCGGCGGTGTCTGGGTCCCGCAGCAGCGCGACGCCGAGCAGTACCCCCCGATGCCGCCCGAGCAGCCCGCGGGGCCCGCCCCGTACGGCAACGGCTACGACACCGGCCAGAACGAGCAGTACCGCTACTGAGACCGCGCCGCCGCCGGGGGCAGGCCCCGGGCGGCGGCCCGTACTCCTCTCTCAGCGTGAGCCGCGGAAGTCGTCGCCCTCCACGACCAGTCCGGCCACCAGCGTCCCCGACATCCCGGCGTGCGCGAGCCCGCCGCCGGGGTGCGACCAGCCGCCCGCGAGATACAGCCCCGGCAGCCGGGTGAGGTTGCCCGGGTGCAGATACGCGCCGCCCGCCCCGGCCAGCGCGGGCGGCGGCACCGCACCGCCCTCGGCCCCCGTCTCCGCCTCGGTCTCCGCCGGTGTGCGGACCTCGGTGTGCAGGATCCGCTCCCGCAGCCCGGGCACGGCCGCGACCGCCCGCTCCACCAAGGCATCGGCGAACCGCTGCCGCACCTCCGCGTCCCGCCAGTCGACCGGGCCCTGCGGAGCCACCGTCGCGGTGAGCGTCACCGCCTCGTGCTCCGCGTCCGGGCGGGTCGCCGGATCGTCGGGGCGCAGCACCGTCACGGTGGGGTGTCCGGCGACCCGGCCCCCGAACACCGCCTCCTGCTCCGCCGCCCCCTCCGCGCTGTGCACCACGGTCCGGTGCACCGCGTCCGCCTCCCGGGCCCCGCGCAGCGACAGCAGCACCGTGAACCGGCCCGCCGCGCCCGCGCCGGAGCCCGCCCGGACCGGCACATCGCCCGCGCCCCCCGGCTGCTGACCCGGCACCAGATCCGGGCGCGGCCGGACCCCGAGCACCACCCGGTCCGCCTCGGCCACCTCACCGCCCGCCAGCTCCACGCCCGCCGCCCGGCCGTCCTTCTCGACGACCCGGACCACCTCGGCCCCGAAGACGAACTCCACCCTGCGGGCCACGCACCGCTCGTACACCGCCCGCGCCAGCTCACGCATCCCGCCCAGCACGTACCAGCTGCCGAAGGTCTGCTCCATGTACGGCAGCAGCGCGGCGCTCGCGGGGGCGGTGCGCGGGTCGAGCCCGTGGGACAGCGCGTACCCGTCGAGCAGGGCGGCGAGCCGGTCGTCCGCCAGCTCCCACGCGCCGATCTCCGCGACCGTGCCTGCCCGCCGGGCCGCGCGCAGCAGCCGCCGCTGCCGCACCGCCGGATACGGATCGCGCCCCAGCACCTGGTGATCCGACCGCAGGGGCTCCTCCAGAAGCGGTCGCCGCGAGCGGTCCCAGGTGTCCCGGGCCCGGTCCATGAAGTCGCTCCAGCGTGCCCCGGCGCCCGCGCCGAGGGCGCCGTCCAGGGCGGCGGCGACCCCGGCCCGGGAGGCGTTGGGCAGGGACACCGCCGTGCCGTCCGCGAAGAGATGACGGCTCGCCGGATCGACCTGGGTCAGCGTCACGCACTGCTCCAGCGACTCCTTGCCGGTCTTCACGAAGAGATCGCGCTGGACGGCGGGGAGGTGCAGCAGCCCGGGCCCGGTGTCGAAGACGAAGCCCTCGTGCTCATGGCGGCCCACCGAGCCGCCGTAGCTCGCGGACCGCTCGTACACCGTCACCCTGTCGCCCGCCATGGCGAGCCGGGCGGCCGCCGCCATCGCGCCCGTCCCGGCGCCGATCACCGCAATTCGTGCCATGCCGGTGACTTTATCGACCAGCACTGACACCTCAGCCGGGAGGCCAGGGCCCACCCGTCCCGGCCAGCCGTTTCTCCTCGCGGCGCCAGGGCCTGTCCGACAACTCCCGCCTGCCTCACGACGCCATGCACGCACTCTCGCCGCGCCGGCCCCAGACCCAAGTACGTCCAGTACGAGGTCCTGGGGCCGGCACGCCGAGAGCACGCGCCTGACGCCGCGCGGCCGCCCTACGGGCTACGACGGGAGTTGTCAGACAGGCCCTGGGCCCGGCGGCGCAGGAAGCGGCGGATGCGCGAGGCGAGGAAGACCACGGTGACGATGCCGAGCACCAGCAGCACGGCCGCGATCACGGCCGCCGCCACCGGATGGAATATGGCGAACGTGACGACCCCGGCGACCCCGAGGTCCTCCGCGATGCTCATCCCGACGTTGCTGAAGGGCTCCGGAGAGGTGTTGACCGCCATCCGCGTGCCCGCCTTGACCAGATGGCTCATCAGCGCCGTGGACCCGCCGATCGCCCCGGCCGCCAGCTCCGGCAGCGAACCGCTCTCCCCGGCCAGCAGCGCGGCGATCACCGCCCCGGCCACCGGCCGGATCACGGTGTGCGCCGTGTCCCAGACCGAGTCGACGTACGGGATCTTGTCCGCCACCGCCTCGCAGAGGAACAGCACACCGGCCACGATCAGGACGTCGGTGCGCTGGAGGGCGGCGGGCACCTCGTCGGACACGCCGGTCGCGCCGAACAGGCCGAGCAGCAGGACCACCGCGTACGCGTTGATCCCGCTCGCCCAGCCGCTTGTGAACACCAGGGGGATTACGGACACGCAGGCGATCGTAACGACCCCGCGCCGGACCCGGGTGGGGCTCGGCGCCGACCTCTGAGTATCCGTACTCAGGCACACAGATGAGTAGCTACGCGGATAGGCCCCCACCTGCGCGGACGGCAGAGTGATGACCACGGAAGGGGCGCTGCGCCAGGACCGCCGGCACGGGGCGGCGGAACGGCGCGGTTCCCCCGACGCAACGGGGGTGCACGACGGAGGCCCGGGGACCACGGGGGACATACGGGGTCACGGGGAACGGGTTTCCGGCAGGCACGGAAGACGCCGGTCCGGTGATGTTCGCGGGGGATGCGAACTTCAGCGGCCGGCGTCTTCGGCTTTCCCGGGCCCGGAAACGCGGCCGGGAGCGGGCTTCAGTGCCCGCTGACCCGCCCGTGCAGCAGCAGCGACAGCGCCGAGTGGACCTCGTCGATCGAGCGCTCCGGCTGGAACGCCTGCCAGTCCAGCGCCGCCACCAGCACCATCCCGACCAGCGCGGCGGCCGTGAGCGGAATGTCGATCTCCTCGCTCAGCTCTCCGCTGCGCACCGCCTCGCGCAGCACGTCCTCGACGACCGCGACGGCCTCCTGACGTACCACCAGCAGCGTGGACTGCCAGGCGCGATTGGTGCGCCAGAGCTCGGCAACGTACAGCTGGGTGAAGGCCGGATAGCGGTCGATGAAGGCGAGCCCGGCCCGGATCATCGCGTCCAGCGCCTCGACCCGGGTGCCGCCGCGCTCGGCGGACTCCTCGGCGGCGGCCCGCAGCGAGGCCGTGAGCAGCCCCACGCCGTGCCGGAGCAGCTCCTCGAACAGCTCGGTCTTGCTCTTGAAGTTGTAATAGACCGTGCCCTTGGCGACCCCGGCCCGCTCGGCGATCTCGTCGACGGTGGTCGCCGAGAAGCCCTTCTCGGCGATGAGCGTCACCGCAGCCTCGTAGAGCTTCTGCCGGGTGGCCTGGCGGCGCGTGGTGCCACTGCTTTCCATGAGCCCGATTCTTCCAGGCCGCGGCGTGCTCACCGGCCCGGCGCCCGGCGCGCTCACAGGCTCAGCTCCGGGTGCAGTCGGCTCAGGCTCCACACCTGCTTGCGGCGGGCGGTGAACGCGGTCAGGGCGAGCGCGCCGACGGTGAAGGCCGCCAGCACCGCGCAGCCCAGCCACACCGGGGTGAGCGGACCGCCGGTGATCAGCCTGCGCAGCCCCTCGACGACGTAGGTCATCGGCAGGTACGGGTGGATCGCGCCGAAGAAGCCGGGGCTGGTCTGGACGGGGTACGTACCCCCGGCCGAGGTCAGCTGGAGCATCAGCACCACCAGCACCAGGATCCGCCCGGCTGCCCCGAAGCAGGCGTTCAGCCACTGCACGATCGCGGCGAAGCAGCAGGTCACCAGGGCCAGGAAGCCGATCGTTCCGGCGGCGTGGGCCATCTGGAGACCGAGGCCCCAGTGCAGGACGGCCATCAGGGCGCCGACCTGGGCCGTGCCGATGGCGGCGACCGGGAGCCAGCCGGCGAACGCGATCCGCCAGGAGGAGGCCCCGGCGGCGAGGGCGCGCCGGTTCATCGGCTGGATCAGCATGTACGCCACCATCGCGCCGACCCACAAGGACAGCGGGATGAAGTACGGGGCGAAGCCGGTGCCGTAGTTGGGCGCCGCGTGCAGCGACTTGGAGGCCAGCTGGACGGGGTCGGCCATGACGTCGGTCCGCGCGTCGCGGTCCTTCTTGTCGTAGTCCGGGATCTTGTCCACCCCGTCGTTGAGGCCGGCGGCCAGCTCGGCCGAACCGTCGCCGAGCCGGAACAGCCCGCCGTCCAGGTTCTCCGCGCCGGTCTTCAGCTTGCCGACGCCGGTGTCCAGGTTGCTGGAGCCGGTCTGCGCGCCGCCGAGCCCGGTGTGCAGCGCCTGCGCGCCCTTGGCGACCTTGTGGGCGCCGGTGTTGAGCTCGTTGACCTTGGATACGGCCGATGCCAGGTCGTCGTCCAGCGTCGGTGCGCGCTTCGCGAGGTCCTCGGCCTGCTTCTGGAAGGCGGTCAGCTGGGTGCTCAGCTTCTTCAGGTCGCCGTTCTGGTTGGTGACCAGGGTGTTCACATCGGCGGCGATCTTCGCGACGTCGACGGCCGTGACCTTGGCGCGCTCCAGCGGCGGGCAGACCGTGGCGTCGGGCTCCTCGGCCTCCTCGCACTGGGTGCGGTGGATCTCGGTCAGCTCGTCGGCCGCCTCCTTGGCGCCGACGGCGGCGGTCGGCGCGCTCTTCACGAGCAGGTCGAGGTTGTGCCGTACGGCTCCGGAGGTGTCGGCGACCAGGCGTGCGGTGTCGCGGATGGACTTCCCGTTGTCCTGGAAGAAGGGCCGTACGTCGGTGGCGATGCCGTTGACCTTGTCGGCCAGGACCTGGGTGCCTCCGGCGACCTGGGCGGAGCCCGTGGCGAGGTCGCGCGAGCCCTTGTTCAGCTTGACGATCCCGTCGGAGAGCTTCTTGCTGCCCTCCTTGGAGTCCTTGAGGCCGTCCGCGAGGTCCTTGGAACCCTTCTTCGCCTTTGAGATGCCGCCCTTGAGGTCGTCGGCGCCCTTGGCCGCCTCGGCGGTCTTGTCGTGCAGATCGGAGAAGTTGATGAAGATGCGGTCCAGGAAGCCCCGGGAGGCATTGGTGGAGGCGGCGTTGCGCACCTCGCCGAAGACCGTCTTGGAGATCTGCCCGACGATGTAGTTGTTCGCGTCGTTCGTCCGCACCTGGAGCGCGCCGGTCTCGGGCGAGTCACCGCCGCTGGACGCGATCTTCTCGCTGAAGTCCGACGGCATCGTCAGCGAGAGGTAGTACGTCCCCTCCTCGACGCCCTTCTCGGCCTCGGCGGAGCTCACCTCGTGCCAGGCGAACACCTTGGAGTCGAGCAGCTTCTTGCTGATCTCGTCCCCGGCGGTGACGCGCTTGCCGTCGCTGGTGGCCCCCTTGTCGTCGTTGACCAGCGCGACGGGCAGCTTGTCGAGCTTCCCGTACGGGTCCCAGAAGGAGCACAGGTACAGGGCGCCGTAGAGCAGCGGCAGGAGCAGCAGGGCCACCAGCGCGGCGGCCGGCAGCTTCCCCCTGCCGAACCGCTTCAGCTCAAGCGCGGCCAGCTTCGGCGATCGCATCGGCCGTCTCCTCGTCGGTGGTGGGTGCGGGGGCGGGGTCTTCGGCGGCGCTTTCCCCGGTGACCGGTGCGGTGCGCACGACCTGGGTGTTCTCCGGGGCCTCGCTGCACACGGCGAGCACGGTCGTCCCGGCGTCGGCCACGGAGCGCAGCAGCGCCCAGGCCTGGGCGCGTTCGGCGTCCGGGAGCTTGAGGTCGGTGTCGTCGACGGCCAGCAGCCGCGGCTTGCCGATCAGCGCCAGCGCGACGGACAGCCGCAGTGCTTCGAGCCGCTCCAGATCCCGTACGGAGGTGCGCCCCGACTTCGGCAGGGTGGCGGGGTCCAGCCCCGCGGCCTCCAGGGCCTCGTCGACCCGGGCGGCGGCCGCTGCCCGGCGCTCGGCGCGCGGGCGCAGCAGGGTGCGCAGGGACGCGCCGTATCGGCCCTGGAGGAGGGCGCGTTCGCCGAGGTGCTCGGCGACGGTGAAGGCGGGGTCCAGCTCGCTGACGCCCGGCACCGGGCCAAGGGCGGCGATCCTGCGGACGGCGGCGGCCTGCTTGGGCAGCCGGAGCCCGCCGGTCTCCGCGTGGCCCTCGGTGGTGCGCATCCGGCCGGTCAGGGCGAGCAGCAGGCAGGTGCGGCCCGACCCCGACGGTCCCTCGATGGCCACCAGTGCCCCTGGCTCGGCACTGAACGTCACGTTCCGGAAGACCCGGCCGCGCGGTCCCTCCAGTCCGAAGTCCTCGGCGCTGACAGCCGCGCCGTGCGGGCTCTCCACAGAGACCCTCCCCTAATTGAACTGACCAGTCAGTGCAAAAAGGTAGTCCGAACTCGCGCTCGAAGCAAAACGGCAGGTCAGAGGCGCATTCGGGTCGATTGTCAGTGGGGCCCGCCACCATGGACACAGACGGCCACGGAGCCGTCACACGACGACAGGAGGTTCGTCATGGCCAGCTCGTCCGCAGCCGCCGCCCCGCGGCGCCGCGCAGGCAGCCCTGCCCCCTCACTGACCGGTCCGGCCGGCGATGTCCACCCCGTGCTGCGCCGCAGCACGGCGCCGCCCGCCGCTCTCGAACTGCTCGCCAAGGCCCGCTCCGGCCTCGACGAGGCCGCCGTGCTCCACGAGCCGAACGAGCGGTACGCCACCGCCCACCTCGCCGCCCTGCGCACCGCGGCGGCCGTGCTGGCCGCCCGCGGCCGCCCCGAGACGAACAAGCGCCGCCGCGACCGCATCCGCAGCGCCTGGGAAGTCCTCCCGGAGATAGCACCGGAACTGACCGAATGGAGCGCCCTCTTCGCCTCGGGCGCCCTGCGCCGGGCCCGCGCCGAGGCCGGAATGCCCGGAGCCGCCAGCGGGCGCGACGCCGACGACCTGCTGCGCGACGCGGCCATGTTCCTGCGCCTGGTGGAACGGCTGCTGGTGCTCCAGCCGGTGCTCCCGCAACCACGTCCGGAGCGCCCCGGCGGCGGGTGACCCGGACACGTCCGCGGCGGCCCGGCAGCGGGTGACCTGGACAACGGTGCGAGGCAATAGGGTGGTGACCGCCCACATCACCACCCGCACTGTTCACGCTCCGCCGTCCCCGGCGGCACCGTGCCGAGGAGTCATCTGCCGTGTCGGACCAGCCGCGCCCCCGCGCCTCCCTCCGTACCGCCGTGGTCTGGGAGGTCCTCAAGGACGCTCTGGACCGTCAGACCAAGGCGACCGGCAGGGACGCCCTGGATGTTCTGGACACCGGCGGCGGCACCGGCAACTTCGCCGTGCCCGCGGCCCGGCTCGGCCACCGGGTCACCGTCGTCGACCCCAGCCCCAACGCGCTCTTCGCGCTGGAGCGCCGCGCCGCCGAGGCCGGGGTCGCCGACCGGGTCCGGGGCGTCCAGGGCGACATCCTCGGGCTGTTCGACGTCGTGGAGCGCGACGGCTTCGACGCGGTGCTCTGTCACGGCGTCCTGGAGTACGTGGACGAGCCCGCCGAGGGCGTACGCAACGCGGTCGAGGCGCTGCGCCCCTCCGGCGCGCTCAGCCTGCTCGCCGCCGGCCTGGGCGGAGCCGTCCTGGCCCGCGCGCTCGCCGGTCACTTCACCGAGGCCCGGCAGGCGCTCACCGACCCGGCCGGCCGCTGGGGCGAGGGCGACCCGGTGCCCCGCAGGTTCACCGCCGAGCAGCTCTCCGACCTGGTCTCCGAGGCCGGACTGGAGATCGCCGCGGTGCACGGCGTCCGGGTCTTCGCCGACCTCGTGCCGGGCGTCCTGGTGGACACCGAGCCCGGTGCCGTGGAGGCGCTCCTCAAGCTGGAAGCGGCCGTCGCCGAGCAGCCCGCGTTCCATTCCGTCGCCACCCAGCTGCACGTTCTGGGCGAGAAGCGCCGCTGATCAGCAACGCAGCTGCGGACGGAGTGCGACTCAGGACCCCCGTACGGGGCGTGCGCCCCGTATGATCGGGTGACACCATCCGGCATGGCGGATCGGTCGTCGGGGAATCTACGCCTCAGCAGCCGAGCCGACATAGCGGTCCGGACTGGCTGAACGCTAGAGGGCGGGTTTCACGGGGGCGAATCCCTGCCTATCCTGGAAGGGCCGCATACCGGTCGCCCCCGCGGCCGACGACGAGGAGGATCCCGTGCCGCTCTCGGAGCACGAGCAGCGCATGCTCGAGCAGATGGAGCGAGCGCTGTACGCCGAAGATCCCAAGTTCGCGACAGCGCTCGAGGGAAGCGGACTGCGTACGTACACCCGGAAAAGGGTCTACCAGGCGGTCGCTGGCTTTCTGGTGGGTATCGCGCTCCTCATGGCCGGAATGGTCGCCCAGCAGATCTGGATCAGCGTGGTGGGGTTCCTCGTCATGCTCGGCTGTGCCGTGCTCGCGGTCACCGGATGGCGCAAAGCGCCCAAGCCCGGTGAACAACAGCCGACCGCCGCGGACAGCGGGGACAGCGGCGCACGCCGCCGACCGAGACAACGCCGGTCGATGATGAACCGCATCGAACAGCGGTGGCAGCGCCGCCGCGACGAACAGGGGCAGTAGCCGGCAGAACGCCTCGGCCCGGTTCCCGCACCGGGCCGTGCGCCGGCGCAACGTATGACACCGATGGGTGAGGGGCGGTCGCGTTTCTGCGACCGCCCCTCACCCATGTGCGTATGCGTGCCTCAGCCGTGCTGGCGCGAGAGGCGGCGCAGCCGGGCCGACCAGCGACCGGCTCCCGGACGGTTCGCCCAGCGCTCGGCGAGCGCGGTCCGGCGCTCCGCGAGGGCCCACACCACCCGGACGGACGAGCGGGGCAGGAGCGTTGCCCGCAGCCGGGCGCCGCGGCCCACCGACGCCCGCAGACCGGCCCCCACCGCCAGTGCGTCCTCGGCCAGTCCGGCCGCGGGGCGCGGCTCGGGGGCGTACAGCACCTGCTCCACCGAGCCCGCGATCCGGTGCACGGCCTCGGCCGCGGTGGTGTCGAGCCGGCCCAGCCGCACGATCCTGGCCGCCGCCTTCCGGGGCGTCAGCGACTCGTCAGGACCGATGCCGTGGTCCCAGGCCGTATCGGTGACCTCCCGCCAGGCGGCCAGCGTCCGCGCGGCGGCGTCCGCGGGCGTCCGGCCCCCGGAGCCCAGCCGCCGATTCCGCGTCCGGGTCCGCCACAGCAGCGGCGACAACGGCAGCACCAGCACCAGGACCGCCGGGAGGACCACCAGCAGCACGGTCCCGGTCGGGGTGCCCCGGTCGGTCGGCAGCGCCGCTCCCGGCTCCTGCGAGGGCCCGCATCCGCCTTCCTGACGCAACTGCGGCGGGCAGCTGTCCTCGGCGGAGGGAGCGGCGGACGGTGCGTCCGAGGTTTCCGCGGAGGGCTCGGCCACGTCGCTCGCGCTGTCCGTGGGGACCTCGGGCCGGGTGTACGAAGGAGCGCTGCCCCGGCTCGGGGTGGGCTCGAACCGGGTCCACCCGACCCCCTCGAAATACAGCTCGGGCCAGGCGTGCGCGTCACGCAGCCCGACCGACGTAGCCCCGTTCGACTTCATGGTGCCCGGGGTGAAGCCCACCGCGACCCGGGCCGGAATGCCCAGCGTCCGGGCCATCGCGGCCATCGAGAACGAGAAGTGGACGCAGAAGCCCTCCTTGTCGCGGAGGAACCGTGCGATGGCGGACGAGCCGGTCCCCGAGGTGACCGTCGTGTCGTAGGTGAAGCCGCCGTCGGACGCGAACCAGTCCTGGAGCTTCACCGCCTGC
This sequence comes from Streptomyces sp. SID14515, assembly GCF_010548505.1. NCBI lineage: Bacteria > Bacillati > Actinomycetota > Actinomycetes > Kitasatosporales > Streptomycetaceae > Streptomyces > Streptomyces sp. SID14515. The sequence goes on along the minus strand of NZ_JAAGMH010000067.1, from coordinate 6,636 downwards.
TCGTAGGCGTTGGACGCGCCTTCGGTGACCTCCTCGGCGGTATCGGCGACCACGCCCGGCAGCGAGCCGGGCACCTGGGTGTACTCGCGGAGCAGCTCCTCCGGCGGTGTGCCCGCGGCGGCGAGCTGGGCCGCCGTGGGCTCGACGACCAGGCTGCCGACCTCGTACTGCGCGCCGCGCGTGGTCTGCCCGTCGTCGCCGACCAGGGTGCGGCCCTCGGGCTCGTACCGCCAGCGGCCGCCGACGCGGACCTCGCTCGCCGGGTAGGGGAGCGGCAGATAGGTCTGCTGGTAGGAGCGCGAGGCGGAGATGTTCGTCCGGACCTCGGTGACGGCGACGTCCCCGCTCAGCCCGGTGGGCTGCGGGAGGCGGTCGGGCACATCCGTCAGCCGGCGGGTGGAGGAACGCCACTCGCTGCCGTTGAACTCGTCCAGGGCCAGGATCCGGAGATACAGGCTCTGCGGGTCCTCGATATTGCTGCGGTACGTCATCACCTCCCGGTTGTCCGGCTGGTTGAGGTTGTTCTGGAGCGAGACCAGCGGATTCACCGCGGAGATGGTGCCGCCGCCACTGCCCCTGCCGTTCCCCGGACCGCTGCCGCCCAGCAGGCCGCTGTCCAGGGCGGGCAGCGCCAACGGGGCGACCAGCGCGATGCCGAGCGCCAGCACGCCGATCCGCCGACCGGTGCGGACGGGGGAGGAGCCGCCGCTCACCCCGGCCAGACCGCCCGAATTCCGCGCGGCGCCGCCGAAGACGCGGCCCCACTGGGAGAGCCGGTCCCGGCCCTCCGCCAGCAGGAGCAACAGATAGCCGGAGGCGGCCAGCAGGAACCACAGCCAGCTCGCGCCGCCGTCGGAGAGACCGGCCGCGACCGAATACAGGGCGAGCAGCGGCAGTCCGGCCGGGGCCGCGCTGCGGAAGGTCACCGCCAGGGCGTCCACCGCGAGGCCGATCAGCACCACCCCGCCGATCACCATCAGCTTGATGCCGTCGGTCATCGGGGCCGGGGTGGAGTACGTGCCGACGTCCTCCCCGCCCGCCACCAGCAGCTCACCGAGCCGCATGACCGCCCCCGGTCCGGGCAGCAACCCGAACAGGGCGTGGTCCCGGGCGAACATCAGCGTCAGCAGCACCAGGGTGACCAGCGCCTGGAGGGCGATGGTCAGCGTCCGTGCCAGCGGCACCCGGCGCGCGAGGGCGCCGACCCCGCTCTGGACGCCGAGCAGCATCGCCGCCTGCACCAGCCAGCCGACCCCCTCCACCAGCGGGATCAGCGACCCCGCCGCCAGCAGTGTCGCCGCATAGGCGCACAGCGCCAGCCTGGCCCGCCCGCTCATGACCATCCCCCCGCGAAACCTGTCGTGCCGCCGCTCGGGGCGGACGGCGTATCCGTGCGCATCCGGCCCGCCAGCTGCCACAGCGCGGGCAGCTCGGCCCCCGGCTCGACGGGCACCACGGTCCAGCCCGACTCGCGCAGCCGTCGCAGCCGGTCCTCGGTCCGTTCCGGTGCGGCCTCTTCGCCGGCCCAGGCGGCGCTGTCCAGGACGAAGGCGACGCCCGCGCCGGCGCGCTGCCGCATCCGGGCCGCGACCGCGGCCTGTTCCTCGTCCAGATCGCCGAAGAAGGCGATGAGCAGCCCCTCGTTGCCGCCGCGCAGCACGTCATGGGCGCGGGAAAGACCTCCGCCGTCGGAGTGGCCGACCACCGCGAGCGTGTCGAGCATCAGCCCCGCCGAGTCCGCGGACTCCTGGGTCGAGCCCGCGAATCCACCGGACCCCTCGCCGGGCACCGCGTTCCCGTCGTCGGTGAGCAGCCGTACGGCGAAGCCGCGCTCCAGCATGTGCACCAGCGCGGAGGCCGCCCCCGAGACCGCCCACTCGAACGCCGAGTCGGGCCCGGCGCCCTGGTAGGCGATCTGCCGGGTGTCCAGCAGCACCGTGCACCTGGCGCGCTGCGGCTGCTCCTCACGGCGCACCATCAGCTCGCCGTGGCGGGCGGTGGAGCGCCAGTGGACCCGGCGCAGGTCGTCACCGTGCCGGTAGCCGCGCGGAATGATGTCGTCCTCACCGGCGAGCGCGAGCGACCGCTGCCGCCCGTCGCCGTACCCGGAGGCCTCGCCCGCCAGCCGCAGCGCGGGCAGCGGCACCGTACGCGGAATGACGACGAGGGTGTCGTACGCGCTGAAGGAACGGGTCAGCTCGCACATGCCGAACGGGTCGCTGAGCCGGAGCTGCAACGGGCCCAGCGGATAGCGGCCGCGCAGATCGGAGCGGACCCGGTAGGACACCTCACGCCGGCCGCCCGCCTCCACCCGGTCCAGGACGAAGCGGGGGCGCGGACCGAGCACGTACGGAACCCGGTCCTGGAGCATCAGCAGACCGGTGGGCAGCCGGGAGACGTTGTCCATGCGCAGATGCACCCGGGCCTCCGCGCCCGCGGGCACCCGGGACGGCGAGAGCCGCCGGGTGCCCGTCACCCGGTAGCGGGTGCGGTAGAGCACGGTCACGCAGACCAGGGGCAGCACGGCCAGCAGCAGCCCGACCCGCAGCAGGTCGCCCTGGCCCAGGACGTACGCGCAGACGGCGGCGGCCAGACCGGCGGCCAGGAACGAGCGTCCCCGGGTGGTCAGTCCGCTCAGGGCCGCCCGGGCGCCGCCCTTGCTGTCGCCGTCCTCCACGGCGCCGGGCTCGCCGCCCGCCATCACAGCCGCCGTGCGCCGTGCTGCTGGTCGTACAGCGGGCGGCCCGGCTCCTGCCCGGCGGGCGCGGGCGGCGCGGTGCCGCCGGCCGAGGTCGGCACCGGGGTGCGCTGGATGATCTCCAGGACCACCTGCTCCGCCGTGCGGCGGTTCAGCTGAGCCTGGGCGGTGGGCAGCAGCCGGTGCGCGAGCACCGGCGTGGCCAGCGCCTGGACGTCGTCCGGCAGGGCGTAGTCGCGCCCGCTGAGAGCGGCGGACGCCTTCGCGGCGCGCAGCAGATGCAGCGTCGCGCGCGGGGAGGCGCCGAGCCTGAGGTCGGGGTGGCTGCGGGTGGCTCCGACCAGCTCCACGGCGTAGCGCCGCACGGCGTCGGCGACATGCACCGTACGGACGGCGTCGATCAGCTTCACGATGTCGTGGGCGTGGGCCACCGGCTGGAGGTCGTCCAGCGGGGAGATCCCCCCGTGCACGTCGAGCATCTGGAGCTCGGCCTCCGGGCTGGGGTATCCGATGGAGACCCGGGCCATGAAGCGGTCGCGCTGGGCCTCGGGCAGCGGGTAGGTGCCCTCCATCTCGACCGGGTTCTGGGTGGCCACCACCATGAACGGGTCGGGCAGCTCGTAGCTGTGCCCGTCGATGGTGACCTGGCGCTCCTCCATCGACTCCAGCAGCGCCGACTGCGTCTTCGGCGAGGCGCGGTTGATCTCGTCGCCGATCACGATCTGGGCGAAGATCGCACCCGGCTTGAACTCGAATTCCCGCCGCTGCTGGTCGAAGATCGACACGCCGGTGATGTCCGAGGGCAGCAGGTCCGGCGTGAACTGGATCCGTCGCACCGAACAGTCGATGGACCGCGCCAGCGCCTTGGCCAGCATGGTCTTGCCGACCCCGGGAACGTCCTCGATGAGGAGATGCCCCTCGGCGAGCAGCACGGTCAGCGATAGCCGTACGACCTCGGGCTTGCCCTCGATCACACCCTCCACCGACCTGCGCACCCGCTCTGCTGTGGTGGTCAGATCCGTGAGGCTCGCTCGATCGTCATAGGTCGTCACCCGGCCCTCCTCGGCCCTTTTGCGCAGAGGCCGTCGCGCGTACCCGCGCGGCCCACCCCGGAAAATCGGACACTCCTCCGGAAGGCCCGGGGGATGTCACACCCGCATTCTTGTTGCCGTTACCGCTTCGTGTCACTCGCCTGTGGATAAGTGGGTGTGAAAAGTCAGCTTCTGTCACGATTCCGCCACCGTGAGCCACGGTGTTGGGTGCGTGAGGTGCGGCGGAGGGCCGGAAAACGAGGGGGATGCGTTCAGGAAACGGAGTCGATCTCCCGCAGCAGACCGGTGGTCACGTCGAACACGAACCCGCGCACGTCGTCGGTGTGCAGCAGGAACGGCGAGGTGCGCACCCGCTGCATCGACTGGCGTACGTCCTGGTCGGCGTCCGTGTAGGCCTCCACGGCCCAGGCCGGACGCTGGCCCACCTCGCGCTCCAGGTCCTGCCGGAAGTCCTCGGTGAGGGACTCCAGACCGCAGTTGGTGTGGTGGATGAGGACCACGCTGCGGGTGCCGAGCGCCCGCTGGCTGATGGTCAGCGAACGGATCACGTCCTCGGTGACCACGCCGCCCGCGTTACGGATGGTGTGGCAGTCGCCGAGCTCCAGGCCGAGCGCGGCGTGCAGGTCGAGACGGGCGTCCATGCAGGCGACCACGGCGACCTGGAGGACCGGGCGGGCGTCCATGCCCGGATCGCGGAAGTCCTTCGCGTATCCGGCGTTCAGCGCGACGAGCCGGTCGGTGACCTGGCCCCCTTCGCGGACCGCCGAAGCGGAGGGCGTCACGGACTCGGCGGCGGGGGTAGCGGAAGTCGACATGGATACGACGTTAGCGTTCCCACCTGGCACGGGCGTGCTGTGAGAGCGGACAAAGAACGTCAACACGGCTTGTTGTGAGCTAACCCACAGAACTCGGGGGGACGCGCCTGTTCGAGTGAGTTCGCCGCATCCGTACGGGTGGAGCGACGCGCTGCGCGGTTCGTTGATCGCGCATCGATCGAATGGCAGGGTGGACTAAAGTAACGCGAAGTCACCATCCACCTCCGTACCCACTGCCCCATCGCACCCCCCGCACCTCCTGCAATATTCCGTATTTCCCCCGTGATGTGCGGCGTACGTGCGACCCGGCCCTCTCCCGCTCTCGGTCGGCCGACGCCACTTCCCCGGCGCCGGCGGACCTCCCCTTCAGAGCGGGCGGGGACCAGGACGTACGTGCCGGCCGCGCGGGACAGAGCCTGAGAGGGCGCATTGAGCCAGACCCGACACGTCCCGGTGATGCTCCAGAGGTGTCTGGACCTGTTGGCCCCGGCTCTCCAGGACCCGGCCCACCCGGAGCCCGTGGTCGTCGACTGCACCCTCGGCCTCGGCGGTCACAGCGAGGCCCTGCTCGCCTCCTTCCCCACCGCCCGGCTGATCGCCCTGGACCGCGACAAGGAGGCGCTCCGCCTCTCCGGCGAGCGGCTCGCCCCCTACGGCGACCGGGCCACCCTCGTCCACGCGGTCTACGACGAGCTCCCCGAGGTCCTCGAACGGCTCGGCGTCCCGAAGGTCCAGGGCGTGCTGTTCGACCTCGGCGTCTCCTCCATGCAGCTGGACGAGGCCGACCGCGGATTCGCGTACGCCCAGGACGCCCCGCTCGACATGCGCATGGACCAGTCCACCGGCATGAGCGCCGCCGAGGTCCTCAACACCTACCCGCCCGGCGAGCTGGTCCGGATCCTGCGCGCGTACGGCGAGGAGAAGCAGGCCAAGCGGATCGTCTCCGCCGTCGTGCGCGAGCGCGAGAAGGAGCCGTTCAGCAACAGCGCCCGGCTCGTCGAGCTGATCCGCGACGCGCTGCCGCAGGCCGCCAAGCGCACCGGCGGCAACCCCGCCAAGCGCACCTTCCAGGCCCTGCGCATCGAGGTCAACGGCGAGCTGAGCGTCCTGGAACAGGCCATCCCGGCCGCCGTCCAGTGCCTCGCCGTCGGCGGTCGCATCGCCGTGCTCTCCTACCACTCGCTGGAGGACCGGCTGGTCAAGCAGGTCTTCGCGGCCGGCGCCGCCAACACCGCGCCCCCCGGACTGCCCGTCGTCCCCGAGCGCTACCAGCCCCGGCTCAAGCAGCTGACCCGGGGCGCGGAGCTGCCCACCGAGGAGGAGGTCGCCGAGAACCGGCGCGCCGCCCCCGCCCGGCTGCGCGGCGCCCAGCGCATCCGCGAGGAGGAGCGGTGACCACCGGGGCCGGGCGCCGTACCGGGGGAGTCGTGGGGTGAGCAAACCGGCCGCACCGCTGAAGGGGCGGGCCGCGCGGCTCGCCCGGCTGATGCCGTCCACCGGGCCCAGCACCGCGGCCCGCACCCCCTTCGTCCTGCTGGTCGTCCTGCTCCTGGGCGGCGGGCTCATCACCCTGCTCCTGCTGAACTCCGCCCTCAACGAAGGGTCGTTCAGGCTCAGCGAGCTGAAGCGGGACACCACCGAGCTCACCGACGAGCAGCAGGCCCTCCAGCGCGACGTCGACAGCCGCTCCCAGCCCGACGCCCTGGAGAAGCGCGCCCGGGAACTGGGCATGGTCCCCGGCGGCAGCCCCGCCTTCCTGAACCCCGACGGCACGGTCCGCGGCGACCCCGCCGAGGCCACCGCCCCGCCGTCGCCCAGCCCCAGTCCCAGCCCCACCCCGAGCACCGGCGCAGCGGCCGACGCCACCCCGGACCCCGACGCCCCCGCGGCCGGGGCCTCGGCCGGGCCCTCCGGCTCCGCGTCGCCCTCCGGATCCGTGTCCGCGACCGGCCCCGACCCCGCAACCGCCCCCGCGGCGGAGAACAGCCCGCCCCCGACGAGCCCCGGCAGGTGACGCAGTGCCGCCCAAGGAACCGCCGCGCCGCCGCGTACCCGGACCGGCCCGCCCCCG